>JAQBNG010000127.1 GCA_028288675.1 Flavisolibacter sp. | reverse complement strand
TGCTGCTTTGTTTCTGCATTCGGCTGGGCCTGTTGTTTAACAAATGAAAGATGAGGATGTAAAGCCTTTATCTCCTGGGGATAATACCACCCGGCGCTCTTGCCCTCTATCCAGATAAGGTCGTAAGGTTTTAAATCAAACTGTATTATTTCTTCTAAACTGAAAGGACCGGTTTGCTGATTGTTTCGCAGCAGGATGAAAACCTTTTGCATAACAGGCGTATTTATGCGCTGAACGTAAATAAGTAATTAAAAAGTATGAATCCCCGCTTAAATAAAAGTGAATAGAGAAAGAATATCAATTTGCAATGGGCAACAGGCAATAGGCAAATAAGGAGAAACAAGCCTGAAGAATTGGCATGAAGCATAATCAGGCTGGCAATTCAAAAACGATATAAGTTTAGAATAGCTGTCCGCAGCCGTGGTAGGTTCTTCCCTTGTAGGTAACGCTTATTTTGTTGGTGTAGATAAAATCGCTCATGCCGTCATTACAAAAAAAAGGATAAACAGCAACCTGTAAAGAATCCTGTGCCGAAGCAAATACTGAACTGTCGGTTGTCCTTGATTTTTGAGATAGTTTCACTTTTAAAGGACTAGTCCATTCGGGTGAGCTAAAAATCAGGGTATCAGCTTTACTGACTTCAACACTCCAAAATGGCTCTGTGCCTACGCCAAACAATAAGGCTCCTGCTTTACGCTTTTCCTGCCATGCCACATTATTATCCGCTGGTGTAAGCTTAGTCATGGAGAAAGATCTTTTTAAAGCCGGGCTATAATATTGCAACGTATCGCCTTTCCAGCTATAACGTCCCTGAACTACTTGCTCTTTATACAGCCATATAAACCCCTGCGATGGCGACCATGTCCCTTTCGTTGTTATCACGCTGTCTCTTTTCCCATTGTATTCTTCCTGAAGGCGGAAGTTCCCGGGATAAAAAGCTATTGTATGTAAAACTTTTGTTTCGCCGTGAGGCATTAAAAACTGGTAGATACCTGATGGACGTTTAATAATAGAAACAGGTGGCGCCTCTATCGTACCTGCCTCTTTAGCAAGACCAATATTGGTATCATTTGAAACTGTTTGTGCGGCTGTTGCCGTTGTGTTTGTAGAACTTGTTGTACGGGATGTTTCGCTTACTTCAGCTTCGTTGTTGCCGCAGGCAGAAATTAGAATACAACTGATGGCAATCCAGCATCTCATGTAACTTATTTACTGTAGCGGTTAAAAACTCGTGCCAGAAAAATAAAGATGGCACTTAATGGTTGACGATGATAGTGCGATGAAAAAGAAAGTCCATCCGTTTTTTGGCGGATGGACTTTATCTATAATTGAAACTCTATTCTAATCTAAAACCTTCACCCCTTTCGCTGCAAACTGCACATCTTTTTCCGAACCTTTAATTGCATCAATTTCTTTTTTGCTTTTACCGCCGTCTTCTGCATAATGCTTACGCATTTCTTCGGTTACTTCTTTTACGGTAGCACTGCCTTCAATTAAAACGGTTTTACCTACAATATTTTCAGGCATTAAAAACTTATGGTCTTTTGCTCTTACCATCATAGAACTTCCATCGGCCTTTTGTACTTTAATCCAGCAACCTTCGGCTTTACATACTTCAGTTACTTTGGCTTTTACCTGGCCATCAAACTGGTCGTTTACCAATTTGGTTTTTATCTCGTCCGGCGATACAGGCTTGTTCTCATCCGATACAATCCCGTAAACAACACCTTTTGATGCCTGTACTTTTTCTTTGTCCTGCGCTCCGGCACTGATGGCGGAAACTATCAATAAAGAGAGAAATATCTTTTTCATTATTTTGAGTTTATGCTAACAAAGATAACTGCCAATCCGAAGCATCAAAATAGATTAACTGAAACCTCTAAGTGAGGCAAAAGGAAAGCCCGTGGGGCAGCTTTCATCAACCTAAAAGCCAACAATTTATACCCTTGAAAACCTGTTTTTCTTTAACCTTTCTTTACCCCCCAATCCCTAAATTTTTACCTCATTTCTTTGCTAAATTCGTTAGCTTCACGCTCTAATAAATTATTAAGAATGGACGGTGAAAAAGCCTATTTTTAAATCACCATTCTTCTCATAAAAATCAAAATCGAAAACATGTCAAACGCGGAAAAATTAAAAGCATTGAAGCTTACCATGGACAAAATTGATAAGGACTTTGGTAAAGGAAGTGTGATGATGATGAATGAAAGGGGTGAGCAAACTCAGGAAGTTATTTCCACCGGTTCTATCGGGTTAGATTCAGCCCTCGGTATTGGCGGATTGCCAAAAGGCCGGGTTGTAGAGATTTATGGCCCTGAAAGCTCTGGTAAAACAACCATCGCTATTCATGTAATTGCCGAAGCGCAAAAGAAAGGTGGCATGTGCGCTTTTATAGATGCGGAACATGCTTTTGACAGCAACTATGCCCAAAAGCTGGGCGTTGATATAGATAACTTATTAATTTCTCAACCCGACTATGGTGAGCAGGCTTTGGAAATTGCCGACCGTCTTATTCTATCTGGCGCCATAGATGTTGTAGTAATAGATTCTGTTGCGGCACTGGTACCAAAAAGCGAGTTGGAAGGTGAAATGGGCGATTCTAAAATGGGCTTACATGCCCGCTTGATGAGCCAGGCTTTGCGTAAGTTAACCGCTACCATTTCTAAAACCGGTACCATCTGTATTTTCATTAACCAGTTGCGGGAAAAGATCGGTGTTATGTTTGGTAACCCAGAAACGACAACCGGTGGTAATGCTTTAAAATTCTATGCTTCTGTGCGTTTGGATATTCGCCGGATGACACAAATAAAAGATGGCGAAGAAGCGGTTGGTAATCGTGTGAAAGTTAAAGTGGTAAAAAATAAAGTAGCCCCTCCTTTTCGTATTGCCGAATTTGATCTTGTGTTTGGAGAAGGTATTTCTAAAGTTGGAGAAATCCTGGACATGGGTGTTGAGTTGGGTGTAGTTCAGAAAAGCGGAAGCTGGTTTAGCTACGACACTAACAAGCTTGGCCAGGGCCGGGAAGGTGTAAAGCAAATGCTGAAAGACAATCCTGAATTGGCTAATGAACTGGAAGCAAAGATCAGGGCTAAGATCGTAGAGATGCAGGCAGCTTAATCTTACTTAAAAAGTCCCGCTGAAAAGGCGGGATTTTTGTTTCTATTCTATTTTTTAATAATCCATTAAAGCACGGCTCTTGGGGGTTGTAGCTTTGTATTTATTTTATAGCGATGGCTTTTAAATTAGTTGCTCCATATAAGCCAGCCGGCGATCAGCCTACGGCGATACAGGAACTCACCGATGGTATTTTGGCTGGAGAAAAACACCAGGTGCTTTTAGGTGTGACCGGTTCTGGTAAAACGTTTACGGCTGCCAATGTCATTCAAAACCTGCAACGGCCTACGCTGGTGCTTACACATAATAAAACATTGGTGGCGCAACTCTATGGTGAATTCCGGCAATTCTTCCCCGATAATGCAGTAGAGTACTTTGTTTCCTACTACGATTATTATCAGCCGGAAGCATACATGCCTACCACTGATACCTACATCGAAAAGGATCAAAACATCAATGAAGAACTGGACAAGCTTCGTCTTCGTGCAACTACTTCCCTGCTTTCGGGCCGCCGGGATATTATTGTGGTGGCGAGTGTAAGCTGTATTTACGGTATGGGTAATCCAACCGATTATGAAAGTGGAATCGTTCGCATTGCAAAAGGTGATAAGTTGTCGCGACAAGGCTTTCTGCATTCCCTTGTCAACTCACTCTATAATCGTACAACAGTTGAATTTACAAGAGGCACCTTTAGAGTTAAAGGCGATACTGTTGACATCAATTTGCCTTATGTTGATTTTGGATACCGGGTAACTTTTTTTGGCGATGAGATTGAAAGCATTGAAAGCATCGATGTTCAAAACAGCAAACGCATTGGCAAGCTTGATAACGCCGCCATCTTTCCTGCTACTTTATACGTGGCGCCAAAGGATATGATTCAAAATGTGATGTACGAGATACAGGACGAGATGCAGGCGCAGGTTGAATATTATAAAAGCGCAGGAAAGTTTATTGAAGCGCAGCGGATAAAAGAAAGAGTAGAGTATGATCTGGAAATGATTCGTGAATTAGGATTCTGCAATGGCATAGAAAACTATTCCCGCTTTTTTGATAGAAGGGCTCCCGGTACACGGCCATTCTGTTTACTTGATTATTTTCCAAAAGATTTTTTATGTGTGATAGATGAAAGTCATCAAACTATTCCCCAGGTAAGCGGTATGTATGGCGGCGACAGGAGCCGTAAAATGACCTTGGTTGATTATGGTTTTCGTCTTCCCTCAGCGCTGGATAACAGGCCCCTGAATTTTCATGAATTTGAAGGCTTATTAAATCAAACCATTTATGTAAGTGCTACGCCGGGCGATTATGAATTAGAACAAACAGGCGGTGTGGTAGCGGAGCAGGTGGTGCGTCCAACCGGGTTGCTGGAACCGCCAATTGAAGTGAGGCCAAGTGTAAACCAGATTGATGATTTGCTTGATGAAATTGACAAGCGGGTAAAAAAAGGCGATCGGGTGTTAGTGACCACATTAACTAAGCGCATGGCGGAGGAAATGGATAAATACCTGAAGAAGATCGACATTAAATCAAAATACATTCATAGTGATGTGGATACACTGGAGCGGATTGTTATCCTTCGCGACCTGCGTTTAGGCCGGATAGATGTATTAGTTGGTGTGAACCTTTTGCGTGAAGGATTGGATCTGCCGGAGGTTACATTGGTTGCGATACTTGATGCAGATAAAGAAGGCTTTCTACGTAACGAACGTTCCCTAACACAAACCGCAGGACGGGCAGCACGTAATGTAGAAGGTCTGGTAATTTTTTACGCTGATAAAATGACGGAAAGTATGCAGCGAACGATTGATGAAACAGCGCGAAGGCGGGAAAAGCAAGTAGCGTACAATATCAAACATAACATCACACCAACTACGGTTATAAAATCTATCGAACAGATCATGGGGCAAACATCGGTGCTTGATATCAAAGGCTACGACCCCGACTCACCTTATGCTATAGATGAAATTCCGATTAGTAAAGCTGCTGAAGACGAAGCGGAATATACCACCATCCCACAAATGGAAAAAAAGCTGACGGCTACTAAAAAAGAAATGGAGAAGGCCGCCAGGGATATGGACTTTATGGAAGCAGCCCGGTTGCGTGACGAAATGTTTTCTTTGCAAAAGAAACTGCAAGTGATGAAATAAGTGTTTTTACTAAAAGTGCTTTGAGTACAAATTCTCTTTTCTCAATGTTTGCATGATTACTATTGCAATTGTAAAGCCTATGCTTTATTTTAGTATTTCAATCCAAATTTTATGAACCAAGTCTACGGTAGCTTAGTAACGTTCTTTTCAATGCCTC
The DNA here is from genome assembly GCA_028288675.1 of Flavisolibacter sp. Classification (GTDB taxonomy): domain Bacteria; phylum Bacteroidota; class Bacteroidia; order Chitinophagales; family Chitinophagaceae; genus Flavisolibacter. The sequence goes on along the minus strand of JAQBNG010000127.1, from coordinate 158,584 downwards.
AACGTATGATAGGCAAGTGGCGCTTATACTTGAATTATTGTCCTGAATGTAATTCCTGCGCACCAAAACTTCATCACTGTGAAGTTTGCAAAGCAGATACAAAATCCCATTATAATTGGAGTAAAGAAGTAGAACAAACATGGTGGAAGAAGTATATTGAGAAGCACCATATAGCTATGTAATTTATCGCCTTATTAATTGAACGGTGGCGGTAGTTAACTATATGTACCGGCAAGAGTATTACAATAGATCATCTCACACTTATTTACAAAAGCCCCGCAAACGTTGCGGGGTTTTTTATATAGCATACCTAGCAAGTAGTTTTACGAGTTGAATAAGTGTTTCCGCTTAATCTTCCCTTAGCATTTGCTCTTTTAAAATTGGGATACTATTTTAGCCGTCTAATCCCCAATTCTATGAAACGTCGTCATCGCTACATGCTTAATATTTTTTCTGCCAGCCTTTTATTAGTTGCCCTGTATTTGAACTTTGTAAAAAAAGAAACCAATGATATCGCTCCCCCGGTGATTAATGGAAGTACTGCAAATAAAATTCAGACAGGTGATGAAGAACCCGGAACCGTATCCCAAAAACAATCAGCACAAACAATTGTTTTAAAATAACGTTTACCTTTTTACTTGTCGCCCTTACCAACGAAGCTATCCCGCCAACAGGCGGGATTTATTTTTAGCAGATACGGTTCAAAACATCCATAGCTTACCTTCGTTACTATGGATAAACGACTGTTTTTACTAGATGCAATGGCCTTAATATTCAGGGCATATTATGCGTTGATCAGGGCGCCCCGTATCACGTCAAAAGGAAAAAATACAAACGCACAATTTGGCTTCACTAATACGTTGGTTGATTTGATCAATAACCAAAAACCTACGCACATGGCTGTGTGTTTTGAAGGCGGAAGGCCATCGGACAGGGTTAATGATTTTGCCGATTATAAAGCCAACCGGCAGGATGCCCCTGAGGATTTAATGGCGGCTATGCCTGATATTAAAAAGATCATCGCTGGCTTTAATATTCCAATGATGGAGTACGATGGCTTTGAAGCCGATGACGTAATAGGAACCCTTAGCAAACAAGCTGAAAAATTGGGCTACGAAGTTTTTATGGTAACACCCGATAAAGATTACGGGCAGTTGGTAAGCGATAAGGTAAAAATTTATAAGCCAGGCTACCAGGGTGGCGAAGTAGAAATTATGGGTGTGCAGGAAGTATGCGATAAATGGTGTATTAAAGATGTAGCACAGGTGATAGATATGCTGGGATTGATGGGCGATGCCGTGGACAACATTCCGGGTATAGCCGGTGTAGGACAAAAAACCGCTTGCAAGTTGATTACTGAATATGGCACTATAGAAAAGATTTTAGAAGCTGCTGATAACATTAAAGGTTCACTGGGTGAAAAGATAAGAGCAGGACGGGAAGCGGCAATTATGAGTAAGAAACTGGCTACCATTATTTGCGATGTTCCTGTTGAATTTCACGAAGAAGATTTCAGGTTAAAGGAATGGAACAAAGAAGCTTTAAAAGAAGTTTTTAATGAACTTGAATTTAGAACCGTTGGTAAAAGAATTTTAGGCGAAGAGATAAGTGAAGCCCCTCAGAAAAGAGCGGCAGTCGGTACGCAAACGGATTTGTTCAGCAGCAATGCCTTAACTGAAGGCGAACCGGTAACAGCTTCTGAAGCCATTGTTGCGGCAGGCGAAATGCAGACAATAAACTCTGTTGCACACGACTATGAGTTAGTAGAAAGCGAAGGCGAATTCAAAACTTTATTAGATGCGTTAACGGTTCAAGACCAGATTTCTTTTGATACGGAAACTACAGGCATAGATGCCAACAATGCTTTACTGGTGGGCCTTAGCTTTAGCATAGAACCGCATAGTGGCTGGTATGTGCCATTGCCTCCTGGTGATGTAGCGGCAACAAAAAATATTCTTGCCAATTTTTCAAGTTTATTTAATGATGAAAGTAAAACATGGATTGGCCACAACATTAAGTACGATTTGCTAATGCTGAAATGGTACGATATAGAAATAAAAGGGAAGCTGTTTGATACGATGCTGGCTCACTACATGATTGAACCCGATGGCAAAAGCAACATGGACTGGCTCAGTGCAAAGTATCTGAATTATGAACCGATCCACATTGAAGAGCTCATTGGTAAAAAAGGAAAAGGCCAGGGTACCATGGCCGATGTGGAGCTGGAAAAAGTAAAAGAATATGCAGTTGAAGATGCCGACATCACCCTTCAGTTCAAAGCCATATTTGAGCCGGAGATGAAAAAGCTGGAAGTGGAAAAAGTTTTTTACGAAGCGGATAATCCCCTTGTGCCTGTGCTTACCGATATGGAGTTTGAAGGTGTACGGATAGATATGGATTTTTTGGCTGAGTACTCTAAGGTTTTAGACATTGAAGCAAAAGTGCACGAAGAGAAAGTATACGAAATTGCCGGCGTCCGTTTTAATCTTAGTTCGCCAAAGCAACTGGGCGAAGTTTTGTTTGACGCCTTGAAACTTGACCCCTCCGCTAAAAAAACAAAGACGGGCCAATATGCAACCGGCGAAGAAGTTTTAAGTAAGATGGCTAAGAAACATCCGGTTGCCGATCATATTATGGCGTATCGTGAGTACACCAAGTTGAAGTCGACCTATGTAGATTCATTGCCGCTCCTGATAAATAAAAAAACCGGCAGAGTGCATACCAATTATGCACAATCAATTGCTGTTACCGGCCGCCTGTCAAGCAACAATCCTAATCTTCAAAATATTCCAATACGTACAGAAAGGGGACGGGAAATACGAAAAGCATTTATACCAAGAGATGAGAATCATATTTTAATCAGCGCCGATTATTCGCAAATTGAATTACGCATTGTTGCCGCCATCAGTGCCGACCCTATTATGTGCGAAGCCTTTCTTCAAAACAAGGATGTACATACGGCTACCGCATCTAAAGTTTTTAAAGTGGCAGAAAGCGAGGTAACAAAAGTGATGCGTTATAAAGCCAAGAGCGTCAACTTCGGTATTATTTATGGACAAAGCTCCTTTGGGCTTGCAGAAAATCTGGCCATCAGCCGTAGCGAAGCAAAGGAAATTATTGACAACTATAAACAGGAATTTTCGGGTATCACCAAGTACATGGATGCTATGATAAACTTTGCCCGGGAGCACGGCTATGTGCAAACAGTGTTGGGACGAAAGCGCTGGTTAAGGGATATCAACTCCTCTAATTTTACGGTACGTGGCTATGCAGAACGTAATGCTATTAACTCTCCCATACAAGGTACGGCTGCCGATATGATTAAGCTGGCGATGGTAAAAATTCATAAGGCATTTAAAGAGCATCGATTTCAAAGTAAAATGATTTTGCAGGTGCATGATGAACTGGTGTTTGATGTGCTAAAAGAAGAAGCCGAAAAAGTAAAACCGGTAATTTTAGAATGTATGCAAAGCGCCATGGTGTTGCCCAATGGCATTCCAATTTTAGCAGAGGTTGGGGAAGGTGAAAATTGGTTAGAGGCGCATTAAATCTGAACCATGATTTGGGTGGATTTTACGGATTTAGTGGAAACTAACGCTTATGAATCAATATAAATTTCATGATATAACAGAAAAGATAATTGGAGCTTCCATGAAAGTACATGCGACAATGGGCAATGGTTTTCAGGAAGTGATTTATCAGAGGGCTTTGGAAATAGATCTACAAGAATGTGGGTTAAAGTTTAGAAGAGAATTTAGTATGCCGATCTACTATAAAGGCAGGAATATCGGTGAAAGAAGAGTTGACTTCTTTGTAGAAGATAAAATTATGGTTGAGTTGAAAGCAATCATACAATTAGAAAAAGTTCACTTAGCACAAGGCAAAAATTACCTTGAAGCCTATAATATGCAAGTTGGGTTGTTAATTAATTTCGGAAGCCAAAGCTTGCAGTTCAAACGTCTGGAGAATCAAAAATTTGTTGAGATTCCTCTTCCGCTTAATCCATAAAATCCATCCAAATCATGGTTCAGATAATTTATTGCTACGATGCTTACTGTGGCTGGTGTTATGGCTTTAGCAAAGTCATCACACGCATTGAAGAAGAATATAAAGACAGCTTAAACTTTGAAGTCCTATCAGGCGGCATGATTCTACCAGAGGTGCCACAACACTTTGGTGCAACAGCCCGCTACATTCAAACAGCTTACAAAAGAGTAGAAGAATTAACCGGGATAAAGTTTGGTGAAGACTTTTTATGGCATGTGTTCCATCCTGAAGAAACAGACTGGTATCCATCATCCGAAATGCCCGCAACAGCACTTTGCATTATAAAAGAATATCAGCCTGATAAAGCAATCGCAATCGCTGCTGATCTGCAATATGCTTTAAATTATGAAGGACGCGATTTAACTGATAAAGAAGCCTATCGTCATCTGTTGCCTAAGTACAATATCCCGGAAGAAGAGTTCTATCAAAAGCTTAAAAGCGAAGAATACAAAGAGAAAGCGTACTACGAATTTGCTTTGGTGAAACAGCTACAGGTAACAGGCTATCCAACTGTGTTATTACAAACAAGTGAAACGAAATTTTATTTGCTGGCGCAAGGGTATACAGATTACGAAACACTAAAGGCAAGGATTGAAAAGGTATTATTTGACTTATGATTTTGCCTCACAATTGCAAAAATAAAAGAGCCGTTTATGAACGGCTCTTTCGGTATATGAATGTTGTACTTTCTAGGTTTGCTTAGGTAAAGCTTGATCATTAAAACCTGGGCGGTCCAAAGTTTCTGCCTTCACCGCCCTCGCGGTTTTGCTGGCGTGCAGCGGCCGTTCCAAAATTGCGCAGGTTATAAGAAAAAGTTGCCATAAAATATTGTTGCAGCACGTCATTCCGTGTGTCTTCAATATAGTTTTCAGTGATGTTACGGCTAATGCTCCTGTTTTGTTTTAGAAGGTCAAATACACTTAACCGAAGCTCGCCCTTTTGGCCTTTTAAAAACTTGCGGCCAGCACTCATGTTCCAAAGAAAATAGCTTTGGTTAAAGCCGTCAGACAAACCGCTGTAGTATTGATTGTTCAAATCGTTCTGAAAGAACCAACCCTGTTTTGACAACAGGTTTAATTGCAAGCCGGCCACGTGTTGAAAATAAGTGTTGGGAATTGAGTTGGCCACATTGCTCTTTACATCATTAAAATTAGCGGAGTAAGAGATGGTAAAATCTATAAACTGGCTCACGTTACTGCCAATAACCGATCCTAAGGTATACGTAGTACTTTTTGTTTGATTCATTACATAATTGGTCATGCCGGGCAGAGTTGATAAACTAATCCCGCCATTCAGGTTCAAATTCGATTTAATAAACTTTAAAGGGAAGGCCAGGGTAACAAATGAACGCAAGCTGTTATAGCCATCTAAATTTACCGGCTTGTTTAACCGGTAGCCCCTGGTCAATTTCTCACCGTTTATGGTAGTGTCTCGGCTAGAGTTAAACGAAGCATTGGCAATATAGTTGGTGGCAGCCTGGTAAAAAATATTACCTACTACCACAATTCCTTTCCCGGTATTGGTGTAGGTGTATTGTGTACTCAACTGGTGCGAATACTGCTGATTTAAATTTGGATTTCCAATATTGTATGATGGAGCATTAGTAGGATCAAGCACATCCTGTAACTGAGTTACCGAGGGCTGGTTTACGTTGGTGCGGTAGTTGACCCTAAAGCTGCTCCGGGTGGAAACCTTATACCGGATCTGAGCGTTTGGTAACACGTTTGTAAAACTCTTATCAACAACGGCTTTGATTGGGAAAAGGCGTTCGCTATTCAGGTTTGTGTACTGGTAGTTTGCACCAAAAGAGATCTGCCGGTCGCGGTCGCCCCAACGATAGCTAAGCCCGGCGTTGTGCGCATCAGTGCGGGTTTCAAAAACGTTGGAAAAGTTGCTAAGGAAAATAGAGTATTTGCCGTCCTGCGAATTTTGGTTATAGGCCTGCTGGTCTGACTTGCTTTTTGATACGCTGGGACTATAATTAAACTGGAGTTGCGAATTCTGGCTCAAGGGCTCAGAGTATGAAAGGTTCGCAGACAGGTTAAGCCCGTTGTTGTATTGGTCCGTGAAACGGTTAGAGGTAGTATCGTCGAAACCGGAAGTAAGATACTCCCTGGCAAATGTCTGCACATATGCTTCGCCCTCACGCTTGTTATAGGAGGTATTCAGATTGATAGAAAAAGAACGGCCCCGCTTTGCAAAGGAGTGACGATAGAAAATGCTGTTGTTTATGTTGTTGCCTGAACGCTGACTGCGATTGATGTTCTCGTTAATAACGCTTAGCAATGAGTCCGGATTAGAAAAATAAATAGAATTGCTCCCGGTACGGCGATAGGAGTTATTGCTTTGTGTACTAACATTTGGAGTTATGGTAAGCTGGTTGTTAGAGTCAATCCGCCATTCAAACCGTAAACTAAAGCGATGGTTAGTATTGGTACTTGTAGACGTCGTTGTATCCAATATCTGGTCAATGTCGCTGAAAGTCTGGTTCAGGTATTTTAAGCTACTGAGCTGGTTCGTCATGTTTTTGGTATCATTAAAAAAATAGCTTCCGGTAACTGTCACATTTTTGTTCCAGATATCGGAATAATTAATACCAAACGCATTCGTGCGGTTAATGCCATTTTGCTGGCCTACCAAAAAGTTTCCGGTATTTCCGCCACCAAAATTTCCACCGCCACCACCTTGTGGTCTTCCACCGCCACCACCTTGTGGTCTTCCACCGCCTCCGCCACCGCCACCGCCTCTAAATCCTCCACCGCCCGTGCTACTGGTAACCCCTAATAAGTCTTGCTGCGAAAAATTTTGCTGGTTGGTATTATTGAAATTGCCAACTATGGAAATGCGGCGATTTTCTTTTAAAAGGGTTGTATTTCCGCCGGCCGCATAACGGCCATCGGTGCCGTAACCTGCAAACACACGGCCAAACTGACCATTGCGCATATTGGCTTTGGTCACTATGTTGATGCCTTTTGTGGTATTGCCATCGTCTACACCGGAAAACTGCGCCTGGTCGCTCAAGCGGTCAAAAACCTGGATCTTGTCTACTACTTCCGCAGGTAGGTTTCGCAAGGCCGCTGTGGCATCGTCACCAAATAATTCCCTGCCGTCAATTGTTACTTTTTGTACGTTCTCACCCTGTGCTTTTACCACTCCGTTCTCAATAGTTATACCCGGCATTTTCCTTACCAAATCTTCGGTGCTGGCATCTGGGTTTACTTTGTACTGACTCGCATTAATTTGAAGCGTATCAGCTTTTTGTGTGGCCGGAGCAATAGTTGAAGTAATAACAACCGTTGCTAAGTCCTGCGAAGAGCCCGGTACTAAAGCCACATCGATATTTAAACTTCTTGTTGCTGTAAGAGAGTCAATAGTAATGGTTGAATCTAAACGGATGCTTTTGCTTGCTTCTTTAAACCCGATAAATGAAATAGAAAGTAAAAAACTGTCAGCCTGCAAATTCTGAAAAGAAAATTTTCCTGTTGCATCACTGAGTGTGCTTTTAGTAATTGTAGAATCACTGATACTAAATAAACGTACAGTAGCGCCGGATAGAACCGCTTTTGCCTGCTGGTCTTTAACTGTTCCATTAATACTAAACTGTGCAAATAAAAGTTGTGCTGATAATAAGGCCACTGCAAGAACCAGGCTTCTACGATACATATGGTGATTTTGATATTGGTGCAAAGGTGTATAAAAATGCTACCGTGACTTTGCCGCTAAGGTTAATTAAGGCTAATAAAAAGAGTAGGCGGTAACAAAGTAAGCAGCAGGCAGTAGGGTTCCCCAGCTGCTTATTGCCTACTGGTTACTGCCTACTCTTTCTTATCTTGCAGCCCCAAATATTTAATCTATGGAGTATAGCAGAATTGTTGCCGTAACCGGGATGCCGGGTTTATACGAGATCTTGAACAGTAAAACAGATGGCGCTATTGTGCGTTCATTAGAAGATGAAAGCACCAAATTTGTATCAAGCCGGGTACACAATCTTTCCCACCTTGAAAGCATTGAAATTTATACTACAGGCGAAAATATTTCCCTGTCGGATGTATTTAACGCAATGAAAAATAGTAGTGAAGCACAGCCCGACATAAAAGATACTAAAGCACTTAAAGACTATTTTGAAAAGGTTTATCCTGAAATAGATACAGAACGTGTATATGCAAGCGATATGAAAAAAATGATCAACTGGTTTGCTGTATTGCAGAAGCATAATGTTGATTATACACCCAAGGAAGAAGCGCTGGAAGAAGGTAGCGAAGAAACGCCGCCAGCGAATGTTGCTGAAACTCTAGAAACAGCCGGTGAAAAGGTAGTAATGGAAGTAACTCCGGATGCCGTTCCTGAGGTGGCTAAGACCAAGACTACAAAAGCTAAGAAAAAGAAAACAGAAGAGTGATTTTGTAAGTGGTGAGTGGTCAATGGTGAATGAGCGCTCATCGCTCTTTAATAATCGAAATGTAGATTGTTGCAAAATCCTGCTACCTAAAAACCTTTTATACTGTCACGATACTCACCACTCACTATTTACAATTCACACCCATGACCCCTACCGCAAATATTTCAAGCATACCGCGTACTTATCTGCCTAACGACTTTAAGGTCATCGATTGGGAAACAATTGAACCTTTTTTTAAAGAGTTAACTGATAGACCGCTCGCTACAAAAGTAGATTTAGAAACATGGCTGCAAGACCTCAGCGAAGTAGAAGCCGTGATTGGCGAGGACGCCGCCTGGCGCCAGATTCGCATGACCTGCGATACCGAGAACAAAGAGCTGGAAGATGCCTTCACCTTTTTTGTTACAGAGATTCAGCCTAAGATTCAGCCATATGCTGATAAATTAAACCGCAAACTGGTTGATAACGAATTCACCAAAACGTTGGAAGGCGATGCCTATAAAGTTTATCTGCGCAGCGTAAAAAAAAGCATTGAACTTTTCAGGGAAGAAAATATTCCGCTGCAATCGCAGATAGCTGTGCTTGCACAACAATATGGTGTTATCTCCGGTAAGATGAGCATTGAAGTAGATGGACAGGAATACACATTGCAACAAGCAGCCAAATTTTTAGAAAGCCCAAAGCGTGAGCTGCGTGAAGAGGTTTATCGCAAAATTGGCGACCGCCGCTTGCAGGACAAAGAGCAAATGAACGAATTGTTTTCAAAGCTTGTTCGCTTACGCGATACCGTTGCGAAAAATGCCGGCTTTGCTAATTATCGGGATTACAAATTTGTTGACCTTGGCCGCTTTGATTATACCAAGGAAGAGTGTTTTCAGTTTCATGAAGCAGTAAAAACACATGTGCGTCCGCTGGTTGATTTTATTTACGACCGTAAGCGGCAAAAGCTTGGATTGCCTACACTTCGTCCGTGGGATACTGAAGCCGAACCGGATGGTATAAAACCATTAAGGCCTTTTGCAACCGGGGAAGAACTGGTAGCTAAAACCATTGATTGCTTTACGCAGATGAATCCCTTCTTTGGTGAGTGCCTGACCAAGATGAAAGAGATGGGCCGCTTTGATTTGGATAGCCGCAAAGGCAAGGCGCCGGGTGGTTACAATTGCCCGTTGCCGGAAACCGGTGCGCCGTTTATTTTTATGAATGCTGCTGGTCAAATGAGCGATGTTACAACGATGGTGCATGAAGGTGGCCATGCTATACATTCTTTTTTGGCACACGAGCTACCGCTTACTGCCTTCAAAGAATACCCGATGGAAATTGCCGAAGTAGCCTCTATGGCAATGGAGCTTTTCAGCATGGATTATTGGGAGGTGTTTTTTGACAATGAAGAAGACTTACAAAGAGCCAAGCAACACCAGTTAGAAAGAGTACTGACCATCTTTCCATGGATTGCCACAATAGATAAATTTCAGCATTGGATATATGAAAATCCGGCTCATACATTAGAGGAAAGAGAAGAGAACTGGCGCAGCATTTTAAATGATTATACCTCCATTACCATGGATGTTTCCGGCCTGGAGGAATACCGTAAATATAGCTGGCAACGGCAACTGCATTTGTACGAAGTGCCTTTTTATTACATTGAATACGGCATTGCGCAATTAGGTGCTATTGGCTTATGGATGCAGTTCAAGAAAGATAAAGAAAAAGCTATCAGTAATTATATGGCTGCCCTCCAATTAGGCGGTACCAAAACGTTGCCGCAGCTATACGAAGCAGCCGGCTTGAAGTTTAGTTTTTCTCCTGATTATATTAGTGAGCTGATGTTGTTTGTGCAGGGGGAGATGGAGAAGTTGACGCATCCGAATTAAGGTTGACAAGAAGTATTTTCCTACTAAAGAGTTGCTCAGGATTGAGCGACTCTTTTTTTTAGTAAATCCTGCAATCCTCACAAATCTATTACCATAGAGGTTAACTTTAAACCCATCAAATAATTTCAACCATGAAGAAACTATTCATTGTATTTCTTTTCATTTCGTATCAAATTACCTATGCCCAAACCGGTGATGGTTATAAGCTGCCACCAAAAGATGTTGCCGATTTGCTCCTTGCCAAACCTACCCCAGGTGTAAGTATCGATAGCAAGGCAGAATGGATGCTCCTCAGCGAACGCAACCCCTATCCAACAGTGGAAGAGTTAGGCCAACCGGAACTTCGCATTGCTGGTCTACGATTAAACCCGGCTAATTTTTCGCCCAGCCGGCAGGTGTTTATCAACAACATCAAACTAAAAAATATTAAAACAGGCAAAGAAGTTACTATAACCGGTTTGCCAAAGGATTTGTTGGCAACAAACATCAGTTGGAATCCATCTGAAAGCAAGATTGCTTTTTTAAATACAACAGCAACAAAAGTTGATTTGTATGTTGTAGATGTAACTGCCTTAAAAGTTTCGAAGCTTAACAAACAAGCGGTAAATAACAGCTTAGGTGCGGCCTATACTTGGGTAGATGATAATACAATTCTTTACAAAACTGCTACAGCTACACCGGGTGCGGCCCCTAAAAAAAGCATTACGCCAAAAGGGCCATCTATCCAGGAGAACCTTGGGAAAGCAGCTCCCAGTGCCACTTTCCAGGATTTGATCAAGACACCTTACGATGAAGACCTGTTTCAATTTTACGGCACATCGCAACTGATAAAAAATGCTAATGGTGTAGAAACAAAAGTGGGTACACCTGCTATTTATCTTACCAACTCTCTATCGCCTGATAAAAAATACATGATGGTGAGAACCATCCGCAAGCCCTTTTCTTACCTCGTTACAGCCGGAGGTTTTCCAACTACAGTAAGTATTACAGATATGAGCGGGAAGGTGGTAAAACAACTAGCTGAATTACCATCAAGCGAAGGCACACCGAGCGGTTATGATAATACTCAAAACGTCGCCCGTGCGTTTGAATGGAGAGATGATGAAGCAGCAACTATTGTTTGGGCACAGCCTTTAGATAGCGGCTTAATTAAAACTAAAGTAGATTTCCATGATGCGGTTTATGCTTTGGCAGCACCTTTCACAGGTGAAGCAAAAGAATTGTTTAAAACAACCATGCGCTATCGCGGTACCACCTGGGGTAATGCTTCGTTGGCATTAGTAAGCGAAGGACTTCGCTCAAAGCAAACAAGCAGGGTTAGCAGGTTTATTTCAACAACCGGTACATTAGAAAAGCTCTACGATCTAAATCAAACCGACGCTTACAATAATCCTGGCAGCCCGGTGATGAAAAAGAATGCCTGGGGCAGAGAAGTGATTGTTACGGTTGATAACGGATCAAAAATTTTAATGAATAATCCTGTTGGTTCTTCTGCTAAAGGTGACCTGCCTTACCTGGCTAAATATGATTTAAAAGAAAAGAAAAATGAAATTATCTGGCGTTGCCCCGAAGGCAGTTATGAATTTGTAGCTGATGTTTTAGATCCTCAAAAATTAGTAGTGCTTACACGGCGTGAATCGCAAACATCTGTGCCTAATTTTTACATTAAAGATTTAATGCGAAAGATTGCCGACCGTCCAATTACAGCCTTTACTAATCCATACCCGCAGTTAGAAGGCGTGACCAAGCAAAAGGTATTTTACAAGCGTGCCGATGGCGTTGACCTTACCGGCGATCTGTATTTGCCAAAAGGATATAACAAAGAAAAAGATGGCCCGCTACCTGCATTTATCTGGGCTTACCCAAGAGAGTTTAATTCAGCCGATGATGCCGCGCAGGTTAGAGGTTCGCAACACCGCTTTACTACTATCAGTTGGGGCTCACCGGTGTTTTATGTTACGCAGGGTTTTGCTGTATTGGATAATGCCGAAATGCCGATTGTAGCCAAGGGCAATGGCAAGCCAAACGACAACTTTGTAGAGCAATTGCAGATGAATGCCGAAGCGGCTATTGCTAAACTAAGTGAGATGGGTGTTGGCGATAAGAACCGGGTTGCCGTTGGTGGTCATAGCTATGGCGCTTTTATGACGGCGAATTTGTTAGCGCATACCAAACTCTTTAAAGCCGGCATTGCCCGTAGCGGCGCTTACAACAGAACGCTTACTCCATTCGGTTTTCAGAACGAAGAAAGAACCTACTGGCAGGCGCCGGACTTGTACCATGATATGAGCCCTTTTAGCTACGCTGATAAAATTAAAACTCCCTTATTATTAATTCATGGCGAAGCGGATAATAACCCCGGCACTTTCCCTATTAACAGCGAACGTTTGTTTAATGCTATTAAGGGCAATGGTGGTAATGTGCGTCTGGTAATGCTGCCGTATGAATCGCATGGCTATACCGGCAAGGAAAATTTATTACATATGCTGGCGGAGCAAAGCCAGTGGCTGGAAAAGTATGTGAAAAAAGCAGAACCATTAAAAGGACTATAAGAATATAGCTCTTCCTGGTCTTCTTATAAAGAAAGAGTCGTTCAAGTAATGAACGACTCTTTCTTTAATATTTCATCAAAGTTTTTTACTAAAAATTGTGCAGGCCAAGGGTTAAACTTGTTAGCTCTGACACTCCTTACAAACCCCATTTATAACCACCTGTACATTATCTGCCACATACCCTTTTGGCAACTCTATTTTAGGCGATACCACATCATCCAAGCAAATTGTTTTTTCGCAGGCCGTGCAAATGAAATGTACGTGATCATCATGGTGATGGCCTTCGGTGCAATCTTTACATAAGGCATATAAAATGGCATTATCAGCCGTTGGAATCGCATGAATAATTCCTTTTTCTTCAAAAGTTTGCAAGGTGCGGTAGATTGTTACCCGGTCGTATTTATGGCCTACTTCTTTTTCTATGTCGCCATGGGTAAGCGCATCATTACTATTAAAAAACAGGCTTAGAATCTTTCGCCGGCTTTCGGTAGAACTTAACTCCTTGCGATGAAGAATATCATTCAGTCGTATAGTTATAGATTTCGTTTGCATTACTCGGTTAACAGTTTTTTTATGTCGTCTGTCATGGTTTTTAATTCTGAGGGCTTGATACCATCATAAATTTTTATCACTTCGCCCTTCTTATTTACCAGCGCCACAAACTGTGTATGCAGAAAGTCTGCTTCATCACCCGTAACAAAATTACTTGGGTCATCAATTTTAAAGCTATGGCGTGCGGCCTGGTACAAGCTGTCTTTGCTGCCTGTAATAAACATCCACTTAGCCGTATTTACCTGCATCGAATCTGCATAGCGTTTTAAGCGTACCGCCGAATCTCTTTTAGGGTCGGAGGTAAAAGAAAGTAACAGCACATCAGCATTATTCTTAAAGGCCTCGTAAGTTGGCTTCAGGTTGTTGTTCATTCGTGGGCAAACAGAAGTACAGGTTGTAAAGAAAAAGTTTACGACAGCTACTTTGCCTTTAATAAGTTCTTGTGTTACCGGCTTCCCATCCTGGTTAATAAATGAAAAGGGCTGCACCTTGCCTATAGGCGGAAATTTTTTTTCGCTAAACCCCGGAATAGCAGAGGAAAGCGCAAAATAAAATCCCAGTGTAAGCACTATAAAAAACCCGGCATAGAAAATATATTTTTTCGACATGAATCGCTACTTGTTGCCGCAAAGTTAACCGCGGATCAGCCGGATAAGAAAGGATTAACAGGAAGGTTGAACACGAATTTTGTGCGTTGCACGAATCAGAGGCAACAAGTTTTGTAGGGACGTATTCTATTTGTTTAGATTTATATTGCTGTAAAGATGTTCTATTATGAAAAAAATCTTGCTTTGTTTGATGCTGCTGTTCACGATAAAAGTTTCGGCACAAAAGGTTGAGGAGACAAAAATTCGCCAGTTGCTTACATCTCAAACAGAGGCCTGGAACCGGGGCGATCTGGAAGGCTTTATGCAGACCTACTGGAAGAGCGACTCCCTGATGTTCATTGGGAAAAGCGGTGTTACCAGGGGCTGGCAACAAACCTTGGAAAATTATAAAAAAGGCTATCCTGATACTGCAGCGATGGGAAAGCTTTCGTTCGATATTATTACGGTAAAAAACTTATCGTCGCAATATTTTTTTGTAGTAGGCAAATGGATGCTGAAGCGAAGTATTGGCGACTTAAGTGGGCACTATAATTTACTCCTGCAAAAGATAAAAGGCCGCTGGGTAATTATTGCAGACCACAGCTCCTGATCTATTGCACTTTTAGCCAGAAAGAGCCACCATGTTTTTCTACACCTTGTAAGTTCGGATGCTGCCAAAAAGATTCAATGATTTCTGCCAACTGCTGTTCTTCACTTAAATAAAAATTCGGACAAAGTATTTTATACTTATCCGGGTTAGCCAACAACACAGCGCCTAAAATATAGTTCTCCGAGTAATAGCGGTCGCACATGAATTGGGGATAGTCATAAGGCAAGTAGATATCGTGTATTTGAACAATCACGCCTTTTGGTAATTGAGGAAGCAATTCAAGAAAAAACCAGGCTACGTCTGAATTGGGAAGCAGCATGTGGGTGCCGTCAAAAAATACAATATCATTTCCGGATAAGCCGCTGAATAGATCCATAGAAATATCCTGTATTCGCTTTTGGTGCCATTCATCTGCAAAGGCTTTTATCGCCTGGCGGGGAGAGGGATCAATAGATGTAATAGTAAACTTTAAACCATTTTCCTTTCTTGCCTTGTACGCTATTTTAGTGCTGGTACCGCTTCCAATCTCAATATATTTTGTGAGCTTAAATTGGGCAGGAATAGTGTATAGCATCACCATAGATAAGCCAGGCATATAGCCGCTATTCCACTTCGGCGCTGCGTTATCAATTCTCTTCTTCGCTATGCCGGATTGTTTGCAATGAGGTGAAATACTTTCTTGAAGATTCTAATAGCTCCGCATATTGGTTTTTATTTTCCTCAATAAGATTGGCCAATTTTTGATGCGGCTTCTTTAATCAAATGTAAATACGTTTAATCTTCTAGTCCTTCTTGCGCCATGTCTTATAAAAATATAAAATGAGGGCTGAAAGTGTAAGTAAAAAGACGTTGTAAAAAACAAGGTTGTACCATCGTACCGCATCCCGTATGATAGCCAGCTTAAAAAAGAAACCTGCTGTACCCATAACGATTAACCACAATAGCCCGGCTCCAAAAGAGTTCATTATTTTTCTGAAGTACCCTGTCACTTCAGGGCCCATACCTGATTCATCATATTCATCCATGCGGTGCTAGGTTTACAAGTTTACTGTTCATAAGTTGGCAGCTGGTAGTTTGCAATTAGCAATAAATGTTGCTTATTGTTTATTGCTTATTGCCTGTTTCTTCAAGGTATCAGCAACGCTTTAAACGCTGCTGAGTCGCCATTGAAAACGTTGAAATCAACTTTAGCGATAATGCCGTTCACACGGCCTTCTTCGCTATGTTGCCAAAAATGCCAGTGCCGGCTTATGCGAGGATTGTCTGCCTGGTAATAATGTGCAATCCACAAAGGATAATCATCAAAATTGCCCTTCAAATATTTTTCATAAAACGTAACGTAGGTATAAATAATCGGCTTTACGCCATAAGCCGCTTCCATCGCATCAAGCCATTTTTTTATTTCCACTTGCAACTTGGCCTCACTCATTCCAAATGCTTTTTCTATATCCAGCACCGGTGGCAGGTCACCGCTTTCAAGTTTTACATGTTCAAAAAAATTCTGCGCCTGCGCCTTCCCGTCTTTTTTAGGGTTAAAGAAGTGGTACGCTCCTCTTGTTAACCCAGCGCTCTTTGCTTTTTTCCAATTGCGTTTAAAAAATGGGTCTACTAAATCATTTCCCTCTGTGGCCTTCATAAAAGCAAAGCCTAATTGAATGTTTTTCACCTTCATTTCCTTTACAGCCTCCCAGGCAATGGTGCTCTGGTAGCGGCTTACATCAATGCCATGTATCTCGTATTGTGTAGGAATGGAAATGCCGAATTCTTTGTAGCGTATAAACGTCGGCTCTTTAATGCGGCTCCATAAAAAAATAAGATAGCCAATAAAAAGCGCTGCGAAAACAGCCGTCATCCATAAAAAAATACGCAGAGTTCCAGTTGACTTTCTTTTTGCCACAGTATGCAAATAACGATGAATACAATTATGAATTGCAGCTTGCTCAGAGAAATAATCAGGGGCTTTCAACACCAACTCTTTTCCGGGCTTTCGTCCGGGCTATCCGCTGCAATCTTTTTGCGAGGCTCAAAAAGGATAGCGCTTCTATCCCGCCGCCCGTCAGCCAAAGAAAATAAAACACCAATCGTAAGCACTCTTCAAATTTTCGGAGTCCTACTCCTCCTCTCCGCGAGGAGAGGAGGCTGGGAGGTCAGGCGGCAAGGTGTTATATTTGTTCTATGCAGTGGAACACCCGTGATAGCATGAATTTTTTGAGTAAGCTAACCTTTACAAGAGCGGCTAATGCCTTTAAAGTGTATGCTTCGTACCTCTATAGTAAGTACACCAAAAAACCTGTTCAGTGGGGCTACCCGGTTTCTATTTCTTTTGAACCTACTACCTCCTGTAACCTTCGATGCCCGGAGTGTCCAAGTGGTTTAAGAGCCTTTACACGGCCCACCGGCATGTTGGAAAAGAATTTTTTTAAAGAAACCATTGACCAGCTATACCAAGAACTTTCTTACCTCGTTTTTTATTTCCAGGGGGAACCCTATTTAAACCCTGAGTTTTTAGAGATGGTGAAGTACGCTTCATCAAAAAAAATATACACGGCTACATCTACCAATGCGCATTACTTAACCGATGCGGCAGCAAAGAAAACCGTGGAAAGCGGGTTGGATCGGTTGATAATTTCTATTGATGGCACTACGCAAGAAACATATAAGCAATACCGGGTCGGCGGCAATTTGGAAAAAGTTTTAGCCGGCGCTGCCAACATTGTAAGGTGGAAAAAAGAATTAAAAAGCAAAACGCCATTTATCATTTTTCAGTTTTTGGTTGTACGGCATAATGAGCACCAGATAGAAGACGTAAAACGGCTGGCCAAAGAAATAGGCGTTGACCAGGTGCGGCTGAAAACAGCACAGGTTTACGATTATGAAAATGACCCGAATAACTTAATTCCGGCCAACAAAAAATACAGCCGGTATAAAAAGAACAAGGAAGGTAAAATGGCTTTCAATGGCAACAATGCCAACCACTGCTGGCGACTTTGGAACGACCCCGTAATTACCTGGGACGGCACAGTGGTGCCCTGCTGTTTTGATAAAGATGCGCAACATAAACTGGGCTCTCTGCGCCAGCAACCTTTTAAAGAACTCTGGCATAATAAAGAATTTAAAAATTTCCGCAGCCAGGTGCTGCAAAGCCGCCAAAACATTGACATCTGCGCTAATTGCTCCGAAGGGGTAAAGGTATGGGGATGATTTAGGTAAGACATCGAACGGCAGGGATGAAGCAGAAGGCATTTTAATACTTATAATCCACTACTGTATCCCATTTCATTTCTCACATTTCAGCTTGAAATTACTTCTTAACAAAACAAACCCCACTAATCAATGTTTAAACATTAATTTTGTGTTCTAAACAATTTACCATGTCACAAGACTTAAGAACGAACGTAGATCAATTGAACCAAATGGTTCTGGAAGGAAAAATTTTAGATGCTTTTGATAAATTTTATGCACCCGAAGTAAAAATGCAGGATAATGACTACCCGGTGCGTGATGGTTTTGATATTAACCGCGAATATGAAGTAGCTTTCGTAGAAGGCCTCACCGAGTTTCGTGGCGCTAAAGTTTTAAGTACAATCATCAGTGATGATGTGGCCGCAACAGAATGGTGGTTTGATTATACCCATAAAGATTATGGTGTACGTAATTACAAACAAGTATCTGTTCAGCGCTGGAAGAACGGAAAGATTGTAGAAGAGAAGTTTTACTACAACAACTAATTTTTTAACCTATGAGGTCTGTTAAATTGTTTTTGTACGGTAGAATTTAGCAGGTCTCATAGGTTTTCTATTTTATTATTTTTGAGGCAATGGGAATAGAGGAAGACATACATCAAAATACGTTTCAGAATGTGAAGCAAAAGGCAATGATCAACCTTTTGTTTACTTATGGCTGGGCTATTGAAAAAATAAAAGCTTTCCTGGCCGCGGAAGACATAACCCACCAGCAATTTAATATCCTCCGCATCTTGCGTGGCGCACATCCCGATCCCCTTTCTACACTTCAAATACGGGAGCGAATGCTGGATAAAATGAGCGATACCAGCCGCATTGTTGACCGCCTTATTTTAAAAGAACTTGTAAAAAAAACCACTTGTCCTAAAGACAAACGTTTAGTGGATGTGATCATAACAGGTAAGGGTTTGGAACTGCTGGAAAAACTAGACGCCCATTCAAATGCAATGGATGAAGTGATGAATAATCTTACCGACGAAGAGGCCAGCCAATTGAGTGATTTGCTTGATAAACTGCGGTCGTGAAAGACTTATGACCAATACGCAATAAGCAACGGCATTGAAGCCAGTTTTGTTAAATGTGTTTCTGTTTGCTAATTGCTCATTGCCGATTGCATAGTTGAACTCCTTATCTTCATTTCCTTTAATCGTAATCCCATGAAGAAGGCTGTTTATATTTTATATTTTACATTTTGCATTTTACATTCCAAAGCTCAGCCCAAACCGGAGTTCCGTGGCGTATGGATAGCCTCAGTTGATAATATAGATTGGCCCCGCCGTAACCAATGGAATGTTGATAGCCAAAAATCAGAGTTCATTCGTCAGTTAGAAGTACACCAACGCAACGGCATGAATGCAGTGATTGTGCAAGTGCGTCCTGCAACCGATGCTTTTTATCCTTCGCCTTACGAACCCTGGAGCCAATGGCTTACCGGTACGCAAGGCAAGCCCCCGGTTCCATTTTACGATCCTTTAGAATTTACAATTGATGAAGCGCATAAACGCGGTTTTGAATATCATGCATGGGTGAATCCCTATCGTGCAAACTTTTCAGTAGGGAGAGCTTCTATCGCTCCTTCGCATATTACAAAACTTCACCCCGAATGGTTTGTACAATACGGCACTACACTTTACTTCGACCCCGGTAATAAAGAAGCACAGGCCTGGGTGATAATGGTGATGAAAGACATGATAAGCCGCTACGATATTGATGCCCTGCACATGGATGATTATTTTTATCCCTATCGTATTGCGGGGAAAGAATTTCCTGATGCTGCTTCATATGCTAAATATGGTAATGGTATGACGAGGGATGATTGGCGAAGAAGTAATGTTGATTCCGTTATCCGTCAACTATCAGCTGTCATCAAAGAGGTTAAGCCCTGGGTAAAATTCGGCATCTCGCCTTTTGGCGTGTGGCGCAATAAGGATAAAGACCCTGAAGGAAGTGCTACAAGGGCTGGTGTAACCAATTACGATGATTTATTTGCCGATGTATTATTGTGGCTACGTAATGGTTGGATTGATTATGTGGCGCCTCAAATTTATTGGGAGTTTACACAACCCAACGCACCGTTTCAACCGATACTGGAATGGTGGAATAGCCATAGCTACGGAAGACATTGCTATATTGGCTTAGGTATTTACAAGGCTGGTAGTAGTGCCGCATGGAAAGACCGTACACTTATTCCCCGGCAGATTGATAGTACCCGTACTCAGCCCAATATTCAGGGACAAATTTATTTTAGCAGCACTTCATTTGATAAACCTCTGAATGGGTGGAGTGATTCGTTACGCAATAATTATTATCGTGAGCCGGCGGCTATTCCGGATATGCCCTGGTTGCCGAAGAAACCAAAGTGAGGCTTTTGTCAAAAGATTGAAAGGGATTCATTCCGTTAACAACCGCTCCAGATTTTATGAGCGGTTCTTTTTTGCCGTCTCCGGCAGAAGCTGAAAATAAGTTGCCTTAAACCGGTTGTCAACAACCTCACCCTGCACTTTAGCCTTTCTTATTTTTTTGCAGAAGCCATCATCGGCGTGGGCATCGCCGTGCGAATCAATATCAGATCCATCTACAAAATAAGCCTGGCCGTTAATACGTACCGCTAAGTTGCAACCCTTGCCTTTTAAACCAAATTGACATTGGCCACAAGAGGCATCAACGAGTTGAGTTTTTTTAGCTGTGTCAAGGTTAACTGTGTCAGGTTGTTTGTTTTGCGCTGATGCGTTTATAGTGCAAATGGTGAAAAGGAATAGTGTAAGGAATGTCTTCATGAATTTTTTTGTTAGCATATACAAAATTATTGGTTTGGAAGATCAATCCTATTCAACTCTTGAATCAGTTGAGGTAAAAAGCTTTCTTTTATTTGCCACACAATAGAATAATCAATCCCAAAATAATCATGAACAATCCTGTTTCGAAACCCCTTGATACGAGCCCAATCTATAGAAGTATGAGTATCCCGAAAAGCGTCCGGTAAACGGTTCGCTGCTTCGCCAATAATTTCAAAATTTCTGATAACAGCGTCTATCGTTTTATTGTCAGTGGTAAAAGCATCAAAAGTTTGCCCCTTTGTGTAATCGATAATCTTATGGGCACTATCCAGCTTATAGGGGAAAGATGCTTGCTTAAAATCCTGTGTGTATCCCTGCCATAAAATTTCCTCAGGGTCGCCGTTGCCGCTCATGGCTTCATTATAACTAGTTAGTAACATGTCATCGTTTTTGTACGTGGCAAAATGTGGGTTGGTCAGAATTTTTGCTCTATCTACAAACCCGTTGTGAACTGCATACGTAAGGTAGCTGTATATCTTCTCGGTACTGTCCATTTCTGCATAACAACTGGCTTGTCCAAATAGCACATTACCTGAAGGTGTAAAATTCATGGCTTCAGCCATTTCAAATGATTGCAAAGCTATACTCCACTTTTTGGTTTGCAGGTAAACGTTGCCTAATTCGTAATAAGCATTGGCAGTTGGATAAATACTAAGCAATTGCTGCGGTAGCGTTATTATTATTTTTTATCAAGCCAATCCCTTGTAAAAAGACGGCCTTGCTACTATCCGCCTGTTCATCAGGCACAGTGCTTAAAAAGCTTCGCACTGAGTCTTTCGTAAACACCGCATCTTTATTTAAATAAATAATGTTAACAGGGCTTTTTGTTCTTTACAACTAAAAAGAAGAAGGGCTGCAATAGCAGCAAGTAGAACTCTCATAAATTAAGTTTGATGGCTGTAAGGTAATTAAATTATTATATGAGCTATTGCGTGTTTGACGTCTCAAATAACTAAAAGCGCATCTCTTCCTAACTTCACACCTTAACTATTGTATTTTTCATGCAAACAGATTTTCTTGTTATTGGATCCGGCATAGCCGGCCTTACTTATGCTGTAAAAGTTGCCCAGCATTGCCCCGATAAAAAAATAATCATCATTACCAAAGCCGCTCCCGATGAAACCAATACCAAGTACGCACAAGGCGGTGTAGCTGTAGTGAATGATTTAGAAAATGATTCCTTTGAAAAACATATTGAGGATACGTTGATCGCCGGTGACGGGCTTTGCAACAGAGAAGTAGTTGAGATTGTGGTAAAGGAAGGCCCGGCACGAATTGATGAAATTATTGAGTGGGGTGCTATGTTTGATAAAGACCCCGAAGGGGATTACAAGCTAGGCAAAGAAGGCGGCCACTCCGAGTTTCGGATTCTTCATCATAAAGATGTGACAGGAAAAGAAATGGAAAGGGCCTTGCTGGAAACTATCAAACGTTCGCCCAACATCACCCTGCTCAACCACCTGTTTGTTATAGACGTTATCACACAACACCACCTAGGCTACCTGGTAACTAAGTCTACTCCTGATATTTGTTGCTACGGTGTATACGTCCTCAATTCGCAAACGAACCGAATAGAAAAAATAGTTTCGAAAAATACTTTGCTTGCTACCGGTGGTAATGGACAGGTTTATCGTACTACCACCAATCCATATATTGCCACGGGCGATGGCGTAGCAATGGTTTACCGGGCAAAGGGCCGTATTGAAAATATGGAGTTTATCCAGTTTCACCCAACGGCTTTGTATGAGGCCGGCAAAAGAGGCCAGGCATTCTTAATTACAGAAGCTGTCAGGGGTGATGGAGGAATTTTGCGTAATGCTGCCGGGGAAGCTTTTATGGAGCGTTATGATAAAAGAAGAGATTTAGCCCCACGGGATATAGTGGCAAGAGCAATAGATAATGAAATGAAGATTGGCGGTACCGAGCATGTGTATCTCGATTGTCGCCATATGGATTTGCAAAAATTCAAAGACCACTTTCCTAATATTTATGAAAAATGTTTGTCTGTTGGTATTGATGTAGCCGTACAAATGATACCCGTTTCGCCTGCTGCGCATTACAGTTGCGGCGGCATTAAAACCGATGAGTGGGGAAGAAGCTCAATAAAGAATTTATATGTATGTGGCGAATGTGCCAGCACCGGCTTGCATGGTGCCAACCGCTTGGCAAGTAACTCGCTTTTAGAAGCAATGGTATTTGCGCACCGATGCTATGTGGATGCAGTGAATAAAGTTGATGACAATATATCTCTCCCGCAAATTCCTGATTGGAATGCCGGGGGAACCTCAGAGCCAAAAGAAATGATTTTAATTACTCAAAGCCTTAAAGAACTACAACAGGTCATGAGCGATTATGTTGGCATTGTACGTAATACTATTCGCTTGGAAAGAGCATTGAAACGAATTGATTTGTTATTTGAAGAAACGGAAGAATTGTATCGCACAACTACGGTGTCGCAACAATTGCTGGAGTTAAGAAACATGATTACAGTTGGCTACCTGATTGTTAAAGGCGCTTCCTTCAGGAAGGAAAGCCGGGGCCTTCACTTCAATACAGATTACCCTGATAAATTAGAGCTGGTTCAAAATATAGTACTGTAATAGTTGAAAGCAGGAAATGAGTTTTATCTATATTCTGCAGGGAAAAAAATTAAAGCTGTTTTTTGAGCCGGGGGAAGAATAAGTATGAAGCGTCTGTTGCGTCGCACTCTTGTACTTCTCTATCTTTGCGCAGCCTATGTACTATGTCGTCTATGGTCCTTTGTACCTCTTGTCACTTTTGCCTTTAAAAGTGCTATATCTTTTTTCAGATATAGCTTATTTTATTATTTACTACATCATTGGCTATCGGAGAAAAGTAGTTCACCATAATTTATCCATTGCATTTCCTTCCAAGTCAGAAGCCGAAAGAAAAGCCATTGCCAAAAAGTTTTATCAAAGCTTTGCTGACAGTTTTATCGAAACGATAAAGGCCTTCAGCGCAGGGGAAGAGTTTATCCGTAAACATTTCACCGGTGACTTTTCTGTGTTTGATGAATTGCATAAAAAAGGCGTACAAAAAGTACAGTTGCATTCGGGCCACAACTTTAACTGGGAGTATGCCAACCTCAGTATTCCTTTACATTTAGTATATCCTTTGCTAACCGTTTATATGCCTATTACTAGTAAAATATTCGATCGGATGTTTTATAAAATGCGGGCAAAAACAGGGGCTATACTTTTATCTGCGACCAATCTTCGTGCAGAGATACTTCCGCATCGCAACAAAAATTATGTAATCGCTTTAGTAGCCGACCAAAACCCCGGTGATCCAAACAATGCCTTTTGGGTTAATTTTTTTAACCATCCTACTCCCTTTGTGCGGGCCCCCGAAAGCGGTGCACGGCGTGGAAATATACCAGTTGTGTTTTGTTTTTTTATAAAAGAAAACCGAGGCTATTATAGAATACTTTTTCAACTGGCGGAAGAAAACCCTTCTGCTACCCAGGCCGGTGACTTAACAAAAAGGTATGCGGATTTTTTACAATGGTCAATTGAGCAGCAACCCGAAAACTGGCTCTGGAGCCATCGGCGCTGGAAGTGGGAATGGAAAGAAGAGTACGGAAAAATTATAGTTTAGCTTACCACATTCCCGATTTACGCAAAGCATCTACTTTACTATGCGCTCCTAATTTTTTATAGGCATTTTTTATGTGTTTGCTGGCAGTTTCCGGACTGATAGATAATCGTTCAGCAATTTGTTTTTGACGGAGGCCATCAGCTATGAGTTGTAATACGTCTCTTTCCCTGGGGGTTAACGGACTATCATTTATCATTCCGTTTGGTGTTATAATCAGTGGCATGTTTTGTCTGGTTTTAGTAAAGATCGTAAATGCAGTATTATTTAAAAATACCCAATTTGGGGTAGATAAACAAGGATATAAATATTTAAAATAATATCTAACCAAAACAGGTACTATGCTTGCAAAGCGGCTATGGTATTGCAAAAAAGGTTTCTTTAATTATTGTTTGAAAAGGTACGTAACGCTTCTATTTAAACACAAAAAGGGGAACATAGACATGCCCCCCGTTCGTACAACTAAGAATAAAAACAATTGATTTTCATCTCTCTACAGAGAAATTAAAATCGTTGTAAATCTCAAATAATAAAAAAATATAAACAATACCCTTTTAGGGGTATATTGATTATAAAAAAGCTGAGGGTTTATCCCTCAGCTTTTTACGTAACAGAATACAACTGTTAATTCAATACACTTTTTTCTTTTTCAGTTTTGATTTTTTTCTGCTCTTTAATTGCACTCCACCCACCTGATACATTACGTAAATTATGGAAGCCCTGCCGCTTTAATAAGGAGGCGGCAATAACACTTCTATAACCACCTGCGCAATGAACATAAATGTTTTGCTCTTCTCCAAACTGCGCCATCGTTGCAGGGTCGGTCATTTCGCTAAGCGATAAATTTATTGCATTAGTTACATGCCCATCGGCAAACTCCGTGGGGCGACGTACGTCAACCACTACAAGGTTGGGATCAAAGGGAATATCCATAGCCAGTTCGTCAGCTTCTATATCAATAATCATATCAAGTAATTCACCAGCGGCTTTCCACGCTTCCATACCACCTTGTAAAAACCCTTCCATTCTGCTAAAGCCAACTCTTGCCAGGCGGGTAACAGTTTCTTTTTCTTTACCAGGTTCGCAAACTAAAATCAGTTCCTTATCAAATGGCAGCAGGCTACCTGCCCACTCAGCAAAGCGGCCTTCTAAACCAATAAAAACAGAATCCGGAATAAAGCCCTGCGTAAATTCCAAAGCAGGTCTTGTATCCAAAATCAGGGCATCAGTAGCGCTATATTTCTTTACTTCCTCAACGCTTAATGGCCGAAGTCCTTTCTCTAAAATGTTAGCTATGCTGTCATAACCTTCTTTATTAATTTTTGCATTGATAGGAAAGTATTGGGGGGGTGCAGAAAGACCATCGGTAACTGCTTTCACGAACGCTTCTTTAGTAGTTGCTTTTAAGGCATAATTGGTTTCTTTTTCTTTGCCTATAGTGCTGGTAGTAGCGGGGCCAAGGTTTTTTCCACAAGCGCTGCCCGGTCCATGGGCAGGATAAACAATTACATCATCCTGCAGCGGAACTATTTTCTTTTGTAAGCTTTCATATAGCATACCAGCTAAATCATCCATTGTTTCAGTTGCCCCTTCTTGTGAAAGATCCGGGCGGCCTACATCGCCAACAAATAACGTATCGCCTGTAAATATGCAATGCTGTCTCCCCTCTTCGTCTTTTAAAAGATAGCAGGTAGATTCTAAGGTATGTCCGGGAGTATGCAACGCTTCAACAGACAGTTTGCCAACGGAAAAAACTTCACCGTCATTTGCTACATGCACCGGAAAAGACGTTTCTGTTTTAGGGCCATAAACAATAACGGCGCCGGTTGCTTTTGCAAGGTCTAAATGGCCGCTTACAAAATCCGCATGAAAATGTGTTTCGAAGATATATTTTATCGTGGCGTTATGTTCTTTAGCCAGTTGAATGTAGGCATCTATATCGCGTAGTGGGTCAACTACTGCCGCTTCACCGCCGCTTTCTATAAAGTAAGCTGCCTCGCTTAAGCAAGCAGTATATAATTGTTTAATGAACATAAAATTTCCTTTAGCAGCAAAAATAAATCATTCGCCACTAAAGGAAAGGTGAAGAAAATGAAAGCTTATTTCAATAAATCCTGTGCAATCTTATGCACTTCAGCAAGGCGGTTCTTGTCAACAGAATAGTAAATAAACTTACCATCACGTTCTGTAATTACAAATCCGGCTTTGCGTAAAATGGCTAAATGCTGCGAAGCAACAGATTGCTCAAGGCGAAGCTTTACATAAATCTGTGTAACGGTAATTTTACCGTTCTGATTGATGAATTTTATGATCTGCTGGCGAAGCTTGTGATTAACAGCTCTGAAAACAAGTGCAGCTTTCTTTAATTGAATCGCATCAATCTTTAAATCTTCTTTTACTGATAGGGTTTTTTCCATAATCATAGATACTTGTTCCTATTTTAGTTGTAATAAAGATGCAATTTAATTATAAGTAATTCCATTTAATAGCCAACATATATATACAATTAAAAAGTTTAATAAATTTTTTTAGATATAGGTAAGTGTATATCCTTACCGTAGAAAGGTTCTGTATAGGCTAGATCGGAAAATTGTTTCTGCTGGTACTTTTTAGCAGCTAAATAAACCATGCCAGATGCAGTGCCTGTAGCTTTTACAAATACCGCGTTTGGGTGATTAATAAGCGATGCTGCCTTTATGCTTCCATTCCCAAAAAATGTGATGGTGTTTTCATCTAACAAATCAATAAAAGACGTTTCATTTAGAATTAAAGCAATTGAAGGCATTACTTCCTCTAGGGCTGTATCGTACAAAGCAGTGAATACTTCCAAGCGCCGGGCATCAATCATTGGGCAAAGAAGTTTAGTAGTAGGCTTAGAAACTGATGCCGCCATTAGTTGCAGTGTGTTAATAGTGATCAGGGGAATTGACAACGCGTAGCAGAACCCCTTAGCGGCGGCCATACCTACACGCAAGCCTGTATAAGAACCTGGACCAGCACTGATAGCGACAGCGTTAAGTTGTTGGAGATGAAGGTCGTTTTTTTCCATTAGCGTTTTTAACGCTACATGAAGCCACGATGCGGCTTCCCTTTCCGAAACGCTTATGGAAGAATCTAAAATTGTGGCTCCATCTGCCAAATAGATAGAAGCAGATTGCACGGCCGTGTCAATATTTAAAATCAAGGGCATGGCGGCAAGATAGGAAATGAATAAAAGAACAGGAACGGGTTAATGGAAAGGAAGGTTGAGCTCAAAAAAAAGGCCCGCCCTAAAAAGAGCCGGCCGTTGCTAACCTATGAAAAACACCAAGCTCAAATATAGGTGAAAATTAATCTTGTAACAACTTGGAATTTTTTCCTTTGTCAGCACGGCCCTCCCGGCGTTCTTGCCGGCGTTCGTTGATTTCACCTCGTACAGTTTGTATAAATTCATTTTCGCGTTCAAAAACTTCATTACTACGTTTTTCGCCAATAATCGGTTTAAACTGGTCGCGGTAACGAAGACGCACCTCAACAATTTTTTGTTGCAGGATTAAACGATCACCTTTAAATTCTTTAGTAGTGCGTCTGAGGTCTTTGAAGTAATTTACAAAAACAGGTTGAAACTTTTCAGCCTCGCCACGACTTAATCCAAGCTTAGCCTGAATGTAATCCACCATTTTTTCGCGAAGTTTTCCTTCATTAGGCTGACCATCCTGCGCAAACGCAGGCTTTATAGCAAATAGGAAAAATAGTAGGTAAATAATCTTTTTCATAGTTAATCAGTTACAAAGAGTTCATCAGTTGTTGGCAAGGCAGATAAAAAAGCTTCCATTTCTGTGTCCGAAACATCCTTCAATAACTCTTTTGCATTATCCTTACCTGATGACGAAGTTTCTGCTTTTGCCGTCTTTACATTTATCCCCACATTTTTTATAAACTCATCCAGCTCTTTTGTGCTGGTTTTTCTTATTTCCTGCTCAATTGCCGGTGCATTTTGCGCTACAAAATTTTGCGTGGTATCACTGGAATTACCGGCAAGATCTGCTGGTGGCTTGTCATTAAAATATTGGTAGCCTCCCACAAATAAAATTCCTCCAACTACAGCTGCTGCCACCATGCGCATCCATTTACGGGCAAATAGGGGAACAACTTTAGCCATTGGCTGAGTTACTTTACTCACAATCTGTTCAGGCAAGGTATCAAAATAGCCCTGCGGTATTTTATAAGGGACGACCGCTTTTCCAATCTCACTCAAAAAAGATAGTTGAGGGTCTTCAGAAAAGTCTGGGATTAGTGCTGCATTCTGTTCAAAATAAAAGAAGGGCACGGAGTAAGGCGTTACTTTAGGAATGCCGGCCAGCAACGGAGAAAGTTCTGCCAGCTCAGTTTGTGCCGAGACTTCGCTGGCCTTTACTTTTGCCAAAAGAGAAGAAGCAAATCCTTCAAAATAACCTTCGGGCACTGAAAATACCTGGTCATTGTTGACGGTCAGGCCGCTTTCAAGGCTATTTAATTCATCCTGTATGTTTTTTTGGTTACTCATTTTCGGGATGTACGACCTTGTTCTATATCCAAAGTTTAATGATTTTTGATGAAGTCCTCAACTTTTTTCACCGCATGATGATAGCTTGCTTTTAGGGCACCTTCACTTGTTTCCAACACCCGGCTCATCTCTTCATAAGGCATTTCATCATAATAGCGCAGGGTAAAAACCACCCGCTGTTTTTCGGGAAGCTGTTGAATGGCGAGTTGCAGCTTCCACTCTAAACGATTAGGGTCAAAATATTTATCCGCCTTTATTTTATTACTTAAGCCGGTCTCCACATCGCTTAAACTAACCGCAAGACGCTTTTTCTGCCCTTCTAAAAAAGTAAGGCTTTCGTTAGTACCAATACGGTAGAGCCAGGTGTAAAGTTGCGACTCCTCTTTAAAATTGGCCAGTCCGTTCCAAACCCTGATAAACACATTTTGCAATACATCATTAGCATCGTCATGGTCAACCACAAGCCGGCGGATATGCCAGTACAACCGCTCCTGGTATTTTTTAATGATGGCCGTATAAGCCCGTTCCTTTGTTTCAGGAGCCCGGAACTGTTGCAGCAACAATGCGTCTGAAGAGTCGGTTAATGCCATTTGTGTATTTTAATGCGTTGGATTTTACGGCTTGATTGAAAACGCTAAAGATAATTTTTTATAGATAAGTAAATGCGTTGCTAATTAGCAACCGCATTTATACAGAACCCTCTATCGGCACAATTTTATCCCTTGGTAACGAAACTGTCTTACTTATGGAGATCATGGACAACCCACTTATCGATCCGGGGTTAATTAACTCAAACAAGGACCTCATTATAGAAGGAGAAGAAACCATTGCTGTTGCCGAAAGCGTTACCTCAGGATTATTGCAAGCCGCACTTTCACAAGCGATCGACGTTTCGAAATTTTACCAGGGCGGCATCACTGCGTATAACCTGGGGCAGAAATACGAACATTTGAACGTAGAATCTATACATGCCCAGAAGTGTGATTGTATATCAGAGCAGGTAGCCGGGGATATGGCGTGAAATTGTTGTACCCTTTTTAAAAGCAACCGGGGCTTAGGCATTACCGGCTATGCATCAATTGTACCCGGGCAAGAAAATGTTTTATTTGCCTATGCGCAACGGCTTACAATAAGGAAATTGTTTTTAAAGACAAAATACAAGCAAAAGAGTCAGCGCCTTATGATGTTCAGCTTTTTTACATGCGTAGTTTTTAAGCAGGTTAGAAGCGTATTTAAAAGACAATGCTGGGTCACCTAAAGAAAAGGCGCAGGACAAATAGATGTTTTGCTGTGGCTATCAAAATCCATAAACACCGGTAATGCTTTAGTAGCAGATACTTTATGGTGACGAAAAGTTACTACGTAAAAGCCGTTCTGCTTTTAAGCTCAGTCTAGAAACCTTCAAACCTACAGAGAGAGTAAAGGCTCTCCACTCTGAAGGACTTTTAGTTTAACCGAAGACAATAAGGAGCGAGGAGTTTACCGGAAAGGACAAGAAAAAAGTTTACGATTGCTTTTTATAATAAAGGCAATGTTATCCGAAACATTGCCTGTCAATAACGTGCTAGTTGCCGGTTTACTTAATTTCTTACCCGGCGAACATCAAAGCTTTTATAAATGAAAGCGAACAGCTTTCGTCCACAGTGTTTGAACGTATCTTTTTCCGGGTAACTGGAACGATGGTAGTTTGATGTAGGTAAAAACATTTGGGAAATGTAATCTTTGTTGCTTTAAATATTGAACAGCAGCTACGGTTTCCAAGCCTGTATAAACAAGAAACAGCAACGGCCAAATTATACTCATTACCAAAAGGTAAATTACAGATCCGGTGAAGCTTAGAAGAGTGCGCATAACGTGTGGTGTATTTATTGTTAAGCGGCTTTTCTGATAGATAAGGGATTTTTAAGATTTACGGTAATTTCGAAGGAGAGGATTTCTTTATAGACAGTCTATTTATAGAAATGCTGCATTTACTATGCAGAATTACGTGGTAAAAGTAAAAAAGTACGCAAGTAATAAAAGAGGGGTTTTACCTAAAAATCTCTTTTTGGAAACTATTAACTGTATAAATACAAAAAAGCCAGCGGTATGCTGGCTTTTTTGTATTATGTATTTGTGTTTATTGATATAGGACCGGCAACTACAGCTAGCTATTATTTTTCTTTCTGCCCATCACCTTCTCTGCTGCTTCCACAATGTGCTTGGTGGTTAAGCCATATTTTTCCATTAACTGATCTGGTATTCCACTTTCGCCAAACGTGTCATTAGTGCCTACGTACTCAATCGGTATCGGAAAATTTTTAGCAGCCACCTGCGCTATCGCATCGCCCAAGCCGCCAATTATGTTATGCTCTTCGGCGGTAACAGCGCAACCTGTTTTTTTTATAGAAGCAAGAATCGCTTCTTCATCTAACGGCTTTATTGTATGGATGTTTATTACTTCCACGCTAAGGCCTTTTTCCTGTAAGGCAACACCGGCCTGTATCGCTATCCACACCAGGTGGCCGCAGGCGAAAATAGTAACATCGGTGCCTTCGGAAAACTGTTGTGCTTTACCAATTTCAAAGGGCAGCTCCGCTGTAAATATGGGCCAAACAGGACGGCCAAAACGCAGGTATACCGGGCCTACATATTCAGCAATAGCCAATGTTGCCGCTTTAGTTTGCGCATAGTCGCAAGGCACAATAACCGTCATGCCAGGAAGCATTTTCATCATGCCGATGTCTTCCAGTATCTGGTGTGTGGCGCCGTCTTCGCCAAGCGTTATTCCAGCGTGGGAGGCACATATTTTTACGTTTTTATTGCTATAGGCAATGCTCTGGCGAATTTGATCATATACGCGGCCGGTAGAAAAGTTAGCGAAAGTGGCTGTGAAAGGAATTTTACCACCAATGGTTAACCCGGCAGCAATGCCCATCATATTAGCTTCCGCAATACCTATTTGTACAAAACGTTCAGGAAAGTCTTTGGCAAACTGGTTTAGCTTTAACGAGCCGGCTAAGTCGGCAGTAAGCGCCACCACATTAGGGTTTGTTTTTCCTAACTCGTTCATGGCATCACCAAAGCCGCTTCGTGTATCTTTTTTCCCTGTTGGCTGTATATCTTTTAACATAGGGGCAAATATAATAAGGTGTTGCTCATTAGCGATAAGAACCTTGAAGGGTGCGACGCAACGAAAGCTAAATAGATGTTCCGTGCGCCGGCTTACCAAAAAACCATTCCTGCTTATCTTACTTTTATTCAATGGAAACCATTCTCCAGCAACTGCAAACAATGCGCAACCATTTTAACAGCGGCGCTACCCGTAGCTATCAATTCAGAAAGCAAAACCTGAAGGCGCTTTATGAGGCACTCCTTCGCTATGAACCGGCATTAATGCGGGCTTTGTACGATGATTTAAAAAAGAGCCCTGAAGAATGTTGGGTTACAGAGATCGGTTTTTTGCTGGCTGAAATCAGCCATACGCTAAAACATCTGCACCGGTGGATGAGACCGAAAAAAGTGGCTACCAACCTTTTGAACTTTCCCAGTAAAAGCTATGTGTATAAAGAGCCGCTGGGTGTTGTGCTGGTTATTGGCCCCTGGAACTATCCTTTGCAATTATTATTTGCACCATTGGTTGGCGCTATTGCTGCCGGTAATTGCGTGGTACTAAAGCCAAGTGAATTTGCACCGGCTACGGCGCTTGTTATGAAAAAATTGATAGAAGAAGTTTTTACGAAAGACTATGTTTTATATGTAGAAGGCGATGGCGCCCAGGTAGTGCCGGCGATGATGAATAACTTTCGGTTCGACCATGTTTTTTATACAGGAAGCACCAGCGTTGGAAAGCTTATTTATGAGATGGCCGCCAAACAACTTACACCAGTTACGTTGGAACTTGGCGGCAAAAGTCCTTGTGTAGTGGAAAGCGATGCAGATATAAAAATTGCGGCCAGGCGAATTGCTATGACGAAGTTTTCTAACGCCGGCCAAATGTGCGTAGCACCTGATTACGTGTTAGTGCATCAATCTGTAAAAGAGGAATTTATTACTGCACTAAAAACAGCTATCAACGAATTTTTTACGGCTGATGCTTCCGAGAGTTATAATTATGGAAAGATCATCAACGAAAAAGGGTTTAACCGTTTACTTGTTTACCTAAAAGAAGGCACTATAGTTTACGGAGGCAACTATGATGCGGTAACACGATACATTGAACCTACTATTATTGAAAATATTTCAGATGAAAGCGCTGTGATGGGTGAAGAGATTTTTGGCCCGTTGCTGCCAATTATTTGTTTTGATTCATTTGAAGAAGCAAAAGGTATCATCAATAAAAATACAAACCCCCTGGCTTTTTATGTATTTACCAGCAGCAATAAAAAAGAAGAGCGGTGGTTAACAGAAATTCCATTTGGCGGTGGTTGCGTTAACAATGCATCCTGGCATTTAACTAATTTTAATTTGCCTTTTGGCGGCCGCGGTAATAGCGGCATGGGCGCATATCATGGCAAGTATTCTTTCGATGTTTTCAGCCATAAAAAAGGAGTAATGAAAACACCAACATGGTTCGACCCTAAAATAAAATACCCACCGTTTAAGGGTAAGCTTAAGTGGTTTAAAAAACTGATTCGGTAAGGTCTTTCTTCATCATCCAGTCATGCTGTACATCATCCCCTAAAACAAAATCACATTCACCAAATTTTTGAAACCCCCAGGCGGTATAAAAATCAATTGCCTTTTTATTTTTCTCCCATACGCAAAGCCAAATGATTTCTTTTTCTTTCTTTCTGGCTTCGTCAATACAAGCTTCCATCAGCAGCCTGCCCACACCTTTGCCAATAAAGCTTTTTGTTGCATACAACCGGGCAATCTCAATGGCTGTCCCTTTTATTTCCGGCGGCTTTTTACCGTCTCTTAGTTTTACATATCCAGCCGCTTCCTCATCGGCGTATGCCAGTAAAAATGTATGCTCTTTTAGTCCAACTTCCATCATCAAAGCACCCTTGGTAAATTGTTCTGATAAAAATTTATCCATGTTTTCATTTGTATTATCAGGAGCGAATGTGTCGGAAAAAGTCTGCCGGCTCATATCAGCAATAAGTGCGGCATCAAAAGTGGTAGCGTGGCGAATTGAGAGATTCATAACAACAAATTTAGATGGCAGTTACCAGTTTGCAGTGGGCACCTCGCTGGCTACTGTCTTTTTTTTTGCTCACGAAGTAAGACTTCTACTAACTTTTTTGCAAACTGCAAGCTGTCAACTGCAAACTTTTTTACTGGCTTGTGAACTAATTTCACTGCGTGAAAATCCTCAACCGCACTGTCATTATTCTTTCTCTTGTTTCCTTGTTTGCCGATGTAGCCAGTGAGATGTTGTATCCCATCATACCGGTGTATTTAAAAGAGATTGGCTTCTCAATTTTACTCATTGGGATTTTGGAAGGCGTAGCCAATTTTACCGCCGGACTTAGTAAAGGTTATTTTGGAAAATTGAGCGATGAAAAAGGCGTGCGGCTTCCGTTTGTCAGGCTTGGTTATTTTTTAAGTGCTATCTCCAAACCTATGCTGGCTGCCTTTGCTTACCCGATATGGATATTCTTTGCCAGAACCACCGACCGCTTAGGCAAAGGCTTGCGAACAGCAGCAAGAGATGCCTTGCTTTCCGATAATGCTACGCCCCAAACAAAGGCAAGAGTGTTTGGTTTTCACCGCAGCATGGATACGCTTGGAGCAGCTATTGGGCCGGTGTTAGCCTTGTTGTTACTCATTTTATTCCCTAAAAATTATAGTCTCCTTTTCTTAATAGCTGGTATTCCGGGGCTAATTTCTGTTGCACTTATTTTTTTATTGAAAGAAGAAAAGAAGCCATCGTCCACTTTAGGAAAGGGAACCTTTTTTTCATTTTTTAAATACTGGAAAGTCGCTTCGCTACAGTATAAAAAGCTGGTGACAGGTTTGTTGCTGTTAGCACTTTTCAATAGCTCAGATATTTTCCTGCTGCTAAAGATTAAAGAAGCTACTGGTGACGACCGCCTTGCTGTTGGCGCTTATATTTTATACAATATGGTGTTTGCAATAGCCGCTTATCCCTTAGGCGTTCTGGCTGATAAGATCGGGATCAAAAAAGTCTTTTTAGCAGGATTGAGCCTGTTTGCGGTTGTCTATTTTTTGTTTGGGATTGGGAACACAACCGCTGTATTTTTTATTGCATTTTTCATTTACGGCCTCTATGCTGCGGCTACCGAAGGCATTACCAAGGCGTGGATCTCTAATTTATCGCATGGCGCTAATACTGCTACGGCTATTGGCTTTTATACCTCCTGCGAAAGCATTTGCACTTTACTTGCAAGCATACTTGCTGGCTTGCTATGGGGCAGCTTTGGCAGTAGTGTAACCTTCTTTGTAACAGGAGGTGTTGCCTTAGTTGTACTTCTATACTTTTTTATTTTTTATAGATACAAAGGGATTGACAGTTCTACAATATCAATTTGAGACTTTGCTGATTGCAGGTTGCAAATTGCTTATTGCCAATTCTTCCCTCTTGCATACCTAAAAACTTAACTGTATCTTTTTGCATGGCTGCACAGTTTTGGCACAAGGCTCCTTTTACTCGCTTGCTTCTTGCCTTAATGTGTGGCATTTTACTTCAATGGCATTTACAGCTACCGCTTAATTATTCACTTGGTGGTCTTGTTGCTTGCCTTCTTATTATCGGTGTTTATTCATTCAGTTCCATCAGGCTGCGTTACCTGTTATCAGTTGTTAATGGCATGGCAGTTTTGCTTTTACTTGTTTGTATGGGAGCCTTATTAATTTGGCTAAAAGACATAAGAAACAATAAAGCATGGGTAGGACAAAAGTATAAACAAGGTGATAACATAATTGCTGTTCTCCAGGAGCCGTTGGTTGAAAAAGCCAACTCATACAAAGCTGTTGCAAGATTCGTTGCAATTACCAAAAACGATTCTGTAGATAAAGCAACAGGCGATCTGATTTTATATTTCAAGAAGGATTCTTTACCACCACTACTTAAATATGGCAGCCAGATCATCTTTAGTAAAAACTTACAGGAAATAAAAAATAGCGGTAATCCCGGCAGCTTCGATTATAAAAGGTATTCACTTTTTCAAGGCATCACACACCAGGCTTACTTAACTAAAGAAGATTACGAACTATTGCCGCAAGGAGAGCAAGACTGGTTAAAAGAATTTATTTTCAGTACCCGCAGTTGGGTGATCAGCACATTAAAAAAATACATTCCCGGCGATAAGGAAAGCGGCCTTGCAGAGGCTTTACTGATTGGCTATAAAGATGATTTGGATAAGAACCTCGTGCAGTCCTATTCTAATACAGGTGTTGTGCATATCATCGCTATTTCAGGCTTGCATCTTGGCATCATTTACTGGCTGCTGTTACTTATTACTAAGCCATTGAAACGCCATAAAAATCTGGTGTGGCTTCGGTTGT
The DNA here is from genome assembly GCA_028288675.1 of Flavisolibacter sp. Taxonomy (GTDB): domain Bacteria; phylum Bacteroidota; class Bacteroidia; order Chitinophagales; family Chitinophagaceae; genus Flavisolibacter. The sequence goes on along the minus strand of JAQBNG010000127.1, from coordinate 122,292 downwards.
TACTAACGATTTCCGCTCTCTGGGCATTTACTCTTTTAGCAGGAGCACAACCATCGGTGTTGCGCTCTGCCATTATGTTTACTATTATCGCCATTGGCCAGCTGGCTTCGCGAAGAACTTCTATTTATAACACGATGGCGCTGTCCGCTTTTGTGTTGCTTTGCATTAATCCTTTCTGGTTATGGGATGTTGGTTTCCAGCTTTCTTATACGGCGGTGTTAAGCATTATTGTTTTCTTCCGGCCAGTGTATAATTGGTTCTACCTCCCTAATAAAATAGTAGACTTTTTCTGGAGCCTTACAGCCGTTACTATTTCTGCACAGTTGCTTACACTGCCAATTTCCATCTATCACTTCCACCAGATGCCCTTCTTGTTTTTGTTCACCAATTTTATAGCCGTGCCATTAAGCTCACTTATTTTAATTGGTGAGATCCTGTTATGCGCTTTCAACTTTATCCAGCCTGTTGCAACGCTTATCGGCACTCTTATTCACCAGGGAATTTATATAATGAACTATTACATTGAAGGATTGGATGCTGTGCCGTTTTCTGTTTGGAACGGGTTATCTATTTCAGTTCCGCAAATGATCTTACTGCTATTTTTTGTAGTTGCTGCCTGTTATTGGCTGATGGAAGCCAGAAAGTATTTTGGCTGGATAGCAGGTTTGTCGTTATGCGCCTTTATGCTATTGCGAAGTGCATCTTTTGCCGAAGCTTACCGGCAACAACAACTAATTGTTTACAATGTACCCAAGCATCCCGCAATTGATGTTATTAATGGAAGACGTTATTCTTTTATTGGCGATTCTACTTTGGTGTACGATGATTTTATCCGCAATTTTCATTTACAGCCGTCACGTATTATGCACCGGATTTCTTTATGGCCGGATAATGATCCGGCTATAAAAAGCTTTCAAGTTGGAGCAAAGCAGGTATTGATCATTGATGAAGATTTATTGTATAAAGAGGGTTCTATAAAACAGGAAATTGATTTATTGGTGCTATCAAGAAATCCAAAGCTTTACATTTCAACTCTTACAAAATCCTTCGCTATAAAACAGATGGTAATTGATGGCTCCGTGCCACAATGGAAAGCGGCGCTATGGCAAAAAGATTGCGATAGTTTAAAAATTCCCTGTTATAATGTAAGCGAAAGAGGCGCTTTTGTGATGAAGGTGCAGTAACCTACATTTGCCGCTCTTAAAAGCACTCTTCTCATGAATAAGAAAATCTCCTCAGCACTTATTTCTGTTTTTTATAAAGATGGATTAGAACCAGTTGTTCGCCAGTTACAAGCCCAGGGCGCCACCATTTACTCCACCGGGGGTACACAAAAATTTATTGAAGACTTAGGTATTGAAGTGATACCGGTAGAAGCGCTTACATCGTATCCCTCTATTTTAGGGGGAAGAGTTAAGACGTTGCATCCATCCGTATTTGGCGGCATACTTGGCAAACGGAATGATGCAAAGCATGTGGAGGAAATGCAGCAGTATAACATTCCAATATTGGATTTAGTGATTGTTGATCTGTATCCGTTTGAAGAAACGTTAGCAACCACTAACGAGGAAGCTTTAATTATTGAAAAGATAGATATTGGCGGGCCATCCATGATTCGTGCCGCGGCGAAAAATTTTAGTGACGTAACCGTGATTGCATCAAAAGATGATTATCAACCGTTAGTTGATTTACTGCAACAACAAGCTGGTTCTATTTCATTGGAACAGCGCAAAGCTTTTGCAGCAAAAGCATTCCAGGTAGTTGCCAATTATGATATTGCTATCAATAACTATTTTAATGCTGCAACTCCGTTAACTGTGATTGGGGCGGGACAACAAACGCCGTTACGCTACGGCGAAAACCCTCATCAAAAAGCAGTGTTCTTTGGTAACCTGGCTGAAAGTTTTAACCAGTTACATGGAAAGGAAATTTCTTATAATAATCTGGTTGATATTGATGCAGCGATTGAGTTGATAAAAGAGTTTGAGGAAACAACATTTGCTATTATCAAGCACACTAACGTTTGTGGTATTGCTCAACGGGAAGAAGTTATCGACGCATGGAATTACGCCCTGGCCGGTGACCCTGAAAGTGCTTTTGGTGGTGTGCTGGTTTGCAATAAGGAAGTTGATGCTGCCACTGCAGAAGCCATCAATGAAATATTTTTCGAAGTTCTGCTTGCTCCTTCCTTTTCTGAGAATGCATTAGAGAAATTGAAAACAAAAAAGAACCGCATTTTGCTTCAGTTAAAAAGTACAACTACAACACCGGTTATTTACAAGAATGTTGTGAACGGAACCTTGCAACAAGGTAAGGATGAAGGCAACTTTGCTACATGGAATGAAGCAGGAGAACGCCAAGCCACCGAAGCTGAGAAACAGGACTTGCTATTCGCCAACATAGTTTGCAAGCATTTAAAAAGTAACGCCATCGCTTTAGTAAAAAATGGTCAGCTCATTGGTAAAGGCTGCGGCCAAACGAGCCGAATTGATGCCTTACGCCAGGCCATTGAAAAAGCAAAGCAATTTAATTTCGACTTGGCCGGAGCAGTAATGGCAAGCGATGCCTTCTTCCCGTTTAACGATTGTGTGAAAATGGGACATGAGGCGGGTATTACTGCATTTATTCAACCCGGTGGATCAATACGTGATAAGGATAGCATTGAATATTGTAAAGAAAATAACTTAGCAATGGTAATAACGGGCATGAGGCATTTCAGGCATTAAGAACCATTATTACCAACTGAACATACAGCAGCTTCGCACTGTTATCGGAAAACAACTGATTAAAATTGTCATGTACTGAAATATAATACCCTTGCTGATTTTACATTCTTCTATGCGGCTGCTGGTACGTCAAAGAAATCCTAATTGTCAGTTTGGTAAGTTTACCTTTTGAATACTGCACCATCTTTATGGGGTAAAAGTTCAAATTGTAACAATGAAAAACTTTCTTTTTTCTGCTTCTTTCTTTCTCCGCTTTTATAACTATTCAGGCCACAACTTTATATAGGGCAGAAGATGAAAATAAAAGTGGAGTTAGCAAACCTTATTATCCGGTGCTAAAGTAAAATTTACATCCAGGGCTTTTAGTTACAACCTGCCAGCCATTAAAATAAATGCAAGCACTTTCGGGTTTTTGCCTTCGGCAACTGCGGCTGTAAACACAAGTGCTTTACAGCGTATTAGTGCAAAAATAAATGGCATGAGTGGCGGCGTAATATTGATAATTAACAAGGGCATTTATACTGTAGGCAGCGAAACATTTGCCCGCGGCATCGGTAAAGGCTATGCTTATTTGGGCCGGACAATGCTAAAGATTGATAGTTGCACAAAACCTGTTATTATAAAGGCAATGGAGCTACTATAAAGCTGGCAAATGGGTTACACTTCGGCTCTTTTCAAAGTATAACGGGAGCAAGGCACAATGCACCTGCAGGTGGCTTTTATAATTATGATTTCGTTGCCTATCCTCAAAGCATGATTGACCTCACCCGCAACAAGTCAGCCACTATTCGCAACCTGGCATTAGATGGTAACGTGCAAAATTTGGTTATTGGAGGTTATTGGGGAGATACAGGCATTCAATTGCCGGGTGATGGAATTGCTGGTTTAGATAACGATGAATTATTTGTGGATCGTGTTACAAGCAAATATTTCCCAAAGGATGGTATTCAGACAGGCAATACCACCCCTAATGAAAAGGCAGCAGTAAAAAGAATAACCCTTCTTAACAGCACTTTCGATGGTAACACAAGGCAAGGTTTTTCGTGGGTTGGCGGCAATCATTTATCTGCCCTCAACTGCCGGTTTATCAATACAGGTAAAACCGTAAATGTTGCCCTGAAATCGGCAGTTGCCTCAGCGCCGGGAGCAGGGATAGATATGGAAGCTGAATTAGGTCTTATCAGAAACGGCGTGTTTGAAAACTGTATAATTGATAATAATGTGGGAGTTGGCTTTTTAAGCGTTGGTGATGTAGCCTCCATCACTTTTAACGCCGGTAAAATATTTTATGGGCCTTTTTATGTAAACGGCGTGGAGGTTAGCGGGAAGAAATAAACTAACCCACTTTATACACCCGTTTGCGCAGGCAGATCATAAATATTGCATTTGCCATTTTTTCTTCATCTCCGTAGGAGAATAACCTTGGTAGAAAAGAACGAATCAAATGGCCTGCGATCATAGGAGTCGAACATTGATGGAAGGGTATTTAATCTTCGGTTCATTTGAGGTGCGGCTCCTACAGAGCCGGTGTTGTAATCACTATTTATTTTCTACCAAGATGAAGCCTCTACGAGGCTGTTGAATAGAAAGAATTACAACACGTACAAGCCTTGCTCTAGGCTGGATGAAACAAGCGGGACGCAAGATTTCCTAACGGTTGTACCATTAACACAATGAAAATAAACATTTGTAAATTGTTGATTTCTGCTGCCGATAAATTTTGTTCATTAGTACAAAAGATCAATTGTAGTACTGCTGTTTGGTAAAAAAGAAAAAACTCAATCATAAGATATAATTGAGTTTTAAAACATCGTTGCAAGCGCGGCGGCGGTTAAGCAATAGCCAGCATGAGGTATTTTTTGATCTCCTCTATCAACTCCGCCTTCGTAATAGGTACACCCATAATTTTATTATAACCCTTTGCATCCACCAAATATTGGTCACGAATAATTTTAATCAATTGTCCGTTGTTGATCTCTGGAATTAAAACAGTTTTATACTTCTTTAATATGTCTCCTAAGTTTTTAGGAAAGGGACGAACATACCGTAAATGCGCATGTGCTACACTATGGCCTTCGGCTAATAATTCTTCAACAGCGGTTTTAATAACGCCATAAGTAGAACCCCAACCCAACACTAATACATCACCTTCTTCAGGCCCGTTATCCAGTTTTTGTTCAGGTATGTACTGTGCAATTTTATCAACCTTCTCCTGCCTGATTTTCACCATCAACTGGTGGTTCTCGGGATCGTAGCTCACGTTGCCGGTAATGTTCTCTTTCTCCAATCCGCCGATGCGGTGCTCCAATCCCGGTGTACCCGGTAAAGCCCAGGGACGTACTAATTTTTCATCTCTTTGATAAGGTTGAAACTTTGTTTCGCCATGACCTAATTCTGTTTTGAATTTTACATGAATGTTCGGCAGGTTTTCTGTATTAGGATATCTCCACGGTTCTGCACCATTGGCAATATAGCCGTCACTTAAAAAGATAACGGGTGTCATATGCTCCACTGAAATACGGACGGCTTCATACACTGCTTCAAAACAATCGCTCGGCGTAGAGGCGGAAACAATAGGTATCGGTGATTCGCCATTTCTTCCATAGTAGGCCTGCATCAGATCGCTCTGTTCTGTTTTAGTAGGAAGCCCTGTTGAAGGACCGCCACGCTGTACATTAATAATGAGCAAAGGAATTTCCAGCATCATGGCCAAACCCATGGCTTCGCCTTTTAATGCCAGGCCCGGACCGGATGTACTGGTGATACCAAAGAGCCCACCGTATGATGCGCCGATGGCAGCAGAGATACCGGCAATTTCATCTTCGGCCTGGAAGGTTTTTATACCAAAATTTTTATGCTTGCTTAGTTCGTGTAAAATGTCGGAAGCAGGAGTGATAGGATATGTTCCCAGGAAAAGTGTAAGGCCGCTTTTTACGGATGCTGCAATTAATCCATAAGCAAGGGCCTGGTTGCCCATGATGCTGCGATAAGAACCGGCGTCCATTTTCGCTTTTTCAACCTTGTATTGCGTGGTGAAAGTTTCAGTGGTATCGCCGTAGTTATAACCCGCCTTCAATGCTTTCAAATTGCTCTCCATAATATCAGGCTTGCGGCTGAATTTTTCTTCTAAAAATTGCTCCGTGTTTTTCATATCGCGACCATACATCCAATATAAAAAGCCCAGCACGAACATGTTCTTTGCCCGGTCTTTTTCTTTAGTGCCCATCTGGTAATCTTTCAGGGCTTCGCGGGTCATTTTAGTAATGTCCATCTTTATCACTTCGTAACCTTCCAGTGTATTGTCTTCGATTGGGTTAATACCATCGGGGTAATTCGCAAGGCGCAGGTTCTTTACATCGAAGCCATCTACGTTTACAATTACCTTCCCGCCTTTTTTCAAACTCTTTAAGTTTGTTTTTAGGGCGGCGGCATTCATCGCCACAAGCACATCCCAGTAGTCGCCGGGAGTATGAATGCTTTCGCTTGAAAACCGCAACTGGTAGCCGCTTACCCCTGGCAGGGTTCCTTGTGGTGCACGTATTTCAGCAGGAAAGTCGGGGAAGGTAGAAAGGTCGGCGCCCAACATAGCAGTGTTGTTGGTAAACTGTGTGCCGGTAAGCTGCATTCCATCTCCACTATCACCAGCGAATTTTATAACTACGTCTTGTAAAACTTCTTGTTTGCGGTCCATCGGGCAAAGATAAAAGGGTTTGGGGTTTGGCGTTTAGAGTTTAGGGTTCTTTAGCGCAGGCATGCGTTAAATTTTCTATCTTACTTTTTTAATTAAACTTATATGAATCTTTTTGAAACTACTGCCACAGAGGAAATACTTTCCCGCCTCAATGCCATCCATTCCAATACACCTGCTCAATGGGGCAAGATGAATGCCGCCCAGATGATGGCCCATTGCACAGCCACGTTTAAAAATTATTTTGGCGAGTTGAAGATCAAGCAGGCATTCATAGGAAAGTTGTTTGGTAAAATGGCAAAGAAAAAAATGTTCAGTACTGCGCCAATTGGCAAAGGCTTACCAACAGACTCCCAATATAAAATGTCGGGTGAAAAAGATTTTGAGGCTGAGAAGGAAAGCCTCATTGTTTATATTAACCGATTTGCTACGGAAGGCTACACGGTTACCTCAAGTGTGCATCCTTTTTTTGGTAAGATGTCAGCACAGGAATGGGCGGTGCTTGGGTATAGACATATGGATCATCATTTAAAGCAGTTTGGGGTGTGATGCTATAGTTTATCAATTATGTTTTTAGGAGGTTTCTCTTTCTTGATTCGTCATGACTTAGAACTTTGGGGAATGTCTGGAACCCATCAGAATAAGCTTATTTTAAAAGGTCTTCAGGTTATGTAATAGGTGAAGCACTTAATGGTTGAACAATTATGAACTGCTAATAAATGTCAGGTATATGTATGAGGAAATGCAAAAAGCATTAATTGCTTTGATTATTTTAGGAGTAGTTGGTGGAGTTGTAAAACTTTACATGGACTACCAGGCAAAACTTCTGGAAAATCTGTGGCAAAAAAGGCTGGAGGCGTATACCAAATTTGTGAAACTAACTTCCTTATTTCCACAATACCCTTTCCACAACCAAGTTAACTGGCAAGATGTTTTACAGCTTAGTATAGGCTTCAGAGATTGGTATTTTGAAGGGAACGGAATAGTTATAAGCAGATATTTTCGGGAAATGTATTTTGATTTACAAAAATATATTGTAGCTGCACTTTCGGCGGATAGGGTAAATAACAAAATCAGGTTAAACGATCTTGAGTATGAGGATTTGCGTAAAAGATGTTCAAAATTGCGCACCTTAATGGCAAAAGAACTCGATTCCCGGGAACACCCGATTTGGTTTAGGTTCAGGAAACAAAAAGAGGCTTAGCGGCTCTGCAAATACGGCTAACGGCCAATTGAGTCAGCCTCCTACTTCTTCGCATATTCCTGCATCACTCCCTTCCACATTTTTTCAATCTCACCTATTAACTGGTTAAACGATTTTTTTTCTGTGTCGATTCTAAGGTTGTCAACTTCGTCAAGCTTTTTCCAGGCATTAGCTCTCTTTTTTTGAGTGGCGGTTGCCTCTGCCAAACCATATAAATATTCTGTTTGCACATCAAAAAGGGCAACAGATGCTGTGGTAACTGCTTTCACTTCTTTATTTTTTAAGTAGCCAAGCGCTATTACATTCTGCGGTCCATAGTTCTTTGTATCCACAAAAAATTGTGTGTCGAAAGTATAGACCAATAACATCTGGGCTTTCATTTTAGCAGCAGCCAGCCGTAGATCTTTAATAGAGTTATAAGTATAAGGCAATAAAAGACGGTTAAAAGGAGATGCCTGTTTTACACCTTCCATTTGGGCCAATTTATTAAAGGCTTCCTCCTCCTCTGCATCTCTTGTAAGAATCATTGAAAACTTATCCTGCGGCTCTGGTTGTGGGTTGTATCTATTGCTATACCGGTGGTTGGTATAAGATGGAGATTGAAGCCTTACCACAGCGATGTTTACAGGAAATTCAGCGGCAGGCTTATTGGCCAATAGCTTTGAAATGTCAGCATCGGCCAGTTCTGAGATTTTCACGTCACTTCCGGGAGTTACATATTTGGGCGAGCAGGAAACGGTGCTTACAATTAGTAAGAGCAGAATTGCATTTCTCATTTGCATGGTTGATAAAATTTGGTTTTACCAATTTACGGAGGTTTGCCGCAAGGCCGTGCTTATTGAAAATAATTGGCAAACTTTTAGAAAAAGGGATGATTTCATTTGTGTTTTACGTCAATGCGTCTTTTCTCTTTTTCTGATACGTACTATTGCTAAACCTGGTGTGAATAGAGCAGACTCATCGTTTTCAGAAAGCGGACATTAAAACAAACGCCTCCCCGCCATTAAATATTGACAGCAATACTACTCTGCCGTAGGAAACACAATGGAGAAGAAGTATTTAGACATACCAATTTTTCCATTTTCTACTACAGATAGCAGATACGGTTATAGTCTACTTTATTTTATATTGTTGCTTAAGGTTAACATTTCTCATTACTATTTGTATTAGTCGCCTTAACGTATTACTTTTCTCAAGTATCGAAGATTGTTTAAAGTAATACTGATGGTTAATGCGTTTAGTGAATCAACTTAGAAAGCTAGGGATCATAAGAATATTATCTGCTTTAAAGCATTTCAATAGTCTGCGAAAAAATAATATTTTATATAAAAAATATGGAATAAAGAAAAAGCTTTGGCAAGGTTTATCATACAATTCCATACCCCGGCATAGTGACGATTTCCCCTGGATGGATCAGCCTGTTACTACAGAAACTATCCAGAACATGCCCTTATACAAATCATTTAATAATAATATTCAGCAACAACTTTTACTCTGGCGGGAGAAAGGCATTATTGTTCTTCCTCGATTTTTTAAGAGTGAAGAGATAGATAAGACTGAACGGTCAATTACAACTGATCTTACCGAAAAGAATAAGGAAAAATATTTTTCTAATCGCGTTATTAATCTTCATAAAACAAATAAGCTGGTAGACTCTCTCTTTAGAGATGTTGAATTATTAAAGTTATTGTCCTTTATACTTGGCAAAGAGGCACTGCCTTACCAAACCATTAATTTTTATAAAAGTTCCTCGCAGCTTGCACACAGTGACAGCCTACATCTTACCACAGAGCCTTTGGGGTATTTAGTTGGTGTATGGGTAGCCCTGGAAGATGTTGTGCCTGGTAGTGGCGAATTTTTTTATTATCCCGGAAGTCATAAGTTTAAATACATAATGAATCAAGACTTTAATGCAAAAAACAACACCTGGAGCATTGATGTAAGGCTAAATGAAAAGTATGAAGATAAAGTTGCACAGGTTATTCAGGAAAATCAGTTGAAGCCAGAAACCTTTTTACCGAAAAAAGGCGACGTGATGATTTGGCATGCTAACCTCTTACACGGCAGTCATCCCAAAAAGGATCTCTCTTTAACACGAAAAAGTTTGGTGATGCATTATTTTGCCAAGGGGGTATTATGCTATCATGAAAGCATGGAAAGACCTGTTGTGTTCTAGTACCTGGAATTGCGCTTCTTATATGCCACACTACAAAACCAAAATGCTAAGTTTATTTATTACTACAGTTTACTTACTTAGCAAGTAAAAAAGAAAATACTACTCCGCATACTTGTACCCTACCCCTCTTACCGAATGAAAATATTTAGGATTTCGGCTATCCTCTTCAAAATACTTGCGAAAGCTTAAAATAAAATTATCTATCGTTCTTGTGGTAGGGTACACATTATAGCCCCAAACCGATTGCAGGATCTTTTCTCTTGGCACTACTTCATTTTTATTTTCAATCAACAACTTCAGGAGCATCGCTTCTTTTTTACTTAAATCAATTTTTTCGCCGCCGTGCGTTGTTGCCTGTTGTGCTTTAAAGTCAACTGTGTTGCCACCAAAAAGGTAAGTATCGCCAACAGAAGATTTGTCCTGCAACCTTTTGTTTTTGTGAATGAGTTTTTGTACCCGCAATAAAAGTTCTTCTAAATTAAAAGGCTTGGTCAGGTAATCATCAGCACCTTTTTTTAAACCCATTACCCTGTCGGCGCTGCTGTCCTTTGCACTGAGTATTAAAATAGGAACTTCTGCATTACTTAAACGAATGTTTTGCGTAACGCTAAAGCCATCTACTTCAGGTATCATTACATCCATGATGATCAAATCAAAATATTCATTGCCTACCGCCTTCATTGCCTGTATGCCATCAAAAGCAGATGTTACCTGGAAACCTTCCAGCTCTAAATTCATCTTTAGTGTTTCGTGCAGGTTGGCTTCGTCTTCAACAAGAAGTATGGAGGGTTTTGATAGATCAATCATGGTGTATAAAATTGAACAATGAATTTACTTCCTGTTGGCTGATTATCCTTTATCAATATATCGCCATTATGTTCCTTTGCCAGTCTTTTGCAGATGTATAATCCCAGGCCTGTGCCTTGCGTTGTCCGGGTTTGTTCATTACCTACACGATAAAATTTTTGAAACACGGCCTTCTTTTCTTCGGAGGGAATACCGCAGCCTTCATCAGCTACCTCCAGCAAAATCTTACCGGCTTCTTTCCACAATCGTAAGACGATGCTTTTTTCTTTTGGAGAATACTTATTGGCATTCTCCAGCAAATTGGAAAGCAAAAGTTTCAACAGCATAGTATCGCCTTCCAGTTCCACCTCTGCGCTTATGTCGGCAACTATCATCCGGTCGGGGTAGCGTGACTGAAAACCTTTTACCACATCTTTTACCAATTCTGAAAAATCCAGTTCATCTTTTGAAATACTGTAGGCATTTCCCTCTAATTGAGAAGAGATCAGGATATTATTGATCAGCGTATCCAGCCGCAACGTTTCCTGCAAAGTAGCCTGGAGAAGTTTTTTTCTTTTCTCCTCTTCCAGGTTATACTTCTGCATGGTTTCTAAATTAAGCCGGGAGACGGCTATTGGTGTTTTGAGCTCGTGGGTTATGGCCATCACAAAATTTTGCTGTTGCTGTTGCAAATTAAACTGGCGACGCACCGAACGATAAATAAAAACAGCACCTACAAAAATCAGGAGTAAGAATGCACTTCCCTCACCTACATATTTATAAACGCCGCGCAGTTGTTGTGCTTCAATTTGTTTTACCTGCTGCACATAATCCATTTGTGCAGGGTTTAAACCTTCCTTCTTTAATTCGTGTATTTCCTTGTTCTGTTGAAGAAGTGAAAATGACCACCAAACCAGTGCAGTGAGTATGTATAAGAGTAGCACCCAATAAACAATAGTGGCAATGCGCAGTTTGCGTTTGCTGTCGTTAGCCATAGCTATTGCATTTTCTTTTCAATGCGGATGCCAACGTTCATTACGTCAGTTAAAGGATCATCCCGCATGATTTGTTCAAGCGAAAAAGTATAATCGCCCGGTTTAGAAAAGGAGAACTTTTCGGGGGCAAGGGTGAAAGCAATACGGTGATCAAAAACATCATCCATGCCGGAACCCAACCAGCCTTCTTTTCCGGCGAGCGGTAACTCTAAACTAAATTTTTGTACACTGTCAACAGGACCTTTTGCATAAAGGTTTACCCAGATATTATTGTACCTATACTTGTTGTTATGGCGTACAACCAGGTACAGTTGGTAAGGAACGGTTGTATCCTTTATCGTGAAAGTAAATTGAGGCTTATAGCTGCTTTGCCATTGATGCTTTGGAACGGCCACAACCTTTTCGTAAAGATCAATAGTGTTGCAGGAGGAAAACCACAAACTGCAAGCTATCAGCGGCAGGCAGAGAAAGTCATAAACATTCTTTCTATAAATCATGCTGTAAAACTAAAAAGGTATTGTCAAATGCTGAATGTTGATTACTGATAACTCATAGCTTCTTTTACAACACATTCAACACCTGTTCTTTTGCTTTTTCCAATTCATCCTTCATCATCACCACGCTTTTTTGTATGGTAGAATCATAAGCCTTGGCGCCGGTAGTATTTATTTCTCTTCCAATTTCCTGCAGAATGAAAGACAGCTTTTTGCCTTTACTTTCCTCTTCTTCATTAAGAATGGTAGTAAAATACTCGCAGTGGTTTCTTAGCCGCACCTGCTCTTCGGTGATGTCAATTTTTTCTACGTAATAAACCAATTCCTGTTCCAGGCGGTTCTCATCATAATTTTCCTTGCCTACGTTTTCTTCCAGGAGTTTTTTTATCCCTTCCTTTATTTTAGGCTGACGCAGCGGTGCAAGCCTTGCTACTTCTTCCTGCTGCGTTAAAATGTTTTTAATGCGCAGTTCCAGTTCTGTTTTTAAGGACCTGCCTTCATCTTCGCGGTGATTGTTCAATTCATCAATAGCCGCTTGTACAATTGTAGCAAAGACTTTCCATTCCTCATCGGTCAACGTTTCACTGGTAGGCGTAATAACCTCCGGCAATTTAACCAGCGTACTTAAAATAGAACTTGTATCTAAGCCTAGCTCTTTAGATAAAGCTTCCAGTGGTTTATAGTAGGCCTTTGCCAAATCTGTATTGATGGTTACCGGCTTTGCATTGCCGGTTTCTTTCAAGTTGATGTTGCATTCAACCGTTCCCCGCCCCAGCTTTTCCGAAAGAATTTTACGAATGTCAAATTCGAATGGCTTTAGAAAAGCAGGCATTCTTAACTGCAGGTCAAATTGTTTTCCGTTCAATGATTTAATGTCGACCAAAAAAGTTTTGTTCCCTACGTTTCGCTCAGCTCTTCCAAAACCTGTCATTGATTTTAACATGCACTTATTTTTATATGAAGAATGTAAATTTATTTATTCCGGTTAACCAAAGGGGTAAATATAAGGCAAAGAAAAAGCCCCGCAGATGCGGGGCTTAATATTGAGATGGGTTAGTAAGTAAGAGAAAATAAATTTCCCACCACAATATTAAAAAGATTTTTCACTAACAGAAAAAAAATCATACTTTTTTTATTCACATTTTTTTTATGGAGGTGTGAATTGATAACACAGTTGATGATCATGATAGCAAAAATTTACAGCCTCTTTCTTCGCATCGTTTCTATTTCTTTAAATCATCATGGTATGCATCAACATTTACAATGGTTGATAAAAACGATAAGCACTGCATCCAGTAATTTCTATTCATCAATTTGAAACTGCAAATCACTTTTACCTTTGGAAAAACTTTTTAGATGCGCTTCCCTACTATTGTTCCCCTTACAGAAATAGCAAGCTTAATTGGCGCTCAAATTATCGGTAGTAAACAAGGTGCTGCAAGCGGCATCAACGAAATTCATAAGGTAGAAGAAGGTGACCTCGTTTTTGTTGACCACCCTAAGTACTACCTGAAATGCATTAACTCAGCAGCTACCTATATCATCATTAACCAGGTAACGGATTTTCCTGCCCATAAATCTTTATTGCTGGTAGATGAACCATTTGAAGCCTATCAAAAAATAGTTGCGCACTATCGTCCGTTTATGCCGCTTCAAAAAACAATAAGCGACTCTGCAAACACTGGCGAAGGAACTTTTGTTATGCCTGGTGCTGTTATCGGTAATCATGTTCAGATAGGAAAGGACACGATCATTTATCCGAATGTTGTTATCATGGATCATTGTATCATCGGCAATAACGTGATCATCCAAAGCGGAACGGTTATAGGCAGCGATGCCTTCTACTACAACAAAAAAACAACCAGGGAGGTTCACTATAAAAAAATGCTGAGCGGCGGCAGAGTGGTGGTGGAAGATGACGTTGAGATTGGCGCTAACTGTACCATCGACCGTGGCGTTAGTGGCGATACGGTTATAGGTGCAGGTACCAAAATAGATAACCTTGTACACATAGGTCATGATACGGTCATTGGTAAAAACTGTTTGCTGGCTGCACAGGTAGGTATTGCCGGTGCCACTACTATCGAAGATGAAGTTATCCTTTGGGGACAGGTAGGGGTTAGCAAAACACTCACTATCGGCAAAGGCGCAGAAGTATATGCACAAAGCGGCGTGCCGGCAACTATAGAGGGTGGTAGAAAATATTTTGGTTCGCCTGTTGAAGATGCAATGACAAAAAAGAAGGAGCTGGTATGGATGAAGCGGATACCGGTTTTGTGGGAGAAGGTGTTTCCCCCATCTTCAAAAGGAGGCACTGGGTAGAGGCGCTATCTTCTTCAAACCGTTCTTTAATTTATCGCTTTTTATGTACCAAGCTAAGTACTACTGCTAGCAGGCTTTCTTGCGTCGCACTCTTGTACGCTTTGTTTGCTACTCAGCAAAAGAGCCTCATCCTCTTATCCTTCTCCGCATGGAGAAGGAGGCCAAACAAAAGGATAAGCATTTGGCTATTGAATTAACACATCATCGATATAATTCTATTGTGCATTGCACAACCACTCTTCAAATACTTAACCTAACTGCTATCATAAACACTCTCACTTGTCATCCCGACGGAGGAGTGATCTGAGGTAAACCCTATAAACGACTTATGCAACCGGCTTTACTTTTTACCACCGTCGCTTGCAATGCAGTTCAAAGATCCCTCGTGCCTAGGGATGACAAACAACCTTACTGTCAAATAGCAATTCTGTTAATAGCTTAAAACTTCACTCCATCATTCCCATGCATCGCATTCTCTATTCTTTACCATACCATTTACAATTTGTTTTGTTACTTGCTTTCCACTTTGAAAAAGGCAATCTTTTATACCATCATTTCGTTTTTCTTTCTTCTATTGTTTACACAACAAGGCTTTACCCAGTACAAAGTAAAAGGCCATGTTTACGACAGTTCCCGCACCTATCCTATTGAGTTGGTGACTGTGCAAAGCACAGGGGGAAGGGTATCAGTAACAGACACCGCCGGTTATTATATGATTGATGTTGCAGAAAAAGATTCAATATGGTTTTCTTTTTTAGGCAAGCCAACGCCCAAATACCCGGTACTGAAAATTGCCGATGTGATGCAGTTTGATATTGCCCTGCGGCTGAAGAGCGATGTGATGAAAGAAGTTAGAATAAAAACCCGCAACTATAAAGAAGACTCTGTACAAAACCGGAAGGATTATGCCAAAGCATTTAACTTCAGAAGGCCTTCGCTTGAAACAATGACTTCTGTTACTTCTTCAGGTGTTGGCTTTGATGTACAGGAAATAATCCGCTTGTTCCAGTTCAGAAAAAACAGGAGCATGGAACGCTTTCGCGAACGGCTGGAGCAGGAAGAAATAGATAAGGCCATTGACCGCCGTTTTAATAAGGGGCTGGTGAAAAAGTTAACAGGCATTACTAAAGAAGAAGAGCTTGCTGACTTTATGAAAAGATACCGGCCTACGCTTGAGTTTACAACCGGCACCTCCGATTACGATTTCCAGTTTTTTATTAAGATAGCTTACGAAGAGTATAAGAAAACAAAGGCTATTTGAGGCTATCCTAAACATAGAAGGTATCCGCTTGGTTATTTTAATTGTTAGCCTCTGCAAAGACCTTCTATGTTTTTGAAGAAGCATTTGCAGAAAGCTGTACTTTGAAATCAAATTCTTTACATGCGGCTTCTTCTTCTATTCTCCATCTTTTTATTCTCTTGTCAATCTTATAAATCACTTCACCAAAAAGCAATTGTTGTTGATACGCATAACGATGTTCTTTCCTCCGCTACCATGAAGGGACTAAACATTGAGAATGACCTTACTGGTAAAACACACTCCGACATCGCCCGCTTTAAAAAAGGCGGCGTAGATGCACAAATTTTTTCCATCTTTTGTAATGAACGTTTTGGCAAAGACACAGCCTACAAGTTTGCCAACATCGAAATAGATTCCCTGTATGCCATCGTTGCCCGCAACCCGGATAAAATGATGATGGTGACTAACCCCCTGCAATTGCAGCAAGCCATCGCGCAAAAAAAGCTGGCTTGCCTGATGGGTGTAGAGGGTGGCCACATGATAGAAGACAACCTCTCTTACTTAGATGCGTTTTACAAACGTGGCGTCCGTTATATGACGCTTACCTGGAATAACTCTACCTCCTGGGCCACATCTGCGCTTGATGAAACAACAAAGAAAGATTCGCTTGTTCATAAAGGATTGAATGCCTTTGGGAAAAATATTGTCAAACGCATGAATAGCCTGGGAATGATGGTTGACATTTCGCATGTAGGCGAACAAACCTTTTGGGATGCCATCAATACCACAACAAAACCGGTGATTGCTTCGCATAGTTGCGTGTATAATTTTAACCCTGTTTTTAGAAATTTAAAAGACGAACAGATAAAAGCCATAGGTAAAAACGGCGGGGTTATTCATCTTAATTTTTTCTCGCTGTTTTTAGACAGCACCTTTCAAAAAAAGGCGGATAAGTATAGTGCTTTATATAAACGTGAAATAGATTCACTTACTATTCTTAAATGGGCAGGGTATGAAATTGAAGGCTACCTCCTGGCAAAATATCCTGAAGCAGCAAAAAACCTGAAACCGCCTCTTTCACTACTGATAGACCATATTGATTATATCGTTCGCTTAATTGGCGTAGACCACGTAGGCCTTGGCTCCGACTTCGATGGCATTTCATCTGCCCCCAAAGAATTAAAAGACGTTACGGCCATGCCACTGATTACAAAAGCACTTTTAAAAAGAGGCTACAGTAAAGCGGACGTAAGAAAAATTTTAGGCGAAAATTTTATCCGGGTATTTACTGCCAATACTGTGAACGGATTATAACCTTTTTCCTACAATCTTTTATTTAGCGTGAGCAATTACAGCATTGCTTATACAAAATTTGCTTCAAACGAATTTATAAAAACAAAATAAAATGGATCAACTGACTTTAGGCATCGGCACCCGACTTCAACATACCCAGCACGGCCCGGGCGTTATTGTTGGCGTTCGCTATGCAACCTATCTTATCTCCTTTATTTATCATGGCATTAAAGAAGTTGATAAAGGCGATACGGCGCTGGAAGAGATCATTCCCGAAAATGTAACTGAAGAAGTAGAAACACATTCCGAAGTGGAGAAATCGTTGCTGAAAATTTTACGCCTTTGGAATGGTGTCAATGAAATAGTTCCCTTAGGCGACCGCTGGCAAAAAGGAATCATGAGCTTGCAACCGGCGGATAAATCACTTAAGCCAAAAGAGATCCCAATTGAAGACTTCTTCCATAAGATTGTAATGCTGCGCGACCGCATCCGTGTTATGGAGCAACAGATCAATGCGCATAAAAAGCTAACCGATGAAGACAAGGTGAACCTGCAACAATATATCACACGTATCTATGGTTCGCTTACCACGTTTAATGTTCTTTTTAAAAATAAGGAGCAGTGGTTTGTGGGTGATAAAGGTGGCGGTAATGAGTAGGATAGCAGTAAGTGTAGTGAACGTTCTGGCTGTTTACTGCTTACTAATTACTGCCTACTCTTTTCTTGTTTGCGTTGGCAGGTTTACTGTTACCACGCAACCTTTACCAGGAGCCGATTGAATGGTAACTTTCCCTTCCAGGGCCTCCACGCGGTTGGTGATGTTATTCAACCCTAAACCCTTATCAACTTTTAGCGGGTTAAAGCCTTCGCCATTGTCGCTTATTTTTAAATGCACTTTATCGTGTGTTACATCAATATGCACTGCTACCTCCGATGCTTTTGCATACTTAATGATGTTATTCAACTGTTCCTGTACAATACGGTAAAGGGCTAATTTTTGATGGCTGTTTGTACGTTCATTCAACGCAGGATGCAGTATCAAGTCAATAGAAAAACCACGGGTTAGCCTGATCTTATCAATCATTTCCTGTAAAGCCTCAGTTAAACCTACTTCAAATTTATAGCTGATGGCAAGGCTATGTGAGAGGTCGCGAATTTCATTGATAGCGGTATCCAGTAATTGAATGGTTCGTGACAGGGTAACTCCTTCGGGCACATGACTGGAGTCAAGTATGGTAAGGTACATCCGCACTACGGAGAGTATCTGGCTAATATTGTCGTGCAGTTCCAGGCCTAGTTTGCCCTTTTCTTTTTCTTCGGCATCAATCATTGCCTGCATGATCTTTTTTTGCACTGCAATTCTTTGTTGCGATAGCTCCTTCTCCAGGTTTTTTATTGCTGAAAGGTCGATGCCCATTCCAAGCAAGCACTCGGTATCAGCATAATTTATGAGAGCGCCGGTAAAATAGTACGGAATCTTGCGGCCATCTTTTGTAAGCAGGTTTGCTTCTAATTTCCAGCTACCATTTTCAAAGGTTTTCTCAATTGCTTTTACAATAAGGGGCATTTCTTCATTACTGAAAAAATCGAGCGGCGATATGCGGCTAATCTCTTCTGGCGAATATCCTGTGATGAGTTCAAGCTGTTTGTTCCATCGCAGGTAACCGCCATCTTTTTTAAATAAATAAAAAAGCCCCGGCATACTGTTTATGATAGAATCTAAAAGTTCGTTTCCTTTTTCTACTTCACGCTGTACTTCTATACGTTCAGTAAGGTCGCGGGCAGAGGCAATAAATAGCCCATCACCCAGGTGCTTGGCATTCACTTCTGTTTCTACCAGGCCACCGTCTTTTCTGCGCATTTTACGTTGCTTTATAGTGGCTGCACCTTCTTTCAAGCTGGTAAAACTAACAGGGTTATTGGCTGCACCTTCTTCTAAAAGTATATCCGTCAAGGTCATGTTCTGAAGTTCTTCTCTTGTGTATTTAAGCATTTGCATGGCACTGGTATTTACATCCAGTATTTTTCCGCTTGCATTAAAAATGGTAATGGCATCGGCCTGTTGCTCTACCAATGAGCGATACTTTTCCTCGCTTCGCTTCAAAGCTTCTTCGGTGTTTTTTCGTTCCGAAATATTACGTATGATGGCCATAACACGTCCATCGTTAAACATTTGCGCCGTTACTTCTATTGGAATGTTGTTACCGTTTGCACGGAGCAGGTTGCGTTCCAAAGCGGTTCGCCTTCCTGCCAAAAGTTCTTCCCACATAATCGGCCGGGCCGCCAATTCCTCACTGCCATACAAATCGGTTATGTTCATTTCTACTAACTGTTCTTTTGTATAGCCAGAAAGTTGGCAAGCCATTTCATTCATATCTAAAAGCCGGCCCTTATCATCATTAATAAAAATGGCGTCCGAAGCCTGGTTAAAAAGCGTACGGTAGCCCTCTTCGCTTTTCCGCAAGGCTTTTTCCATTTGTTTGCGGTCGGTAATTTCTACATCCATGCAAACAAACCACGGCTCTGTACCAAAAGAAGGGATTGGGAAAAGTGTAGAGATGCAACATCCTTCGCGTCCGTCACGGTAGCTGAACGACCACTCTTCTGTTTGGTAGCGTGTGCCGGTTTTTGAAAGCTCATTAATCCTATGCACCCAAAACTCCTTGTTCTCAGGAATAACAATTAATTGGTCAACAGTTTTTCCTACTGCTTCTTCCGCCGTCCAGCCAAAAATGCGTTCCGATGCCTCGTTCCAGAATAATACTTCGGCTTTGCTGTTATACCACTGTACGGCAACGTTTGGGGTGTTTTGAATACAGGCTAAAAGTTGTTCCCTGTTTTGGTTCAACTCTTTTTGAACGCGGTTTTTACGACGGCTTAATAAGATTGCCTTACGCAGGTAGTAAAGGGAGAGGTGTTCTTTTTTTATACTATCACCAGCACCGGCTTCCAATGCCATCAGGCATAATTCCTCGTCCTGCTCATTGCTTACGATGATGAAGTTTGAAAAAGGCAATAAGGTAAGCAGGTGAACGAACTGCTGCAGGTGTTGCATAGTAGTGAGATTGCTATGTAACAGTACAAGCTGCGGCGATGAATCTATGAGGGCATTTGCAACATTCAATAAAGGCTCTACTATAACAGGTGTATCTGACAACGATTGAAATATAGAATTGAATTGGGAAAGCAGTGGCTCCAGGGTGGCGTCGGCTTCTATAATTAATAATTGGTTTGCCTTCTTCACAACTTCATGTTTACTTACGAAATACAGCCTGTTTTTCATGTAAGGCTATCGTAACCTAAAAATGCAAAAGCCATGATATATTGCCATTGAACATGGATGACAAAAGCAGTAGAGTGTTACTTGTACAGACTATGCAATTTATTAGCCAGCCATTATCTTAAAACTTTGTGAACCGGTCTATGCCATTGAAATCAATTAATGTGTTGGCCTGTTTATTGACTGTACAGCTTTAGTGTTCATTAAAAAATAACTACCTGTATGAAACAAGCTTTATTGCTTATTGCCATCTTTATTTACTCCTTCGCTCCTGCACAAAAAGTAAATCAGTGCGGCATTATTATTCCTCCTGCTTCTGTAAAATCAAATTTTAATTCGGTGTACGAAGCCAGGGAATATGTTACTACAATGCTTGACAGCATTAACTGGAAAGAGAATTTTTTGGTGCAGGAACAAAACGGCATCAACAATGCATACGCAACCATCATCCGTAACAAACGCTACATTATTTACGACAATGATTTTTTAGAGAACCTAGATAGCTATGCCGGTACAAAATGGGCTTCTATCAGCGTGCTGGCACACGAGATGGGACATCATTACCGCAACCACGTAGTGGATCGCCAGGGAAGCACGCCACCTAAAGAGCTTGAAGCCGATTATTTTTCGGGCTATGTAATGGCAAAGCTTGGCGCCACTGCAAATGAAGCAATGGCCGCTATGCAAAAAATTGCTTCGGCCGCGGCCAGTTCTACGCATCCGGGAAAAGCTGACCGCTTAAAATATATTTTGCAAGGCTGGAATTATGCAAACGGATCAGCCAATACCACTTCAGGCGGATCAGGAGGAGCAGCGCCGCAACCCCAGGAAAATCCGCCGCCATCTGCGCCTGATGCCAGTTGGATCTATCTATCGCTTTACGGCAATACCGCTATGAATGTTTATTTGTCGGATGATGGGAAAAAGTTTAACGCGGCTGCGCTTGAAACAACACAGCCATTTGTATTTAAGTTCGATGTATATAATTACGGCTGGTTACGTTTTAGCAACGATAGTCGTGCCCGTACTTATAAATTATTACATGGTAAAGACTATGCTATTATATGGAGCCGCCGCACTAACTCGTGGACGGTGATTGAAGTGCCTTAATGCAGTAGGGCGATGAAGATGCAAAAAACTTTTCTTAACTATTTATAAAGAGGCTGTCCGTAATGAGACAGCCTCTTTGTCTTTTTAAAACGTTATTGATTTACTCAGTTGCTACATGATGCTTTGATGAAACCAGGTGAATTGAATTTTATAAGCAGGTAAGCAATGCTCCTTTTAAGTCGCAAAATCAGTAAAGACATTTTCACCGTTGGTGAATCCACACCTGCCGTTCGCTGTTTGGTGCAATTCGTTCTAAATTGAAAAGGTATCTTTTTGCCTTCATCTTTATGCGGATACGACTATTTATACTGCTGTTGGTACTTCCCCTATCTTTTTGCAAAGTGTCAATCCAGCTATCATTTTTCAACACTTGGTATGGACCAGGGTTTATCCAGCAATTTTGCCTCGAGCATTAGCCAGGATAAATACGGTTTTATGTGGATAGGCACCACCAATGGACTTAACCGTTACGATGGCCATGGCATCAAACAATATTTGCACGATGCGAAAGATCCTTTTTCAATTCCCGGCAACGTTATTTATTGGCTGTTTAAGGATAGAGATGGCGATATGTGGCTGGCCTGCGGGCACCAGGGTGTTGTAAAATATAATTACGCTACCGACGGTTTGAAAAGATTGCCGCTTACGAGGTTATTAAAAATGGAAAAAAGTATAATGCCGCGGTTTGGGGTGTTTACGAAGACCTTCAAGGCAGGATCTACTTCGCCTGCGGTGGTACACTGCTTCGCTATACAAAAACAACAAAGGCTATAGAAGACCTGACCCCGTTATTTAACGGTAGTATAGAAAATGAAGGTGTCGCTATGATTATTCCGCAGGGTAAAGACAAGATGTGGATACTAACCGACGGTGGTATTTTCTTTTATGACTTACTGAAGAATGCCATTAAAAAAATTCCCTTTGATAAAGAAAAGTATGGCTATGGAATGGCTTCCATGCACGATGGAGAATTTGTAAATAGTGACGAGATCCTGATCTCTATGGCGAGACCGGGCTTTGTGTTATTCAACACCCGAACCTTGCAGTTCAGGCCTGCGCCGCCGCCTTTTGACCCATTTACTTCTAAAAAATATAATGAAACAGGTGGTGTGCTTAAAGATTCAAAGGGAAGGATCTGGCTGGCCAATTCTGTTTACGGTCTTGTAGAATACATTCTATCCGGCAACAGCATCTACCCGTTGAAGAGCGAACCTTCTTACCCCGTCCGTATGTGGAGCAAGAGGGCAAAGGCATGAATGTATTTGAAGATCGGGATGGTGATATCTGGTACGGCACGTCGCAAAGAGGGGTTGTATGGTTTCAACCGAGGCAGGATTTTATAAAAATATACCAGCGTGATTATTCTAACCCTGCATCCCTTGCCGATGATGGTGTTCATGGATTTTTACCTGTTGGTAAAGATGAAATGTTTGTAGGGACAAGTAAAGGGTTAAGTAAACTCACTAAAAGCAACGGCCGGTTTTTTAACTACACTTATTCCGTTACTGCTTCCGGAAATTATCCTGCAGGGGCTATGCGTTCATTAACTATGCATGGCGATACTATTATTATGGCTACTGATTTCGGCCTATCGTTTTACAATAAAAAAACAGCAGCTTTCAAACGTGTTATTGCAAAAGATGAAATGAAGCTGCAGCCATTCGAGCTTTTTACAAATGGCATAGCTAAAACTTATTATACAGTGCCGGGCGAACTCCTGCTGATGGAATTTAATGGCGGGGCAGCACGGTATGATATAAAAACTGGCCACTGCTTTTACAGCAGTAATTCCGATGGCACCGATTCTCTTTTTTCTTTTCATGATATTAATTCTTCAGCGTATGATACGTTGCATAAAAAGCTTTGGGTAGAGTCAGGCAGCGGCCAATTGCATGAATATGATCTACTAACTAAAAAAAGCACCCGTCATTTTTATGAAAAAGACAGCGTAATGAAAACGATTACAGCAATGGCAATAAATAGCAGGGGTGCAGTATGGCTGGCTACAAATAACGGCCTGGTTTTCTATGATCCTAAAACAAAAAAAAGCCCGTTGTATCCTTTGCCTGCGACTACGCAAAACCTGTTTAATGTAGCTGCCAGGGATGGAGAGACTATATGGGTTACAACAACCAACGAGGTTGTAAAGCTGGATGCAAATACAGGCAAAGCCGTATCGTTTAATTTGAACGCTTTGCTGCCGCATGTCATCTTATCTAAACGTTCGCTGTTATTGATGATGAAAACAGCGCATGGATCGGCAGCAACAAAGGCTTTTGCGTACTTAACGAAAAGGCGTTTCAACCGAGGGAAGGCATGTCGGCACCACACCTGGTAAATTTTAAAGTTTTTGATCAGCCTAAGCTATTCAATAAGTCTTACTATGAGCTTACCGATGTAGAATTGAAATACAATGAAATTTTTTCTCCTTTGATTTTTCCGCTCTTGATTTACCAAACCGCTGGTCTGCAATATGCATATCGCCTGGAAGGTTTTGATAAAGATTGGAGGGTGATTGATAAAACATCGGCGAGCTATACCAATGTGCCACCGGGCAGGTATAAACTTTTGCTCCGCACACAATACGGACTTGGCAAATGGAAAGAGGCGGCGCCAATCAGCATACGCATTCTTGCACCTTTTTGGTTAAGCTGGTGGGCTATAAGTTTATTCGCAATAGGGGGGCGCCTTCAGCTTTTATTTTATTTACCGTTTCCGGCAAAAACGTAAGGCAGAACAACGCATGGATGAAACCATAGATTATTTTGCTAATTCGCTTTACGGCGAAAACTCGGCAAATGAAATTTGCTGGGATATTGCCCGCAACTGCATCTCGCAATTGAAGCTGGAAGATTGTGTAGTGTATCTATTGGATGAAAAGCGAAATGTGATGGTGCAGAAGGCCTTGAAGCTAACGCAGTACTCTTACACATGGAGCAAACAGGCCTATATGTAAACAAGCAGCCGCAAATAAAACTACAGCTACAAGTGCATCCGGCAGCCGGTAGAAATTTTGTATCCGAAACCCGTGCGGTGCTTACCCTTATTGACCTTAGCCAACTTCGCATCGGCAGTATGCTAAAAGTAAAATACAACCCCGCCAATACGAAAGAAATAATGGTATTGCGCAATTAATCTTGTCATCCTGATCTTTCGGCAAGCTCAGGACAATCCCTAAGGAAGCTGATAATTAACAAGTCTACTACTGCCCTTTTCTTTAGATTACTTCAGTAAGTACAATCGGATGGTTTTTATTTTGAAGCAGTGCCAGTAAGCACTGCTTCATTTTTTCCCGTTTACTAAACGAAACCTGCCGTTGGTTAAATCTATTTGATCCGGGAAACAAGTTGCCTTTATCTTACTCATATAAATTTTCAGCCATGAGTTTCTTCTTCTTTTTCACAGCGGCCATTGGTAGCAGCGCAAGCTTTTTTGTTCTTCACTTTGGTATCGCTATTATTAGCAGGTGGCAAAAGGCAAGATGGTTGCAACAAAACGGTATAGAAGCAGCCGCACAAATCCTGAAAATAGAAGTGATAAATGAGCCTGGCCGTTATCTTCCCTTTTTAAAACTCAAAGTGGCCGTGCTGCCGTCAAAAGGGGCCGGTTTTATCGCTAGTGTAGATTCATTTTTTCCTCCGCACGAATTGCTGCATACGGCCATCAACGGAAGTATGACCATCCGGTACAATCCATATAATATTTCAGAAGTACAAATTGTAAAAAGGCTACACCCGGTTAAAGAAGAAAAATTGTTACAATGGGAGCCTGTGTCAACAAAGGCGTATTTATCAATGATGCAATAGCCGAAACCGGTTACGATTATTTTTTGCAGATAGTAATATCTTGTGTATGATTCATTCTTCCACCTAAACTAATTCATATGCCAACTGCTGTTACATCCGCCATTTGGATGCCCGCCACTTTGCCTCCGCTGCAAAATCAAAAAATATTTCGTGTCAATAGCATTGACTTGTTACGCGGCCTGGTGATGATCATTATGGCATTGGATCATACCCGTGACTTTTTTCATGCACCGGCTTTTACCGAAGACCCGCTTAATTTGCAAACTACTACGCCTTTCTTGTTTTTCACAAGATGGATCACCCATTTTTGCGCTCCTGTTTTTGTCTTTCTTGCCGGTACATCCGCTTACTTTCAAAGCGCCAGGAAAACCAAAAAAGAGCTAAGCGGCTTTTTAATTAAAAGAGGGCTTTGGCTGATACTGATTGAATTGATCCTGATGAATTTTGCTTTTAGTTTCGATCTCGGCTTCAGCGTGGTGGCCTTACAAACCATCTGGTCGATTGGTATTAGTATGTGTATCCTTGGCCTGGTAATTTGGTTACCGTTTAAACTGATTGCCGCACTTGGACTGCTCATTGTGCTTGGTCATAATTCGCTTGACTTTTACGAAGCCGGCAAAAGAGGAATGCAGCTTGGTTTAGTATATGATTTGCTGCACCGTCCTAACTTTCATGATGTTCCCGGCAGCCACGACCTGTTGATTTTATATCCCTTTTTGCCATGGACAGGATTAATGATAGCCGGTTATTGCTTTGGAAAATTTTTTACGAGCTACGAAGGAATACAAAGAAGAAAAATTCTAACATGGTTAGGGCTTGGTATTATTCTCTTCTTTATTGTTTTAAGAGCCACAAATAAATACGGCGATGCGCAACACTGGTCAACACAAAAGAACCTGTTGTACACAGTCCTGTCTTTTGTTGATACGGTAAAATATCCGCCTTCGTTATTATACATGTGCATGACTATCGGCCCTGCCATTTTGTTCCTGGCATGGGTAGGTAACATAAAAACGGTATTGTCAAAAATCATTACGGTGTATGGCAAGGTGCCTTTCTTTTATTATGTTCTTCATTTTTACCTTATTCATATTTTATCTGCCGCTTTTTTTCTTGCCAGGGGACATTCGTTTGAAGAAGGCCAGGTAATACACCCCAACAGCTTTGCTAAATTCCTGGTACCGGGCGAAGGGTATTCTTTAGCAATTGTCTATCTCGTTTGGATACTTGTTGTAGCCTCGCTCTATCCTCTTTGCAAATGGTTCAGCATTTACAAGCAAACTCACAAACAATGGTGGCTGAGTTATTTGTAGTTCCTTAATTTTAGGAATGAAGTTTATACTTTTTATTACAGCCGCTCTCCTTCTTAATTGTATAGTGCAGGCACAAACAACTGCTGATATTTTAATAAAGAACGGCCGCATTTTAGATGGTACAGGCAACTCCTGGTTCTATGCAGATGTTGCGGTGAAGGATGGGAAAATAGTAAAGATTGGCTCTCTGCAAAATATAACGGCAACAAAAACCATTGATGCAAAAGGCCTGGTAGTAGCTCCCGGCTTTATTGATGTACATACACACATTGAAGGCGATGAAGTAGAGAACCCTACTGCCGATAATTTTATTTATGATGGTGTAACAACGGTTGTTACCGGCAACTGCGGCTCATCAAGCGTAGACATAAAGGCCTACCTGCAAAGGCTTGACTCCATAAAACTTTCTATTAACGTTGCCTCGCTAATCGGCCATAACAATGTACGCCGTGCGGTAATGGGAACTGCTAATCGTAAAGCAACAGCAGATGAACAAACGAAAATGGAAGCCTTGGTAGAGAAAGCTATGCAGGATGGCGCTGTTGGTTTTAGCACCGGCTTAATTTATATACCGGGCACCTATTCATCCACCGAAGAAGTGGTTGGTCTTGCTAAAGCCGCTGCTAAATACAAAGGCGTGTATGCATCGCACATGCGTGATGAAGGTGATAGCGTTGTAGCGGCTATCAACGAAGCGATACATATTGGAAGAGAGGCAAAGATGCCGGTTGAGATCTCGCACTTTAAATTAAGCGGACAGCAAAACTGGGGGCGCAGCAGCGAAACAATTCCTATGATCATTAAGGCAAGGGAAGAAGGTATAGATGTAACTATTGACCAATATCCATACACCGCCAGCAGTACAAGCCTTAGTACATTAATTCCTGATGAAATTTTAGCCGATGGACAAGACTCCATTAAAGCAAGATTAGGCCGTGCCGATGTGCGCAAATATGTAACGGAATATATGCTGAAAAAATTAAAGAAGCGTAAGCTGAAGCATTTTAGCTACCCTGTAGTAGCCTACTACAAAGCTGATACAACCATGAACGGTAAAAGTATCGAACAGGTTAACCTGCTTATGGGCCGCAAGCATAAACTGAAAGAAGAAACAGAGACTGTAATGGATATGATGATAAAAGGCGGTGCCGGTATGGTGTTTCATGGCATGAGCGAGAACGATGTAAAAAGCATTATGCAATACCCGTTCAATATGTTTGCGTCGGATGCTTCTATCAGGGTTTATAACCAGGGTGCACCTCATCCCCGCGGGTATGGTACCAATGCAAGAGTGCTGGGTAAATATGTGAGGGAAGAAGGCGTGCTTTCTTTAGAAGAAGCAGTACGAAGAATGAGCTCTTTGCCGGCACAGAAATTTGGCTTGCGGGATAGGGGTTTATTACGGGAAGGCTTTGCTGCTGACATTGTAATCTTTGATGAAAAAGAAGTCAGCGATGTTTCCACATTTGAAAAGCCACATGCGTATTCAAAAGGGTTTTTGTATGTGTTGGTAAACGGAAAGGCAGTAGTGGAGGAAGGTAAACACATAGGTACACGTAGCGGTCAAACGTTGTCTTCCTCCAGCAGCTCCATACGGCCTATATAGTTAGGTTACCAAAAGGTAAGTTACTATTTGGTAAGTTGAAAGAGATGCAATGCTATCAAATGTGACCGACATTTTCAAAATTTCAACCCCATGTGTCTTAGCTGGTATAGCTAGGTTTTTTTTCGCTCTGGAAGATCGCCGCGTTTATAGAAATATGGAACAGGGAGGCTTTCAGCTCCGTTAAAAGCTGCGTGTTCTACGCTTCTGAACAGGGGGCTCCATGCGGCCTTGCTCTCATTTATTACAAGGGTTTCTATAACCACGTACCTCTTTCCGAGCTGATCTTGATAGCGGCTCCAGGGGCGTTGTCCCTAAGCCCTTATACTTAAATCCGCAACCAAAATTTATCAGTAACCACAATACATCGTACTTTTTTCTACATTACTTCGTTTCTGTTTTACCATCTGCCAAATGAGGATTGCCGGTTTACATAAAATTCTTTTTATCTGCCTTCTTCTTCCGGCTACGATACAAGTATGGGCGCAGGAGGAAAAACCTGTTACCGGCATTATCATTGACTCGATAGACAAAACCCCCATTGAAAAATGCACCGTAATTTTTAACCCCAAAAACGGGGCTTCCCAAAAAACAATCACCAGTGACAAAGGTTTTTTTTCTTTTACAGTAAAAGCCGATTCCGCATTGCTGGTTGTCAGGCATGTTGGCTACACCGAACTTCGCCTGACCGTTTTAATTACTGAAAAGCAGGTCAGCTTCGATACTATTTTTTTGGCGCCAGTCAACCTGGTGATGGAAGGCATTGTAATTAAAGCCAAAGTACCACCTGTCGTGATCAGGGGTGATACCACCGAGTTCAACATTGACTCCGCAATGTTTGAACCTTATGATGTAGTGGAAGACCTGGTAAAACGCCTGCCCGGGTTGGAGATTGATGCCGAAGGAAAGATGACATTCCAGGGCAAACCCATTACGCGGATTTTAGTAGATGGCGAAGATATGTTTGGTGGTGATGTTACTTTCTCTATGAAAAAATTACCGGCGGGGATGGTGGCTAAAATACAGGTGATGGATACCAAAACCCTGGAGGATCTGTTTAACGGTACCCCTGCAGATGGTGACAACAAAACCCTCAATATAAAATTAAAGGCGGGGACCAAAACCTTTGGCTCCGCAGATGCTTTAGCAGGAACAAAAAATCAATTGGAAAGCAATGTCATGTTAAGTGTATTCGACGACGCAAAACGTATCAGTGCTATGGGTTCGTTCAATAGCAGTAATAAACATGGGCTTGTAAAAATGAGAACGGGCCCTACAAGTTCATCCACAAATGCCAGTATAAACTATGGGAACAAATGGGGCGATGTAAAGCTAAACGGCAGCTATGGTTATAATGAGAACGCCAACAGTAATGAACTAAACAGGGAGCGAACGCAGATCATTACAGCAGACACTTCTTTTTTTACCCGCAGCACCAACCGCTTTAACTATAAGAGCAGCGGCCAACGGTTTAATATTGGTGCTAACTGGGCTATAGATTCTACCAGCACACTGGATATTGGTATTTCTTTTACCGGCACTAAAAATAACAGTGAAAACAGCGCTGCTTCCATAACTGTCGAAAATGGTTCCTTACGCAATCAAAGCAATAACCAATCGTCTTCTGCCGGTGAAAATCAAACCCTGGGAGCTACATTGTTTTGGGCGAAACGGCTTAATAATAAAGGACGAAACGTATCCATCAATGCAAGAACAAATAGCAGTGACCAGGGGTCTAACCTTTATACGGTGTCAGCCAATACGTATTTTAAAAATGGTGTGCCTGTCAGCGGCGATACATTAAACAGGTATACTAAAACAAGTAACAGTATCAAAGGGTATTCCGTGAACTTTTCGTATTCGGAACCTGTCAGCAAAACAGTGCGCATCAATCTTAAAAGCGATTTGGATTTTAATAAAACAACAACAGTGCGGGCCATTTATAACCTTGACTCTCTTTCACATACCGCTGAATACGACAGTTTGTATTCAGCCCAGATCCTGTCGTCGTACAACACGCAAAACCTGGCCGCTTCGTTCATTTATACCACTGAAAAATGGAATGTAACAACAGGCCTGACAACAGTTTTGCAGCAAACACTACGGACCCTTCAAAAGGAAGATATCAAACAAACTCTTTTGCGTTATTCGCCTTCTGCAAATGCCACTTATTCGGTCTCTAAAGGGAAAACGTTGCGGGCTAATTTTTCTGCAACTACCATTCAACCCACCATCGATCAATTGCAACCCGTACCTGATAACAGCAACCCGCTTTACATCCGCCTTGGGAACCCTAACTTGCGTACCGCTTTTGCACAGAACTATGGCCTTACTTATAATCATTATTCGCTGGCGAAAGTGGTTGTGGCCGGCTTTACTTATTCGCCTGTAAGCAACCAAATTGTGAACGCTGTTTATTACGATGAATTCAGAAAACAAACTTCCCGTTTCATTAATGTTACGAACGTCTATTCTATGCGGGGTAACTTTTCTTTTTCAAAAACAGCACGACAAGATAAAAGGTCACAGGGCTGGAGTTTTTCTTCAAACGGTGCGTATGGGCAGCAGGTTTTCTTTCAAAGCAACAACCAATACTATTCCCGCAATTATACAACAGGAGGAGAAATTTCTTTTTCTAAACGGGAGGCGGTAGCTAAACCAACAAGCTATACCGTTGCCTTGGCTTCATCTTTTAACCGCAACTGGACACCGGCGAATACCAGCATTTTAAATACCACACGGATAAACATTGTACCTAAGGTTGAAGGCGCACTTACAGTAGCCGGTTTTATTTATGCAACTTTATCGTACCTGGTTGGGTACAACAAACTCGATTATCATTCAGCGCTTCGCCGCAATGACGAATACAGCTCTCACTTTATTTCTAATAACCTGACCGTACAGATAAAAAAGCGGTATTCGCTGCAATCGGCTTTCACTTATACCTATAATACACAGGTGCCGGCAGGTAGAAGTAAAGGAATGCCAAACCTCAATTTATATGCATCGGCCTATCTATTTAAAGGAGGTAAAGGCCAGTTGAAATTAGAGGCGCTTAATTTACTCACTACCAATAATGACCTGCGAAGAACCGTGGGCGAAAATTATATTGAAGATGTGCAGATGGCTACGCTGCGTAATTATTTTACCGTGCGGTTTCAGTATAATCTTAATAAACTTGAAACAAAAAAGCGACCCCTTAAAACGAAATAGCCTCCTTCGCGTCTGTGCCAGGGAGGCCATTTATCGATAGAAAAATTTATTCGAAACCCCATTTGATTCCGGTGGTGATGGTTACGTTATTTGGCTTTTCTTTACTATATACGCCATACACAACCTTCACGCTCCATTTATCATCACGGCTCACCCAGAGGTCAACTCTTTCTAAACCTCCTTTGCTATCCACCGTTTTTTTATACTCATTCGATTTAAGGTAAGAAAGAATTTTAGCGTAATCGGAGGCCGTAAAATCCTCATAGCATACCCCAACTACTTTTTCATTATCGCATATGGGGATAACGTCACTCTCCTCAGATGTGTAGGATTTCCAAGTATAAGGCCCTGATATATCATCCTCCTCTTTGCCTTCGTAGATATAGCCTTTTTTCTTCATCAGTTTTTCCAGCTTTGAGCAATCGAGCCCGATAAATGGTTTGAGATCATCAAGCGTTTTAGGCACCTCCTGTGCATGAACAATAAGGGCAGTTAAAAGCAGCGAACAGAATAAGATTGTTTTTTTCATGAGTAGAGATTAAGCGGCTAAACTACTACCTGGTATTTGTTAAACATAGCAATTCGAAATAATGCTTGCGGTCCGCAGTGGTTGATATACGCACAAACAGCCTACAATAACAGAAATAGTGGCTATTCAATCTGCTTGTCCTTAACGCCATTATTGCATGTAGTGATTGGTGGTTGAATAGCTTTGGCAGCTTTACTTGCTGATAAGGGGATTTGATTGTCCCGCAGAGTTGGCAAGATTATTATAATCTATAAGCTGGTAACCTTCATATTCATTTCTAAACAAATTTTTTTATGGGAAATCTATTGTACATCATAGCCGTTATCCTAATTATCGGATGGCTATTAGGAATGTTCGCCTTTAATGTAAGCAGCGGCTTTATACATGCCCTGCTGGTTATTGCCATTATCCTGTTCCTGGTAAAGTTGCTGGGCGGAAGAAGGGGAATTTAATCTTAGGCTATGCCGGCAGATTGCTACAGTTTTAAGCTAATGTACAAAGCTTTGCTGCGGTAATATGCCGGTTACTTTGTTCCAAAATGCTAACCTATTTTAGATGGGTTTTATCACGTGGTGAATTATTCAAAATAAATAGCGAGCTATAGGCAGGAAAGTAACAAGGCAATACAACATTACTTTTTACAAACTAAGTATTTTCATCTATTTCATTTACGCATTTTTTGCCGGCTTCAAAATCATTCAGGTTACTAATAGTTATATCGGCAATATTCGCAAGGGCAGTATTGGTTAAAAAAGCCTGGTGACTGGTAATTAAAACATTCTGAAAGGTCATCAACCGGGCAATAACATCATCCTGCAACACTTCACCCGAATGATCTTCAAAGAATAATCCTTTTTCTTCCTCATAAACATCAAGGCCTAAATACCCAATTTTGCACGACTTCAATCCTGCAATTACATCCCTCGTATTCACTAAACCTCCCCTGCCTGTATTAATCAGCATCACTCCTTTTTTCATCAGCTCTATCCTGTCTTTGTTAACCAGGTATTTTGTTTCGCTGGTAAGCGGGGCGTGAAGCGTAATAATATCTGACGCTTTACAAACCGAATCAATATCTGTATAAATAACACCGAATTTTTGCTCCAGTTCTCTGTCCGGAGAAGGGTCATATACCACGATGTTGCAGCCAAAGCCATGAACAATAGAAGCTACGATCTTTCCTATTTTCCCCAAACCGATAATGCCAACGGTTTTGCCATGCATATCAAACCCGGTAAGCCCATCTAACGAAAAATTTCCGTCCCTTATCCTGTTGTTCGCTTTTATCAGTTTCCGGTTCAGGGCCAACATCAGCGCTACACTATGTTCGGCAACAGCATATGGCGAATATTCCGGAACACGGGCAACCTTTATACCTGCTGCTTTAGTGGCTTTAAGGTCAACATGGTTAAATCCCGCTGAACGCAATACAAGAAATTCTATACCGGCCTCTCCCAATTTTTTGATCACTTTTTCAGAACCATCATCATTGGCAAATATGCATACAGCCTTACAGCCATGTGCCAGCATAACAGTGTCTTCGGAAAGCGGGGCTTCGATCCAAAGCAGGTCATGCTTTTCAGCGGCTTGTTTAGCGTAATACTCTTTTTCGAATTTATGTGCGCTGAATATGGCTGTTTTCATACTAATTTAATTTTCCTAAAAGAAATTTTGGGGAGATAATTTATAAGGCCATGTTGGTAATTCATGGCCTTATAAAATTTAAGACTGGCGTGACTTGAAATGATCACGAACTTTTGCTATCATTTGGGGGTCGGTAAGTTGCTCAGCGCTGTCAATGGTAATTTTCTTGCTATTGAATTGGGCATCTTGCTGAAGGTGATGTTGAAATTGTTCCTGCGATTTGCCTGGACCAAATACAAATATTTCGTCATAGTCAAGCAACAGGGTCGAAAGGGTTTTATAATACTTCAACATGTCCGACTGCTTTGCATTGTTCATGCTATGCTCACTGCCACCGCCATGAGCCTCGTTTGCTTTCACTTTATCAAGTATGGTGTACTCACTGGTATCACCTTCAGAGGTATCTGCTATGATGAGCGCTTTTGTGTTATCAAGCCATACGCCTGCGTACTGCTTTTGATGTTTCTGTTTCATGATTTTTATTGTTGTTTAAGAAGTTTAAATATTAGGTGAAATGTATAAAGCCACTATCAATCTTATTATTGAAGTGGCTTTATACATTTAGTTCTGTATGCTTACTGATGCATGCTTCTTATAGTTGTCCGCATTTGCTCTAACTCCGCTAATTTCTTTTGCTTTTTCTGTAGCTCAGAATTCAGCTTATCAATTTTCTTCTCCTGGTCTTTTGCTTTGTCTTTGGCCGATTGGGCATCTTCTGCCTCGTTTAATGCTTTTTTAGCTTTCTTATTTGCATCTTTTGCATCGCCTAAATCGCCATTGGTAGCTTTATATGCCTGGTCGCTGCTTTGCTGCGCAGCCGTTTGTGCATCTGAAACCTTGTCGCTAACCTTACTGTTATAACCCGGCAAATTATTTTGGGCTATCGTTACTTCAGCCTGAAGCTTCGCAATATCATTGCTAAGATCCACCCATTCTTTATTCAGCTTTACCGTATCAGACGCCGATTTATATTTCTGGGAAATTGCAGGCAGGCTTACCATCATAAGCAGCATGGCCGACCCGAAGAACATGATTTTTTTCATTGTATTTTTTAGACGTTAGTTAAGTATATAGAAAGTCCGTGTTAAGAATTAATGCTAAAGGCTATTCAAAAGTTAGAATATCTGTACTGTTGGGGTTGCAACTACCATGCCTTTTACTTTAAACAACATTACCGTGAGCCTTAGCAGTAAAGACATTTTTACCGGTGAAGAATTAAAAACAAGGTCGGCAGTGATATAAGCCATACAGGAAATAAAAGCCGTAATCAGGCTGTTATCTTTTATGGCCTGATTTTACTCTTTTAGTGTTGAATAATCAAAGTCGCTTTCTTATCGAAGCATAGCTTTGATGCACAAATTTTTTTGCATGAATCAGACTAAAATAGCCCTGGTAACCGGTGGCAGCCGCGGACTGGGCAAAGACATGGCTATAAGCATTGCCCGCAAACAAATGGACGTAGTGCTTACCTACCGCACAAAAAAAGAGGAAGCACAGGAAGTGGTAAGGCAAATAGAAGATCTCGGTCAAAAAGCGGTTGCCGTTGCTTTAGATATGAATGCTTTTTCTTCTTTAGATGCTTTTGTTCAGGCAGTAACAATTGAGTTAAAGACAGTGTGGAATGTGACGCACTTTAATTACCTGGTTAACAATGCAGGCATGGGTGCTACCGTACCTTTTACCGATGTAACGGAAGAAATTTTCAATGAATTTTTGAATGTACATTTTAAAGGTGTTTATTTTCTCACTCAAAAATGTTTGCCGCTTTTAGCAGATGGTGGTGCCATCATTAACATCTCCACAGGCACTACAAGGTTTGCCAACCCCGGTTACTCAGTATATGCATCTATGAAAGGAGCAGTAGAAGTGTTTACTAAATACCTGGCAAAAGAATTAGGAGCAAGAGGAATTAGAGCCAATGTAATTGCACCCGGCCCGATTGAAACTGATTTTAATAATGCCGGTATTAGAAACAACCCTCAGATGAAAGGGTTTTTAAGTTCTATGTCGCCATTGGGAAGAGTGGGTACCGCGGATGACATTGGCGGGGTAGTAGCTTTTTTATGCACCGATGAAGCAAGGTGGATCAACGGGCAAAGGATTGAAGTGAGTGGCGGGATAAATGTTTAGGGAAACAGGAGAAAACAAAATCACTCTTTTGAGAAGAACGTAATTTGTTAGCATGAAATTTTTAAATGTTTATTGCGAAAGCCGGAAGGCAAGCGTTTTTATCAACCTTGATAAAGTTGTTTTGATAACAAAGCTTGACAATGATAGCCAAAGTAGCATTGAACTGGCAGGGTTGTCCGGTGATCCTGTAAACGTAGCGATGCGGGCTGAAGATTTGATACGAAAGATAAATGGGGAAGACAAAGAAGCGGTTGGGTTTCGCACCGGGCGATGATTATAAATCTTTGGCAGGTATTTTTTTGATATTGCCGGCTTCGTCCGTTACAACGAGATAAGAATTTTTAGCTTTCGTTTCCGCAACCAGCTTTGCTCTAACCTTTTTTAAAGCGGCTTCTGTGGCTTTACTCAACTCTTTATGACGGTCAGAAAAACCTACCTGTTTTTTAGTTGTTCCCATAATACTAAATTATACACTATTAATTTTCCATCCAATTCACCTTCTGCAACAGGCTCCGGAGGCGAATCTACATTCTTGTATAAGAACCAATGATCTACTATTTTATTGTTCAAAAAAATTTTTTAATCCTGCTTCATATCTCCTTTCAATTACACCAGGCGGAATATTATGACCGCCTTTACTTACTCTAAGCTTCACCCTCTCTTTAGCCATTTCTGCCGAAGGCAAATAAAAGAAATAGAGCACAACATCATATCCTAATAACTGCGCCTGCTTTACAAGATTAAGATAAGATCGAATGGCCAGCGTAGTTTCAATAGCAAATGTTTCTTTGTTAGAAAGCCTTTCCTGAATTTGAGTAAGCATGATTCTTCCGGCCTGAAACGCCGCCGCTTCCGGATTAATTGGCGACAGCTCCGCAGCAATAAGATCAGCATTAATAAAAATAGAAGTACCAAAAACTTCGGGCAACAGAAACTCTGCTGCAGTTGTCTTACCGGCACCATTTGGCCCTGCTATAATGTAGAGGGCGGGCATCAGTAGCTCATTAATTTTTGCACATACTCATTCAACCTGCTTTTTGCTAAAAACGCTCCTTCCAATTCTATATTAAAAGGTACAGCCGTATCAAGCGAAGCGCACCGCAGTACCGGCGCATCTAAATAAGAAAAACAGTTTTCTCCAATCCATGCCGCTATCTCTCCGCCAATGCCGCCGATCATCGTATCCTCATGCAAAAGCAAGACTTTCCCGGTTCTTTTAACGGAAGCGGCAATAGCTTCATAATCTAAAGGCAGTAGCGTTCGGAGGTCTAAAATATCAATGGAAATATGGGTGTTTTCCATCGCATAATCTTCGGCCCAATGCACGCCGGCGCCATAGGTTATAATGGAAATATCATCGCCGGTTTGTACCACTCTGGCTTTACCAATTTCCACTTCATAATAATCTGAAGGCACTTGCCCGGTGATGCTTCTGTACAACGCTTTATGTTCAAAATACATCACCGGATTAGGATCATTAATAGCGGCGATCAGCAAACCTTTTGCATCATAAGGCGTAGATGGATACACCACTTTTAATCCAGGTGTATGTACAAACCAGGCTTCATTACTTTGACTGTGAAAGGGCCCGGCGCCTACACCACCGCCTGTTGGCATACGAATAACCACATCAGCATTTTGTCCCCACCGGTAATGAATCTTTGCGAGGTTGTTAATGATCTGGTTAAAGCCTACAGTCGCAAAATCGGCAAACTGCATTTCCATCATACTCTTAAAACCTTCTAATGATAAACCCAGTGCAGCACCAACAATAGCGCTTTCGCAAAGTGGCGTATTGCGCACCCGTGCCTTTCCAAATTCCTGCACAAAGCCTTCGGTTATTTTAAAAGCGCCGCCATATTCTGCAATGTCCTGTCCCATTAATACCAGGTTAGAATGTTGTTGCATAGATTGAAACAAGCCTTCTTTGATGGCATCAAGCAAACGCAACGAACGGCCCATCCCGACCTTCCCGTCGGGAAGGCTATCGGCGCTACGCTCCTTACTTTGCGATGAAGCTGTATGAAACAAAACATTTTGGTTAAGCAAGGGCTGTGCTATGGCAAACTCCCCTTCGGGGGGCTTGGGGGAATACATATCCTTTAACTCCTCTTCAACGTTCACAACAATTGGTTTACTATCAAACCCAATCTTTAACTCCTGTTCAATCTTTGCTTTCATTTCTTCTCGTACCGAAGCAACAATTGCATCATTCAATAACCCTTCTTTCACCAGCCATTCTTCGTAATTTTTAATGGGGTCTTTTACCTGCCACGCATCAAACAACTCTTTCGGAACATACTTTGTTCCGCTGGCTTCCTCGTGGCCACGCATACGAAAGGTGAGGCACTCAATTAAATAAGGTTTTTGGTTTTTTATGCAATAGTCCCGAACACCTTTTATCGTATCATAAACTGATAGAATGTTATTGCCATCAATGATGACTGATTCCATTCCGTAGCCCTTTGCCCTGTCAGCTAAACTTTCGCAGCGGTATTGTTCACTTGTTGGCGTGCTTAACCCATAACCATTGTTTTCAATAATAAAGATGACAGGTAAATCCCAAACGGCAGCAGTATTCAATGCTTCATGGAAATCTCCTTCGCTGGTGCCTCCATCACCTGTAAAGGCAAGCGATACTTTGTTTTGCTTTTTTAATTTATAGGCTAATGCTACACCATCAGCAATGGCTAGCTGGGGTCCTAAATGAGAAATCATTCCGCAGATATGATGTTCTTTGCTGCCAAAATGAAAGCTTCTTTCCCGCCCTTTGCTATAGCCATCCTGTGCGCCCTGCCATTGCTTAAATAGCTTATGTAAAGGCATGTTTCGGGATGTAAATACGCCAAGGTTTCTATGCAAAGGCATGATCCATTCATCATCCTGCAAAGCCATAGTTGCACCTACGGAAATGGCTTCCTGGCCAATGCCGCTAAACCATTTAGAGATGCGTCCCTGCCGAAGGAGCAGCAGCATTTTTTCTTCGATCAGTCGCGGCCACAATAAATTTTTATAAAGAGAAAGCAGTTCATTATCCGAAAGATTATTTCTATGAAAGGTCATGGGAACAATTATAGCAGCGAATGTAGTGAGCCTTCTTTACCGATGAATAAATCCTGTACCTAACTTTAGATTACCATGAATTTTACCGCAAGCCACAAGGTAAATGATTACATAGATGCCTTAACCCAAAATGAACAAAGCCCGGCGCATACAATAAGAAAGCTGTTGTTTGCCACCGTACCACAAATTGAAGAACGCTTTAGTTTCCGCCTGCCTTTCTATCACCACTATGGCATGTTCTGTTACATTCATGCCGGTAGAGAGTGCATTAATTTTTGTGTTTGCCGTGGCAAAGATCTGCTGGAGTTGTTCCCACAATTAGAGCAAAAGGCACGGGCCTCCATAGCTTCCGTTACACTTTATCAAATGAGCGACACCAGCAAATTGGAAGTACCTGCTTTGATTACTGCGGCAGCCGAATGGAACAAAGAGGCTGCCCTGCGAAAGATTCCAATTTTAAAAAGAAAAATAAATTATAGCAAGATCAATCTTTGTCTTTACTAAGAATTGCATTCAAAATAGTACTCACCAAAGAAACGATCAAGCTAAAAAGCAGGGCAGAGAGCCAGCTACTCACCGTAAAGCCATCAACAAAATAATCGGCCAGCTTTACAATAATGATATTGATAATAAGCAGAAATAATCCAAGGGTAAGAATGGTGATTGGTATAGTAAGAATAATAAGAATTGGTTTTAAAATGGCGTTTAATATGGCCAGGACCACTGCAACAATAACAGCACTTTGCACACTGGCAATTGCTACACCGGGTAAAAAGTAGGCGGCTACATAAGCAGCAACGGCAGTAACTAAAATCTTAATAAGAATTCCCATAAAAATTATTTGAAACAAATGTAGGAAGATTGGTTTGGGGTTCTTTGATACAGCCTTTCATTTTGCTATTCATCTTGTCATCCTCAGCATAGCCTAAGGACGTTCTTCATCTGTTTAATATTCTGTTGTTACTCTAAGCTTGCCGAAGAGTTCCTACTTTCACTTTATGAATGATGAACACTTTATGGCCCAGGCTTTACGGCAGGCGCAAACTGCATTTGAGGGCGATGAAGTACCTGTTGGCGCTGTTATAGTGATTGATAATAAGATCATTTCCAGGGGTTATAACCAGGTAGAAAAACTAGCCGATCCGACGGCTCATGCTGAGATCATTGCACTTACATCGGCCTTTAATTTTTTAGGCAGCAAGTACCTGCCCGATGCAACGATTTATATTACGGTTGAACCGTGTTTAATGTGCGCCGGCGCTTTGTATTGGAGTAAGATCGGCCGCGTAGTGTACGGTGCTTCCGATGAGAAGAACGGGTACCTTCATATTACAAAAGACACCTCGCCTTTTCATCCAAAAACCAGCTTGACAAAAGGCATCATGAAAGAGGAATGTGCCTTTTTAATTAGATCGTTCTTTCAACAAAAAAGATAATCATGGCAATAGCGATCAAACCACAAAAAACTGAATGCCTGAACCCAAATACGGGTGGCCGCATGAACATTGATGAAGCCACGTATGATCTTTTTTCAAAAGCTATTTATTATGTGTTGAAAAAAGAAGGGGCTATCAGTTTCACGCAATTAACTGAAGGCATTCAGGATTGCTTCAAACAACAGAAAACAAAGTTTGACGGGTTGGTTGGTATAGCGTAACTGTAAAAAATGACATGCAGGCAAGAGGCGTAATAAAAGTGTTCACAGAAAAAGGAAAGAAGCTGCACCGGCTTAAAAATAATAGGTTGGAAAGCTTCTAACTTACCAACCTATTATTTACTAGCAACTACCTCTACTTATCCCACCACAATCTTTCGCTTTGCGAACTAATGTTTGGAATATTTGATCCATTCTCACTTCTTTCAACGGAAGGATAAGATAACCTGCGGATAAAAGCTGGCAGCGCTGCATTTACCGGCAGCGTAAAATCTTTATAAGCATAATCAAACCGGCGTGCATCATTCCATGCTTCGGGGTTAAGATAAGTAGCAACATATTTTTCTTTCAATATCAAAGCTCTTGTTAAACTGGCTGCACCCACCGAAGCAACGGCAATATAAGCAGTACGTTCCGCACCGGCAGGCACTTGTAACTTATCCATGTTGGCGTTTATTCCTGCTAAATAAGCGGAATAGGCTCTTGCCGGATTTGTAGGTAATGCAGCTTCTGCTTCAATAAATTTTAATTCGGCATAGGTTACAATAAGTATTGGCGCTGTATTACTTGTCCACGGAGAACTGATAGCGATATAGTTTTCATCCTTACTGGTGTTAGCACCGGGAGGGCGGTTGCCAGCCCCATTAACAGTTCCAATCCATGGTATTGCTGCAACAGCAGTGGGGTCGGTAATTTTCCTGATGCGTGGATCAAATACTCCATAGGTTGTGCCGTTTAGATGATCTACAAGTTGTTCCGATAACCATCCTCCCAGCGTGTTGCCGGCATTATTTACTGCAACAGTGGCCCATGGATTCCTTAGAAAAAATGAAGCCATACCTGCATCATCGGCATTGGAAGTATAAGAATTATCTATTGCTGATAAAACAGCGGCAGCATTGTACAATGTTGTCTTGCTCACCTTAATTAGATTTCTTGCTTTTAATGCATACGCTGTTTTTAGCCAGGCCGTTCTTACACCTTTATGAATGACATCGTTGGTAGTAGATAATTTTAATGTAGCCGTAGTTATTGCTAATTGCGCAATAGCGGAATCCAGCAAGGCATTGCTTGTTTTATACAGGTCTTCCTGTGTATCGTATTTCGGTATAAGTGTGGCTGAGTTGAAGGCATCGGAAAAAGGTGCGCTGCCCCATAAATCGTTCACTAAATTTAAATGGTAAGCTAACAGCACATTGGCTACTCCCAGGTACTCGCTTGAGCCTTGTTGAATGGCCAGTCGCTTCATGTCACTTATATCGGCCATAGCATAATACAAGGCATCCCAGGTACCGGATTGATCTACTTCCTGGTAAATATCAGAAGCTGCGGCGGCAGATGGATTTGCCGTATACTGTACATAATTTGAAGTGATGCTGCCAACATTAAAATTGTTGATGCCTGTTTTATGTGTGGCCGTACTTAGCAGGGAAGCCAGCGATGGCGTTGTTACCTGGTTCGGGTTTTCGCTTAAGTCGAAGTAATCTTTTTTACAGCTTTGCATCACTACAAACAGGACCGCTATCAGTAAAATATATTTATAATTTTTTAGCATGATTATAATTTTAGAAGCCAACATTAAGGGTGAATAAAAAAGCCCTGGCGGCAGGATATGTAAATCCTGAAGCGCCGTCTACATTACTGCCGCTATCAGCGGAAAGTGATTCAGGATCTAGCCCGTAATAGTTGGTATGAAGCCATAAGTTATTACCCGTAACGGAGAATGACGCCGTACGAATGAAATTTTTTGGCAACCATTTAGCAGGTAAAGAGTAAGCAATGCTTGCCGAACGTAAGCGTATCCATGAAGCGTCGTTAACAAAAGGCTCGGAGATAGCACGGTAATTAGTGCGGTAATATCCTTCGCCATAAGCAATGCCATCGGGGCCGGTTCCCTGCCCTAACCAAACTTGTTTTGTATTTGGGGTACCATCGGCCAGCACTCCAGGAAATACTTTAAATTCCCTGCGGTCAGCCGTATAGTCGGCTATACCAAATGCGGCAAAGAAATTCTCAAGCCGGTTAAAACGTTCCATGCCCCAACGTGCGTCTATAAGCGTTGAAAGCGTTAAATTTTTATAGGTGAAGCTGTTACTTAAGCCACCAATCCAGTCGGGTTGCGAATTACCTAAAAGCTTTTGACTCGAAACAGGAGCTAACAGTG
This sequence comes from Flavisolibacter sp., assembly GCA_028288675.1. Taxonomy (GTDB): domain Bacteria; phylum Bacteroidota; class Bacteroidia; order Chitinophagales; family Chitinophagaceae; genus Flavisolibacter. The sequence goes on along the minus strand of JAQBNG010000127.1, from coordinate 79,859 downwards.
GAAATCCATTGGCGCCAATAACCATCGGCCTTGATTTATCCGTTCTCACAGGATCTTCTTTAGCGCTACCGTAATAGCGTACATAGTGCGTTCCATAAATATTTCCATAAGCTTCTCCGGGTATCAGCTTCATAGTTACCGGTGAGTTTAAATAACCACCGCTTGTACCACCGTATGGTATTTCTGTAAGGCCTTCTTTAATACTTAGTACTTTATTTTTATTGGCAGAGAAATTCAGACTGGCATCCCAGCTAAAATTTGCTGTTTTTACCGGCGTTCCCCGCAGTATTAATTCAATTCCCTTATTACGCATGCTGCCTGAATTAATAGCGGCACGTACGTAACCTGTGGCCGAAGAAACGTTTGCCAGGATGATCTGGTCTTTGCTGACAGAGTGATAATAAGTCGCATCAAGGCTTAGCCGGTTTTTGAAAAATCCTATCTCTAATCCACCTTCAATTGTATTAGTGAACTCAGGCCGTAAGGCAGGGTCGCCTAAATTAGAACCTCTTGTAAAACCGGTCACACCGGCCGGCAAACCCGCATACGCAGCATAGCCGGTAGCAGTGCTGTAAGGCAATGCATCTTTACCAATTTTTGCATAAGAAATCCGGGCTTTGGCATTGCTGATCACATTCGGAAGTCTTAGCTGTTCTGAAAACAAATAGCTAAGACTGGCTGATGGATAAAAGAAAGAGTTATTTGGCTTATTCAAGGTGGAGGTCACATCATTTCTTCCGGTAAGCGATAAAAACAAAAAGGCCTTATAATCAAATGTGGCTTCGCCAAAAAAACCCATAAGCCTGTATTCGCTTGTATTATCACTAGCTTCCAGCACCGCAGCATTTCTTAAATTAAACCAATCATACACATTGAGCTTTGACCCAAGCACACCTCTTGATGTAATTTTCCTGTCAAGCAGTTCATGCCCAAGGCGCAGGGTTGATGTAATATCCTTTGTCAGATTTTTAGTAAGTGTAGCAATGAAAGTTGCGTTGACAGCTCTGAAATTTGTGTTGTATTCGCCAACAAAACCTTCGGCATTATCGTATGATCTTTCGTTGGTAATTCCTCTCAGTCCAGGAGCAGTACGGTACCGGTTATCAGTATAAATATCACCACCAACACGGTAGCTTAAACTAAGCCAGGAGAAAGGTGTATAGCCTAATGAAATACCACCCACAAAACGATTCACATTGTCTTTTAGTTTATTTGTAAATGCACCATAAATAGGGTTATTAGTGCCCCTCCATAATTGCGTACCATCGGGGTTCAGGTAATCCTTAACATTCCATCTGCCGGAAAAATAAGCAAGGCTTTCTCCAAAACGGTCGGCATCATACCGGTAACCACCCGAATTAGTATAACTCATATTGATGGAAGATTTAAGCTTTGAGCTGATAGTGATATCCGTATTCAGCCGACCCGAAATATTTTTATAATCCGTGAAGGGTAAAATTCCTTCCTGGTCAAAATAAGAAAGGGAAGAATAAAACCTGATTGCTTCTGAGCCGCCAGACATGTTGATGGAGTTGCGCATTTGTTTGCCTGTGCGATAGGCCTGCTTGTAATTGTCGTAAATAAAATCCTGGTGGGTAGGATCAGCCGCAACATTACCAGGACCAGTACCTGCTTTCACTTCTGCAATGGTGGGCCCCCATGCAGGGCCTAAGCCAATTGGTGTATAAACACCCAGTATGCCTGCCGTATAAGTTTGTTGAATGTCAGGAGTTTTATTGATATTCTCAAATCCGTAGGTAGAGCTAAAGTTCACCCGAACGCCAGTACCTCTTCCTTTTTTAGTGGTAATAACAACAACGCCGTTAGCACCTCGTAAACCGTATAATGCCGTAGCAGCACCCCCTTTTAAAACGTTGATGGTTTCAATGTCTTCGGGATTAATATCCGATGCCCTGTTACCAACCGACCTTACATTAAAACCTGAACCTGAACCTAAAGTAGAAGTAGAATTATCTAAAATAATTCCGTCAATAACAAAAAGCGGTTCGTTAGATTGGTTTACATCAATTGAATTAATTCCCCTTATACGAATAGAGGCACCCTGACCAGGTCCGCCGCCAACACTGGAAATAGTTACACCTGCAACTTTACCTTGTAGCGCATTAACAATATTTGGTTGATGGTTACGGTTCAACTCAATGGCTTTCACTTCCTGTGTTGCATACCCCAGTGCCTTCTTTTCCCGGGAAATACCAAACGCTGTTACTACTACTTCCGATAAATCTCCGGCGGCGCTCAAACTAATATTATAAGTAGTAGCAGTGGCAATCGCAAGTTCCCTTGTTTGTCTGCCTGAGTAAGAAAAAAGAAGAACAGGATTTGAACCGGTAACAGAAATAACAAAGGTTCCGCTTTCACCGGTTACCGTACCATTTGTTGTGCCTTTTTGAACAACAGAAACAGCTGATAGAGGAACTCCATTTTCGTCAGTAACACTACCGGTAATTTGCCGGGTTTGACTAAAGGCAAAGAACGGCGCAGAAAGAAGCAGAACGATCCACGCAAGAAGCAGTGATTTTCTCATAATGCGAATATTTATTTTAAAAATGGTTATTAAAGTGACAGTAGTTTTCGGCGGGGAGCAGATTAGTGAAAATCGATATCTTGAAATCAACCCAAAAAATACATATAAAACACTATATGAAGCTATACCCGCAAAAAGATTTTCTTCTTTTAATTAGAGATAAAACATTGAACAAGTGCTGCATGAAAGGTTTTGCTTTCTGTAACTGAAGTAAGTGCTTTTGCCTATAAAGTGTAAGAAGGTTCTTTATGTTTGTTTACTATTAAAACAAATCTTCAATTGTAAACCAAGAACAAATATTATTATGGCATTCGCTCTTCTTAGATAGAAAATAATAGAAGAAGTGCATTACCATTTTAAACAATAAAAACACCGTAGATGGATCAGTAGGACAGTAGGCAGTAACTGTGATGAAGGGTTAAGAAGCAAGAGACAGGGCTGAGATGTTTATAGTAAACAGTTGACAGCACATAGACTATAATTTAAAGAGCCGCTCATTTGAGCGGCTCTTTAAATTATAGTCTAAAGAAAATTATCAGTTGCTGCACTAATCTACATCCCAGAAAATTCTTGTAGTAAACACATCTACTCCCTTTGGTACATTCGGATTTGACCCTTCTTCTGTGCTTGGGTAAAATAATCGCAACGGTAATTTAGACCCGGCTGTTGCCGATGCCGATATTGGTGTTGGAGGGAAATTGGTTCTGCGAAATTCGCTCCACGCTTCCATGCCGCTAAAGTTGGTTAGGGCAATCCATTTCTGCATCCATATTGCTTTTAATTTATCAGGCGAAGCAGTCCAATCGGCTAAATCTTTTCCGCTGGCGAGTAAGGTAGTTGCTTTGTCGGCACCATAAGCTGCAGTGGCGCCTGTGGTACGAAAAGATTCCTGTACACCTGTTTCATAATATGCCTGTGCTGTTAGCGGCAAGTTTACTGCAGCTCCATACAATTGCTTTGCTTCAGCAAGCAGCAAAAAGCTTTCAGCTGCTAACATAATATACATAGGCCTTCCAAATTCGCCTTTTTTAATAACCGATGGGCCAAGATAAGATGTGCCCTGCGACAAATAACCAGAAGAAGCCCCAAAAGGAACACCTACATAATTGCTGATAATTTCCGGGTTTACGCCTTCACCTCCTTTTGGATAAGCCAGGCGTTTCAGACGAAAGGTATCATTGGTTGCAATAAGAGTGCTGAATAAATAAGTGGTGGGCCTTGGAAAACGAGCTAAAGCTTGTGCGCCCCCGGCGGCATTATAGCCCCAATTTTCATAAAATGGATTAAGCTTGCCGGCAGACGCTACGTAACCCGGATTGGCAGTTACATCCAGCCCTACAGTAAGAAAGCCTTCTGTAGTGGCAGCGGCTTTATTAATCTCAGTGGTTATGTAAGCACTGCGACCTGCTACGCGGCTTTGACGAATCAGGATACGCATTTTTAAGCTATTGGCGAAACGTATCCAGTTGCTTGTACTTCCCGCAAATACTATATCTGCAGGTTTTTGTGCGTTAGTTGCCTGGTTGGCTCTAAGATCCGTAATAGCTGTGTCGAGAACTTTTATTAAATCTTCATAAATAGCCTTTTGATCATCAAATTTTGGTGCAATAGCAGCCACCCCTTTAAAAGCGTCGGTATAAGGTGCATCACCATAAGCATCTACTACCTGCTGCATTATATAGGTTTTCATTATACGGGCAGGGCCTTTAAAAAAAGGTTGCCCTTTGTCAGATGCGTTGTTTATTACAAATTGAAAGTCTTCAATGATGTCATACCACGTATCCCAGAAATTGAAGTTGGTATTATTAAACTGGTATTGAAAGCGGGCGGGATCAATAATGTAAGTGTTGGATTGCGTCCACTGCCCGGACCAATAGGAGCCTGTCTCGTTAGGAGTAAGATAGGCCACAGTTCTTGCTACACCCGAAGTAAACACAAAGTCAGGAGTAGAAGTAGGTAGTTGATTGGGGTTGGTATTTACGTCAAGCCATGATTTTTTACACCCGGCAAAAGCAAGTGCAAAAAATGCGGCGCAAATAATTATTTTAAATTTCATACTATTTTTTTCTAAGGTTATTTATTTGAAATTAATGTTCAGTGTAACACCATACTGCTTAACGGGTGGTGATTGTGCTGTTGTGCTAACACCTATTCCATTACCACTGGTAAAGCTGAACTCAGGATCGGTAAAATCATTGGCTTCATCTACAATAGTTATAAGGTTACGACCATAAAGAGAAATGGTAGCGGTAGAGAAGACACGTGACTTTGCTACAAAACTTTGAGGGATATCGTAAGACAAGTTGATATCTCTAAGTTTAATAAACCATCCTGGTACAACAAAGTTTTCAGCAATCAAACGATAAGAGTCAACCCACAAAGCATATTCGGATTCACGGGTGTTAACTGTTGTATTTGTCACCACCTTGCCTGTGGCAGGATCACGGTAAGCAGAATTAGGGAAGATATGCGGCGCACGGTCTTCGGTCCATTTACCAGAGCCGGTAAAGGTCATTTGGCGCCCCAGATCACTATAAATTACATTGCCGCCCCGGTACTCCCAATTGGTATTTAGTGTAAGGGCTTTATAATTTAGTCTAGTGCCGGCACCTAACATATGCTTAGGTGTTGTTCTTCCAAAATTTTTCAGAGGCCCATTGATAAGTGGATAACCTGTAGTAGGACTAACCAACACTCTTCCAGTAGCAGTGTCACGGAAGTAAGAGATAGCTTTTAATGCCGGAAATGACTGATTCACGATAGCATAAGGAGCTGCATAAGTAAATGCGCCATAAGAAAATTCAGGCACACCCTGGTAAAGAGTTAGTACTTTATTATCATTCATGGAATAGCGTACACTTACATCCCAATTGAAATTGCGGTTACGAATAATTTGTGTTCTTAAATCTAATTCATAACCCCAGTTTTTTGTATTGCCTACATTCACACGAAGGCTTGAAAAACCAGTAGAGTTAGGAATTTTAACTGTAATTACCGATCCTTCACTTCTTTGGCTGTAATAGGTAGCATCAAGACTTATGCGGTTTTTCAAAAATTGAAACTCACCGCCTACTTCCCATGATTTTACAAACTCAGGCTTTAAGTTAACATCAGGTAATACATCGCCAACTGTAATACCTACGTTATTGCCATAAGGGAACCCGCCTGCATTTGGAAAGGAAAGGTCTAAACCATAATCTACACCGGCCCCGATATTATCATTGCCGTTTTTATTCCAGCCAGCCCTTAATTTGGCATAGGTTAAAACATTATTTTTTAAGGAAGGCAATAAGTCTGTCAGTATAGCAGAAACATCGACTCCATAATATGTGTACGTGTATAGGCTTTTATCACGGTTGGATTTATAAAACCTTGATGTTCCATCGTAACGTATAGAAGCATGCAGAAAGATTTTATCATTCCAGCCGGTAGTGGCATCTGCATAATATCCGTATTTACGATTTCCCACATTTTCTTCTCCACCGCCTAATTCGCCACGACGGTTGCTTACGTTATAAACATCAGGCACTACAATAGAGCTGGAACTCGCTTCTACAAACCTGCTTTTGCGGTCGTAAAGGCTAAACCCTATTAAACCCCTGGTACTGAATACACCAAAATCTTTATTAAACTGGGCATGCAGATCATTGCTGATCAGGTTTTCTACAGTGGTCCGATCAAGCACACTACCTTGTAAATCAGTCAAAGCCCTTGTAATTCCACTTCCATCACCCTTATCAAAAGGAGCTGGTACTACTGCTTTTGATTTAGCCCAATCGCTGTGGAAGAATTGCGCAACAGTATTGGTACGCTGGCGGGTATTGCTCATAGCGCCTATCCTGTCGTAGATATTAAGCCATGAGGTCAGCTTAAGATTTAATTCAAGATTACCGCTGATGTTATTATCGGTATATACCTGGCGGTCGTTATCCAACCGGAAAAAAGGGTTGGTAAAATAGTCGTTATAGAAAGCATTCGGGTGGGCGAACTTATTATTACGCCAGTCTCTGTATTGCGACAAGGGAATATGAGCAGCCTGGTTGATGGTCTCGTTATAAAAGTCGAACGTGGTGCGGTCGAAATTTGCCTGAACATACGCCGCATTAAAACCAGCGCGGAAACGTCCGGCCTCTGTGGTGGCAGCAAAGCGGAGACCGGTTCTATCGCTTTTATCAGCAGGTACGATACCATGTGTGATATTGTTTTCCGCAGAAAGGAAAAAAGTATTCTGGCCGGCACCGCCGCTTACTGATACCTGGTTATTGGTTGTAAAGCCAGTGTTCCATATCCTGTCCCTTTCACCCGGAATAGCTGAATAAGGTAATGTGTTCACACTGCCATCTTCTAATGTACGGCCTACAGGTCGTAATGAACCATCATAAGCATCGCCAAATTGTTGGTTCTCGTAAGAGCGCCAGTTATCTTTCATTCGCTCCAAGTAATTTGTTTTATAACCTGCGCCGCCAAAACTGGTAGCATAGTGCGAACCGCTCCCGAACTTATCCTGGAACTGTGCAAGCTGGTTTAGCTTTTCTATGTTAGTAGAATGATTAAAAGAAATACGTGTTTGACCTGGACTACCTTTTTTAGTTGTAATAACAACTGCCCCGTTCACACCATCCGACCCATACAAAGTAGCGGCTTGCCCGCCTTTCAATATGGATATACTTTCAATGTCATTTGGGTTTAAAAGATTAAGCAAGGTAGAAGATCCAGGAGGCTGCTGTAACCCATCCACTACTATCAGGGCATCATTGCTTCCGGTAAGTGAACGGTAACCTCTTAATGTAATTTTCGTAGAAGGGTCAACAGAATTATTTACATTAAAAACGGCTAACCCCGATACTTTACCTGAAAGGCTTTGGGCTAATTGTGGTGAACGCCCATTGGTTATTTCAGCATTGCTAACCCTGCCTACGGAATAACCTAATTCTTTTGCCTTTCGCCTGATTCCTTGCGCTGTTACTACTACTTCATCAATAGTTCCGGCGGTAGAAGCTAAAGACACATCAACATTTGAAGAAGTACCAACCGTAACTTCCTTTTCAGTAAAATTCACTGCTGAAATAACCAAAACGGCGCCACTTCTAGCACTAATGCTAAAATTTCCATTGGCATCGGCTGCTGTGCCAACGTCTGATCCTTTGATTTTGATACTGGCATAAGGTACCGGCTTGTTAGCATCGTCGGTTACCCTTCCCCTGATGGCTTGCTGGCTAAACGCCATTACTGAGCATAGCATCACAGTAATAAGTAGAACTGTTTTTCTCATGTGCATGTTTTTAAAAAAGTTGGAAAATTAAATCACAGGAATACTGGCTAAGGCTGTAGTTTTCTGGGGAGGGAAATTTTAAGAACGATTGCAAGACTACTAACTTTTAAATTAATTAACAATTATTTAAAGACTTGGAAAAACCATTTGATGCTGCATATATGTTTTAAAATAGTTTGCCTGCTATTGACGAGATGTGGAAAGATATTTTGTTGTGGGTAATTACGAAACATAGCCAGTAAATTTGTTGTCTTAAATGGCAATCAATTTTCGCTACTTCCAGAGTTTTGATGCAGTGAAAATAAATTCTCAACCTAAAAATCAACAACAGTTATGGCATTCACACTCCCCGCATTACCGTATGCACCCGAAGCATTAGAACCCCACATTGACGCACAAACGATGCAGATACATCATGGCAAACACCACCAGGCTTATGTAGATAATTTAAATAAAGCCATTGCCGGAACCGAACATGAAAATAAAAGCTTAGAAGAACTGGTAAAGAATGCTGGTTCAATATCACCTGCTGTCCGGAACAATGGTGGCGGCCATTGGAACCATTCTTTCTTTTGGGAAATTTTAGGTCCTGCAAGTAATAGTCAGCCGGCAGGAGCATTAGCGGATGCTATAAACAGCACCTTTGGCACCTTAGATGGATTGAAAGAAAAAATGAATGCTGCTGGTACAACCCGCTTTGGCAGTGGTTGGGCATGGCTGATTGTAAAAGACGGCAAGCTTGAAGTAACTTCTACACCTAACCAGGATAACCCATTGATGGAAGTAGCCGAAGTAAAAGGGCAACCTATCTTAGGCATTGATGTTTGGGAACATGCGTACTACTTAAAGTACCAAAACAAACGTCCTGCTTATTTGGAAGCTATCTGGAATGTGATCAACTGGAATAAAGTGAGTGAACATTTTGGGAAGGCGAAATAATAAAGTTAACTAAAAGCAGTAAGCCATCTTATTTAAGATGGCTTACTGCTTTTAGTTATTCCTCTATCCTCCCCCTTTCATTATCTTCTTTTTCTTTTTGATATACCAGCAAATAAATTTTCCATTCCAGTAGTTCGTATTGCATGGAAAGTTCCACTTTTACTTTAGGAAGATTAGAGGCGTTTGGCGATAAGCCAAAAATGGTGGTACTAAATTTTTTGCTTTCATCAGGTGCATCATACTCACCTGATAAGCTGTAATCATAATCCCTGTTCAACTTTAAGTTCATCCCTTTTAGCTGCTGGTACAGGGCTTTGTATTTTTTAGCAGCATCTTCAAATTCTTCGGCTGTAAACATAAGGGCCTGCCAACTGTAAACGGGGTGTTTACCCGAGTACTCCGTAATAGTGTTATGCTCAGCACTTTTAAAAGGCAGCAGCGATTCATACTCTACTGTTTGTGGATTGGTGTTCAGCACTTCACCTTTCAGGTTGGCAAACTCTTTCGGGTAATCGGCAATTACTTTTTCTAAAGCATTGCGCACATCGGGGTTGCCGGCGCCAGGCAATTTTAACTGTGCATGTGATAGGTTGATAAAAGCAGACAAAGCAAGTACGGATAGAAGTTGTGTGATCTTCAGTTTCATAGAGTGGATATTAAAAGTTTTCGACAACAAAATAGGCAAAGGCTTCGTTATTTCAATGTAAATGACTAAGTTTATCCACCTATTTTCCACAAACTAAAATAACCTGCATGAAAAACAGAGACATTGAGTACGCAAAACAGGCTGCACAGATTTACAGCAGCTCGTACAAACCATCCTACAACGTATGGCGCTTCATGAAATCAATTTTAGGCGTCGTAATTTACGGTTCGTCAACCGTTAGTTACCTCCCTTCAAAAAAGCGCATGATCAGATAGAACCCTCAACTGAGGGTTTCTTTTTTATGGATATTATCTCCAGCGAATCTGTAGGGAGTTGGTCGCTCAAATTCAAAGTTCCCTATCAATTGCTTCTTTCATTACTCCGATCTCTGATCGTTTTTTATTGCCAATTGCATATTGCCTTTTGCTAATTAAGTCTTATCCCTTTTGTCGCTCTTTCCATCATCGGCGGCATGCTTCTTCCACCCATGCGGTTAATGTTGTAAGTAAAGGTCAGCATGAAGTACCGTTTCAATACACTGTTTTGCACATCTTCGATATAGTTCTGTGCCACGTTACGATAAACGCTGGTGTTTTGGTTTAGGATATCAAACACCGAAGCCTTTATTTCTCCCCGCTTATTTTTTAAAACCTGTTTGGCAATGCTGCCATTCCATATGGCGTAATTCTGGTTAAAGCCATCGGTACGGCCTGTATTGAACGTATAATCAAAATCGGTTGACAGGATGAAATTTTTAGGTAAGGTATAAGTAGCATCGGCAGAATATACATGCATGAAGTAAGACGTATTGTTGCGTTCCTGCAAACTGTACTTTACCTGGTTATAACTGATGCTGGCCGATATGCCGAGATCTAATTTGTCTTTGTTGTAGCTTAAGCGGAGGTCTTCACCTAACGATAAATTACGGGTGAAATTCTTTATCCTGTCTACAATACTTGCATCCTGGTTATAGCCAATGCGGCTGGTAGCATTAAAATTTCCTCCCTTCATTTGTTTAATGGGAAAGCCGATATTGAAATTACCCGACACCGCATATACACCCTCTACATTTACAGGCGAGGTTAACTGAACTCCCCCCGGCAGGTTTTGTATAGCATTTGCAATCTTATTTTGCGTAGTGCTGTAGGTGACAAAAGCAAACAAGTTGCGAAATTTGATCATGTCGAAGAAATTATAACTCAGTGTTACATTGTGCGAGAACTCCTGGGTTAAGGAAGGATTTCCTTTTGATATATAGGGATAGCTGCTGTAATCCGTTACATCCTGCAGTTGCGAGATAGTAGGTTGGGCCGTACGGCCGCGATAATTAATGCGTAAGCTACGGCTGCGTTGGAACTGGTAATTAAACGAGGCTGTTGGAAACAGGTTTGTATTTTTCTGTAAAATGTTTTTGCCTTTTGAAAGGTTGTCGCTCTCTAATGAAGTTTGCTGCACGGCAAAACCTAACTGGTAATTATATTTCTTTTTTACCACTCTAAAGTTGGTTCCGATACGGTCGTATATATTGCTGTTTTCAAAACGATTGGTAAGCGAATCAACAAGGGCATCGTAAGTACCGCTTGCTATATTCTTATTGAAAGTTTTCCTGTCCGAATTGCTGTGGTTATCGTTATGGGTATAATTAAACTCCATTACCTTATCCCTTGCGATAGGTTCGGTATAAGAAAAGCCTGCGCTGTAATTGTTGGTGTTGCTTTCCGTACGGGTAACGAAATCCGACAGGCGGTCCATCCACTTAAAGCCGTTTGGGGTATAAAATCTAGAGGTGATAATGCTATACGCATCACGGTTGTTATCGCTCCATGTATTAGAAACGTTTACCGATAAAGTGCGGCCCGGTTTACGAAAACGTTTCCGCCAGATTAAATTGTTGCTGAAATTGTAGCCATCGCCGGAATTGTTTGTGAGTGTACGGTTTTCTGCATTGGTATATGAAGAACCGTTCTTCACCACGGCGCTGTTTAATGTGTCATCGCTAAATGACTGCGAGCTCTGAAAATTTAAATTGGGCTGATAGATGATGGAGTTAAACGAATCAATGGTATAAACCATATTCAGGTTGAACCGGTGATTATTGTTGCGGGTTTTAGAATAGGTTCTGTCAGCCGTGTTAATAGAAGAATCCGCAGCTATATTTTGTCGAAAGCTATAACGGTCATTTTCGGTTTGCGCATGGTTGAAAAAATAACTGCCGTTCACTTCAAAATACTTGCTCCAGGTATCGCGGTAATTAATACCAACCTGGGATGAAGCCGTAACGCCGCCACCTGTTGAACCAAGATTAAATCCACCAAGGTTGCTGCCACCACCGGAACCACCGGCACGAATCATATTCATTCCACCCATTGCGCCGGAACCCCCACCAAAACTTCCGCTGCCGCTGCTTCCGCCTAATGAACCACCGCCCATAGCGCCCATTATGCCGCCGCCGCCAGGGCCGTTGAACATGCCCAGCATATCGCCAAGTGTAAAGCCAATGTTGCTCGTGTTATTGGCTTTTGCAATCACCGATGTTTGTGTTGCGCCTTTAAAAAAGTTGGTTGATAATCCTGCATCATAACGTTTGTCGGTTCCGTAGCCTGCATATACTTTTCCAAAGACACCTTTCTTTTTATCTTTTTTCAATTTTAAATTGAGCGCTTTGGTACGGCTGCCATCATCAATTTTATTAAACTTGGCCTGCTCACTCATATCATCAAACACTTCTACCGCGTCCACCATATCAGCCGATAAATTCTTTGTAGCCAGTTTAGGATCGTTATTAAAAAATTCTTTTCCATCAACATAAACTTTTTGTACAGTTTCGCCCTGCGCTTTTACAGTGCCGTCTTTTTCTACCTGCATGCCCGGTAGCTTCTTCAGCAAATCTTCTACTGTAGCATTTGGTTTTGTCTTGAACATATTGGCGTTAAAAGAGATGGTATCGCCATTAATTTTTACGGGAGACTGATCGGTAATAACAACTTCCTGCATGCCCTTGTATGCTCTATCCATTTTTATGATACTGAAATCCTCGGTAGCCTTTTCGGCACTGATGGTGAAAGCCTTTTTTTTGGTTTGCAACCCGCTGAACGAAGCCACTAAAAGGTAGTTGCCGGCGGCTAAGTTTTTAATTTCGAAATAGCCATTGCTGCGGGTAAGCGTAAAAGAAATAAGGGAGGAGTCGGGAAGGCTCACTACAGAAACTGTTGCATCGCTTAAGAGTGTGGCCGATGTGGAATCCTGTAAGCTTCCTTTTACCGTGCCCGAAATTTTTTGCGCCGATGCGGAGAAAGAGATAAGCACCAGCAGGGCGAAGTATGTTTTCTTCATAAGCTTTGATTGATGAATACGAAGATATTCGGATAGTTGATGATCTGTAGTTAATTTAGGTTAAGCGAAGGACGAGCGGTGAGATTCTTATTCAATGTGTCATTAAACCATTAGTTGGCAGTTTCCAGTTTGGAATTTGCACCTTCATTGCCAACCGGAAACTACTAATTGCGAACTTTCATTTTATGCCAACAGAATTAAAAAAGGAAAGCTTTCTATAAACTCCCACGGGCCGCCTTCATAACTCCATAAACTAAAGCCTGTTCCTATTGCGGTAAACGGCTTGAATGTAGTTTTCAATTCTTCCAGCGTTTCCTTTGCTTTAGCTGGTGTTACTTTATTTTGAACCGTTACATGCGGCCATAACTTTTGTTTGTCTTGAGGCTGTAGCCAGTCTTGCCATTCCTTTTGCATGATGCGATGCAATTGTAGTAATGGTTCACATTCTATTTTATATGCTACGCCTTTGCCGATGCTTATTATTTCAACTACCTGCAACACTAATGGCTCTATTTCTTTACTCCATTTATATAAGTTCTCTTTTATTTTTGGCTTGGCCGGTAGCAGATGATGAAAGAGCGTTAGGTGCGCTAGTAAAAAGTTTCTTTCTGGCGGAAAGTATTGTTTGTGAAGGTTGTCGAAAAATTGGAAAGATGCTTCATCCAGTGAAAGCGTAACAATAAGTGGAGAGTCATCTGGCATATGAATGTAACAAACATATATGCAGATGGTTTCTCACCATTAATCTAACCCGCTTACATTTTCCATCTAAAACTATAGCTTGTGCCTTTACCTCAGTCCAAAGTGCAGGAGTAGAAGCACGGGATTCCCAAATAAATAAAGATTGAATGACACTACCTGAGCCCTTGCGTGTTTTATAAACTCCGGTGGCATCCCTGTTTAGAGCATGAGGCCGGAAGGTGATAAAATGAAATAGGAAAAATAAATGGGTTTCTGTCTATCCTGTTTTTATCAACCTTACAGGATAGACAGAAACCCATGCACTTTTTCGTCCTCTACTTACTCTCCCCCTTTAGTTTTTGTTTTAGTTTCCCCATTCTTTGTTTTTGTTTTGATGACTTTACCATCTGCTGTTTTGATCTTTGTTTTTATTTTAGGACTTCCATTACCTGTTGTACCACTGTTAGTTCCATTTCCGGTAGAATCTGCATTCCCAGTTCCGTTGCCTGTAGTTCCTGAAGTAGTACTTCCATTATTCATAGTACTTGTACCGGTAGAGTCGTTAATTGTGCCTCCTGTTGTATTGTTGGAGTTGTTGCTATTATTTGTGCCAGTATTATTAGAACTGTTATTTCTATTAGTTGTACCTGAAGTACCTGAATTCATGCCGCTGGTATCTGTGCCTGTACCCGATGTAGTATTGGCCTGGTTTCCTGTTCTGCTCGTATCTGTTAAACCGCCGGTTGTTCCACTTGTGCCGTTGTTTCCCATTCCATTATTTGTACTGGTGCTGTTCAGGGTACCACTCATGCGGTTCGTGGTATCCATTGTTCCCGATACGTTTGAACCTTGTGAAGAAGATTGATTGCCATTTGTATTATTAGACCCGTTGCCTGAGTTTCCCTGGTTGGAAGATGATGAACTTTTGGTTGCTTTATTAGTATTCTTCTGATTGCCGCTTCCATTACCGGTTTGATTTCCGGTTCCGTTATTTAGGGTACTTCGGGAGTTGCTATTAGTATTATTCATATTTCCAGAGGACATACCTGAATTATCCGTTGAGGACTGGCCATTGTTCGTACTGTCTGCGGAAGTGCTTCGGGCTTTTGCCTTGTGAGAAGAGGAAGAGGACTTTGTTCCTTTCTTTGCTTTTTTACCCGTACTTTTTTTATTAGTGGTTTGGTTACTGCCCTGGGTGCCGGTGCCGGTTTGAGTGTTTTGTGCCGAGGTAGCAACTACAAAGCCTACCAGCAGGCAGGAGAATATTAGCTTTTTCATATTTGTGTTTTTTAGGTTAAAAAAGAACAACAACATCAATAAGTATGCAGATTAAAAATTGAAATTTCCACACTGCTGTTAAAGATGTGCTGGTAAACAATGACAATGAAAGTGTGCGTAATTCCTTATAGAAGTACAAGGTAAAAGCTGGTACACTGGTTTATGATAAATAGCCTTTGCCGAGCCCTTATTTATAAGATTAGGTATGACTGTTTCATAGCAAACAAAGCGTACAAGAGTGCGACGCAAGTAAAGCTTCATAGTAGTATTTAGCTTGGTATAAAAAGAAAAAACTCAATCAAAATAATGATTGAGTTTTAAAATTATATTATTAGTCTTTGTAGCCTAATGCTCTCTGCTTACTGCAGACCAGAGTATGCAGTTGCCCTAACTAAACAAGTACTCCACGTCTTCTCTTGTCAATGCTTTCACAAACGTACTGTCGTCAGAAATAAGATCTTTTGCCAAAGCCCGTTTCTTATCCTGCAACAGAATGATTTTATCTTCAATGGTATCCTTGCAAATCATACGATAAGCGAAAATGTTTTTGGTTTGACCAATGCGGTGCGTACGGTCAATGGCCTGCTGCTCCACCGCTGGGTTCCACCACGGATCAACGATATATACATAATCAGCGGCAGTTAAGTTTAAGCCCACACCGCCGGCTTTTAAAGAAATAAGAAACACTCTTGTCTCCTCATCATTTTGGAAAGCTTCTATAGCTTTTTGACGGTCAGGTGCAGACGTGCTGCCATCAAAGTATTCGTACTTCACCCCTAATTCATCCAGCTTGGTTTTAATTAAGGCCAACATGCCCAGGAACTGCGAGAACACAAGGGCTTTATGGTTGCCGATGTTTTCTGAAATTTCTCTTGATAATTCCTCCAGTTTAATAGAGTGATTAGGAAGTTTTTCATCTTCGTTTAAGATAGCCGGGGAGTCGCAGATCTGGCGCAGTTTCATCAGGCCCTGCAAGATAGTAAGCTGCGATTTTTGTATGCCCTGTTCTTCAATGGTGCCCATGATCTTTGCCCGGAAATCGTTGCGGTAAGCGTCATAAATTTTTCGCTGTTCATCTTCCATTTCGCAGAACAAAATGGTTTCTGTTTTGTCCGGTAGATCTTTTGCTACCTGCTCCTTGGTACGCCGAAGAATAAAAGGATACAGTATCTTTTTAAGATGCTCTTTTTGCTCTGGCTCGCCAAACTTATCAATGGGTATTGCAAACTCCTGCCTGAAGAATTCAATAGAACCTAACATGCCGGGGTTAAGAAAATTCATTTGCGCATAAATATCAAACGTATTGTTTTGAAGCGGTGTACCGCTCATGCACAAACGGCTTTTTGCGTTAAGCAAAGAAGCGGCTTTAGTTACCTTACTTGATGGGTTTTTTATGGCCTGCGATTCATCGAGAATCACATAATCCAGTTTGATTTGTGTGAAGAGTTTAATGTCGCTGCGCAAGGTGCCATATGTAGTGATAATGACATGATGCTTTAATAATTCTTCAACATTACGGCTGCGTAAAGAGCCGTGATGAATATAATATTCTAATGATGGCGTGAACTTTTTTATCTCGTTCTCCCAGTTATAAATCAGCGTTGTGGGACATACCACCAGCGCCTTCATTTCGCCATTGTGGCTTTCATAGTAATGCTGTAAAAAGGAAAGGGCCTGCACAGTTTTACCCAAACCCATATCATCGGCTAAAATACCGCCCCATGCTACTTCGCTTAAATAATTCAGCCACTGAAAACCGGCGATTTGATAAGGGCGCAGAATAGGTTCCAGGTTACCGGGCGGCGGAATTTCCTTAATTGTATTAAACTCCTTTATCCGCTCATATTTTTCTTCTAACCGAATAGTAAGCTCCTCCGCATTGCGGTTTTCGTAGAGCTCATCTATCACACTTAAATGATACCGTGATAGTTTTAATTTGTCGGTTTTTCCTTCGCCCACTCTAAACAGCAAGGAATATTTTTTCAGCCACTCTTCAGGCAAAATTCCCAATGTGCCATCGTTCAGTTGTACAAATTGTTGCTTGGCGGCAATGGCTTTTTTTACCTCTGCCACTGTTACCTTCTGATCGCCAAAAAGTATGTCCACCTTGGCATCAAACCAATCGGTATGCGACGAAATATAAATATGCGTTTGTGGCTTCGCGGTATTAAAACGAAAGTTCTTAAGCGATTCAAAACCAAACACCGGCACCTTCGCTTCCTTCATGGCATCTACAAAAAGAAAGAACCAGTTGTTGCGCAACACTTCGGCGCCTCTGAGGGCCAGGGCAGCGTCATCATCAAAAGGCACAAAGTTGGAGTGCAGTATTTGCAGCTTATGAAGAAAATCTTTTTCCGCTTCGCGGTTACGATGCACTACAACTACTTTATCGCCCTGCGGAATAATCAACTCGCCGCGGTCTTTCCCTTTTACATCAAACCCTTTGTAGGTATAAATGGGGCTAAAAACCAGGTACTCGCCTTTCTCTTGTAAAAAGAGCTTGGTTTCCGGTTCTCCGTCCTTTACTTCATCAATCAGTGTGCGGTCAAAATGAACATTGTATTCCTTTGTAAGCGGCATCACCGTACGCAGCAAAGTCTGCGGCCAGTCGGCCCCTTTAATTTTTTGTGTACCACTTTCAGGAAAGCTCCCGGCTATTTCTACAGCCTCTTTATTTTCCCACAAATACAACTGGTGATTGTACAAATAAATAAGAGCCGACGGTACTTCGTTTTCGGCCAGGGAATGGGGTACGCTACCCGGCTTTACATAACATTCAAATTCAAAATAGTCTCCTTGCCGGGCTACATTAAAATAAGGCGTCAGGTATTGATTGCTTACTTCTACTTTTTGAAGATTAGAAGTTTTAAATGTCGTGTTTTTTAAAAGGGAGAAAGAAGGTACGGCAGTAAAATCAGCAAAGAGTTTTTTTAGCCGTGGTAAAAGATATTCGGCGATCAGGCTCTTTGTTTCTTCGGGCAATTCATCGCCTTCCTGCTGCACGATGTTTTCCCAAAAGCCGGCGAAAGGCGAGTTACGGCTTACGTATTTATTGATCTCCGTATCCTGCAACTTGCGAATGTGGGTTAATATTGCCTTATCAACATCGCCATACTGTTCTGTTTCTACATAGCGGGCCAGTTCCAGCTTTTCTACATTGCCGGCAAAGGAACCTTCTTCATCCATTTCGCCTTCTATTACATCAATGCTGAAGAAGGGGTATACTGCTTTATTGAAATTGAAAACAATACCGAGGCGCTTTGTAATAATATGTTCGACCGGCTTCGGGTCTTCCTCGGCTACCTCTACTCTTTCATACCGGGGCACCGATGGCGGGGCTGGCGCCACTATTCTTTTTATAGAACTGTTCAACACTCTTAAATAGGGCTTGCCATCTTTATAGCTGAATTCAAACTTGCCTTTTAGATCATCTTTTAACGAATACCCGTATGCCTCAAGCAACTTATTTTTTTCTTTATCCCAGTTGCGGATGGTTTCAAAATAATGCTGTCCTTTTGTTTGCAACAAGTGCAGGAACACGATCACTTTGGGCAGGCAAAGCAGGTGCTCCGTGTCTTCGTAATCGGAGCTTGTATCGAAGTTTCTTTCATCGTTGCGGCGAATAAGAACCGAGTACTCATGACCATCAATGGTAACGCTTGCCTTTACTGTTTCTTCTTTGGCAGTTTCAATCTGGGGCTTCCTCTTCTGCAGATTTTTTTCTGCTTCGTCAACTATATCGTGGCTTGATAAAAGATGAATAGTTTTTAAGTCAATGGTTTTCATTTTCGCCACGGTATGCCGCTGGTCGTAAGCCGCGTTATCGGCCATCAACTGGCCTTTGTCCATCATCTCCTGCAGGCGAATAAGGGAAGCCGCTTCGTGGCGGCAAATGTCGCCAAGGTTGTATGGACAGGAGCAACGGAGCGAAACCGTTTTAGGGTCTTTATAGTTTTGAATAAAAACATTGTAAAACGTTGCATAGCTATCATCCTTTACACGGAATACTGCAGAGCCAAAAAGGTCGTCATGTTCTGCCAGTTCCACAAAGCCGATAGCATGTATTTTTTTACCACGGCGAATGACTTCATCAGAGCCGTGTGTGTAAACGTATTTAAGTAAATGAGGTAACGCCATGGAATCAATTTGCAATCGGCAATTTGCAATTGACAAAAGGGTTGCTTATTGCCAATTGACCAAAAAGGCCAATCGACAAAACTAAATGAAACTTTGCCGTAAAGTGGAATGAATTGATACTATTTTACCGTTAAATTTCTTTAAGGAAACAGCTGGAGGAATAGGTTATTTCTGAACTACCAGCTTCCCATCCACATACTCCGGTAACACATTTGCCACATCAATAGTTAAGCAATGCCGGATGTCTTTTTCCAGTCCAAAATTGGTTAAGCGATGGTAATGCGAAGCGTCATTCGTCTTCATAAATTCGTACATATCACCTTTGGCAAAATTGTATAGGTGTTCTGCAATATGAGAAGCATCGCAGTTCATGCTAAAATGTTCTTTTATTCTTGCTACAACAGCGCCGGCAAAAAGGGTGTCTTCAATATTTGGCTTATCCTTCCAGGCGGCGCAGCCAAGTATCACATTCTTATTCATGGCTATCAAATGATCGCAAACTGCCGATAGGTTTAAGAAGGCTCCGGTAATAATTTCCGTTGCGCCTTTGGCCAGGGCCATATGTAAAAGCTTAGTGCCATTGGTTGTTGTAAGCACTAAAACTTTTCCTTTGATAAAACTCTCAGGATATTCAAATGATGAGTTGCCATATTGCAATCCCGCAGCAATTTGTCCATCGCGTTCGCCGGCTGTGATACATTCAATTTGGGTTCCTAGCTGAATGCATCTTTCTATACTGTCAACGGGTATTATTTCTTTTGCGCCATTGTACAAAGCAGTGGCGATAGTTGATGTGGCACGGAGTATATCAATAACTACAACAACCGTGTTCTTTACATCGTATAAATGTAAAAGCGCAGGGGAGAGGCAGGTATGGAGAGTTGGTTTATTCATTATTTTATAATCACGATTTTATCTTTGTACACTTTAATTAGGTGATATTGATTTTCAAGCGCCAAAATTTGAGTCCATACTTTTTCTATGATCGAGAAAAATTCTTTCATTAACACATTACCGAAGGAAATGTGAATCACCTTCGGATGGACCTTCGCTACCAGCACGCGGTCAAAAAAGTCGGTATCTTTTGTTAAGATGATCAGCTTATTTTCCAAAGCATAATTCCAGATGGTACTGTCTTTCCATTCATCATTCAAATCTCTTACAAAAACAAAATCGGCAGTATGCCAAAGAGAAAAATAATAGGGCAGGTTTACGTCTACTAAATAGACAGGCATCAGGCAACGAGATTATGGATGGTGTAGTTATGTTTCAGTATTTGAGAAGCAAAAAACAGGCAAGCAGCAATATCAGCTTCCTCTAACGAAGGATATTGTTTTAATATTTCTTCATGCGATTCACCTGCAGATAGAAATTCCAAAATAGTAGAAGCTGTAATTCGCTTACCTCGGATGATTGGCTTGCCATTACATATTTCAGGATCTATCGTTATTCTGCTTAATAAATTTTCCATGAATCAAATTTACCGAATGTAATCATGCCTTTACGCAAACGGCATTTTTACCACCTTCGCCTGCAACAACTTATCCCGCACTTTTATATAAATAGTAGAGTCAATTGATGACTGTGCCATCTGCACATAGCCCATCCCAATTGCTTTACCTAAACTTGGCGATTGCGTACCGGATGTTACATAGCCGATAGCCGTCCCGTCTTTATCGCAAATCTCATAATGGTTACGCGGAATGCCTTTATCAACCATTTCAAAACCTACCAGTTTGCGCTTGATGCCTTCTTCTTTTTGTGCCTGGAATATCTCTTTAGACGTAAAGCTTTCCTTAGCCAGTCTTGTTATCCAGCCTAAGCCAGCTTCTAAGGGAGAAGTGGTATCGTCTATATCATTTCCGTATAAGCAAAAGCCCATTTCTAAACGAAGCGTATCTCTTGCAGCCAGTCCAATTGGTTTTAAACCTTGTGCCTCTCCTGCGCTGAAAATGGCGTTCCATATTTTATCGGCAGCGCCATCCTTGTCTTCAAAATAAATTTCAACGCCACCGGCGCCGGTATAACCTGTGGCGCTAACCAGCACATTTTTTACACCGGCAAATTCGCCTTTTGTAAACGTGTAATATTTTAAGTTCAAGATATCCATCTCTGTCAACGACTGCAAGATCTTTGTCGCATTTGGCCCTTGTATGGCAAGCAAACACGTCGCTTCAGAAATGTTGTGCATCTCCACGCCTTTATCGTTATGCTGCTGAATCCAGTTCCAGTCTTTTTCAATGTTGCTGGCGTTCACTACAATCATATAAACTTTGTTCTCTTCAACACAGTAGATCAACAAATCATCTACAATGCCGCCTTCCTTATTAGGCAGGCAACTGTATTGCGCTTTACCGGCAGTAAGCTTTGAGGCATCGTTTGTAGTAACTCTTTGAATAAGGTCCAATGCGTTCTCACCTTTTAAAATAAATTCACCCATGTGGCTTACATCAAACACACCGGCATTGCGGCGAACAGCATGGTGCTCCTCGTTGATACCACTGTAACTTATAGGCATATTGTATCCTGCAAACTCCGCCATTTTAGCGCCGCGTTCAATATGCTTTTGGGTGAAAGGTGTACTCTTCATGTATAAAATTTGGAGGCAAAAATAACCGCTGATTAGCAGGATTGAAAAAAGATTAGCGGATGTCCTTTAAAGCAAAATAGTCTTTATGTGGTATCATTATAGCGATACGATTTGAATAGTAAAAAAATAAACACTTTGTACACTCCTGCTAATCCTGCTAAAAATCTCACTAATCCGTGGTTAAAAAAAGCTCCCAATTTCTTGGGAGCCTCAAGTTCTCATGCCCTTGCATGACCAACTTCAACCTAGCTTAAAATATTGTGGGTATAAAAGGCATTGATACCGGGGTAGGTAAATCGCCGCCAATTGCCTTTGTTTTGGTGGTTTCTTCATCTTCGGGCTGCACATAGGTGTCCTGTTGCTTACTCTTTATTAAAGAATCCAGTAATATTTTGTAGATAGAATCTCTTTGGTCGCTATCCGGTACAGCTGGTTTTTCAGTTTCAGGCATTCCCACTTGTTTAAGATCCCCGCTGGCTGTCATATAATAATCTGTATCGGGTTGCCAATCGTAATAGCGGTTGTTATCCCATTCAAAACGAAAGTCCCTGCGATTCCAATTGCGCCTTCTGTTATAGTTTTCAGTTTCCCCCACACGAATATCATATGGGTTAAGTTTTTCGCCCACCGAGTTGTCGAAGCGGATTTGTTTGCCAACGGGTACTTTAATTTCCACCAGCACTCTTTGGCCGCGGAATTTTTCACCTTCGCTGATACCAAAGCCGCTGCCTAATTGAAGAACACTATCTATATTGGTAACGGTGTAGGCAATCTTATCGGCACGCTGCAGTGCTACATTCCGGTTGAGGCCTGCGCTGTATTTAAGTACGGTTACATGGTATAAACTATCCTCGCTTTTTTGCACTTCTATACGTATGTTGGAAAGTTTGAGTGAGTCATCAGTAATATCCCAACCGGTATTATCGTTATCGAATGTTATCCAAGAAAAGTTGCCACTATATTGCACAGGATCGCCGGGTACCTGCACTATCATTTTATTCATACCAAGTTGTACAAGAGCTATCGGCGTTTCGGTGCGTTCTATATAACGGGTGAAGTCTCTTACCAAGCTTGAAACAAAGATGGGAAGGCAAATCCAGCCTATCGTCCATAAGCCACCAAACGTCCAGCCCAAGTAGCTTTTTTGAGAACGGACTTTCATTATCCGGCGAATAATCCAAGTAATGATAGCTATCAATGGTACGGCCAAAAAGAAAATCACTACTCCCCACATGGAAACTTTCTGCCAAAGGCCGTCCAGCAGATAACTGTTTACAGGCTTGGCTACACCACCAAAGACAAAAATTAACACCACTACAAAAAGGAAGAACGCAATAACACCGGCAATAAATAAGAAAAAGGACTTAAAAAGCACGCCGATGGCATGACCAATACCATTGCCTATTGGTCTGGCGGTGTTTTTAAAGTCTGACGCAAAATCGGCGCCTTGTGTGCGGGTAAATTCCTGTGCCCTCGCACTCATTTTTTGTGCTGCGCTTCTTACCTCATCGCCCCAGTCTTTTGCACGGGTTTTAAAATCGCCCATGCCTTCCTGCACATTTTGACGAATACGGTTTACATCCACTTTCTCTCCACGCATTTCCATTTTGTCATACGGGCTGCGTGCCATTGGCAGTACTATCCAAAGAATAATGTAAGCAATAATAAAGGTTGATGTAAGTGAGCCGAAAGCAATATCAACTACGCCGAAATCAAAATCGCCAAAGTTGAAAATGCCGTTAAGTACACTGATGACAATATTTAAAATAAGTGGTGCGGCAAATATGAGGCGAATGGTAGCAGCGCTTTTATTGAAGTAAGCCGCCAGGCCGCCGCAAACACCACCTAATATCTGGTCGTCGGGGTTACGAAAGAAGCGCTTGCCTACATAACCACCACTATTGCCAATGGGCAGTACAATCCAAAGTAGCAAATACACCGGAATACCAAGGCCGAAGCCACCGAAAGTGATAATGCCAAAAATTAAACGAACCACTGTGGGATCTACATTCATATAGGCAGCAATTCCACTGCACACACCACCGAGAAATTTATCGTTGCCATCTCTGTACAAGCGGCCGGTAAATCTTTTTCTTTCGCTTTGCTGGTAATAAGTTGATGAAGGACCGGTGGTACCGGTGGTATTTTCCGAAGCTCCCATGCTTTCATTGCGGTCGGCAGCTTCAAAATCTTCTACCCTTCCCATTGCCCCGATAATTTCAGCTATATCTGTTTCGGTAATACAAGGAGCGCCTTTCTTTATTTTATCATTCATCAGCTCCGAAATGCGGCTTTCAATATCATTGATAATTTCATCGCGGCCTTCTTCCTTAGCAAAATAGCGGCGCAAACTTTCTATATAACGTTGCAAACTATCGTAAGCGGCATCCTCAATAGGAATTACCCTTCCGTATAAATTTATGTTGATAATCTTTTTCATTTGTGGTTGGTTGAAGTTGTTAGGAATGGGGTTCTTCTGTTTTTTTGGTTAAGGCATTCACCGCGTTGGAAAGTTCTATCCAGGTTTCCTGCAGCTCTTTGTAAAATGCTCCACCCTTTTCAGTTAAGGAGAAGTATTTACGTGGAGGACCGGAATTGCTTTCTTCCCAGCGGTAGGTTAGCATTTCTGCATTTTTTAACCGGGTTAGTAAGGGGTAAAGCGTTCCTTCCAGGATGCTCATGTTGGCTCCCCGCATTTCTTCCACAATATCACTGGGGTAGGCCTCGCCCCGGCGGATTATAGAGAGAATGCAGAACTCCAAAATGCCCTTCTTCATCTGGCTCTGTGTATTTTCAATGTTCATGATTTCTTTTTTTTGCTTCCCCTCCAACTCTGCGTTTTGCAGAGTTCCCAGGTTCGGCTGATATATGTTGATTGATTGACAAGGCAAAGATATGGTTACGTTTGGTACTATACAAAATATAGTACCATATTTTTTATAGTTGCTTAGGAAGCAAATTACTGTTCTGGGTAACTAAGGGTTGATTACTAACGCTTTAGGCGAAATAAAAAATTATTGGAAATTTTTATCTGGTAGAATAACTTGACAAACGGCAATGAAAAAAGCGCCTTCGATGGCGCTTTTTAATTTAATAAGGCTGGTTATGTATTTATTTTTTTAATCCAATCTCTCTCAACCTCTCATCCAAATACTCTCCCGCCGTTGCGTCTTCATATGCCTTTGGATGGCTTTCATCAATGGTGCTTTCCAGCGATGCCAGGCTCATTTCGCTTTTAGGATGCAAAAAGAAAGGAATAGAAAAGCGGGATGTGCCCCAAAGCTCTCTTGGCGGGTTCACCACACGGTGGGTGGTAGAACGCAATTTATTATTGGTTAAACGTTGCAGCATATCGCCAACGTTTACTACAATTTGTTCAGGTAAAGAGGTTACGCCAACCCACTCGCCTTGCTTGGTAAGTATTTGTAACCCATCGGCAGAAGCGCCTACTAATAAAGTAATCAGGTTAATGTCTTCATGCTGTTCTGCACGGATGGCCGATTTTGGTTCTCCCTTAATTGGCGGGTAATGAATGGCTCTTAAAATAGAATTTCCATTATGCACCCACTTATCAAAATAATGTTCATCCAACCCTAAATAAATAGCGATGGCCTGCAGCAAAGCGGTACCGCTTTTTTCAAAAGCCCTGTAAGCCTCATGAAGAGTCGGTGTGAATTGCGGTATCTCGTTTACGGTTACATTATCGGGGTAGTCTTCTGTCTTTTCACCGTCTGCCACTTCCTGTCCGTATTGAAAGAATTCTTTTAAGTCCGGCGCATCAAAACCTTTGGCATGTTCACGGCCAAAAGAAGTGTAGCCCCGCTGCCCGGCCAGTTCTTTTTTCTCGTAACTAAGTTTCACATCATCGGATTGGGCATAAAACTGTTGTACGTATTTGTATAAGTCGGCAATCAAATCATCAGGAATGCCGTGGTTTTTTACTGCTACAAAGCCAACTTCTTCATATGCCTTGCCTAAGGATTGTACAAAGCTTTGCTTGCGGCTTTCATCGCCACTTAAAAAATCAGCCAGGTCAACTACGGGTATGTTCATAAAAGCAATTTTTTACTAATGAACTTCAAATTTACAGCCGATGCTGCACACAAAATACAAACGGCATGTTCTATTAAAAGCGATGCTTAGCGCTTCTTTTCAGCAAAGCTTTTTTCCTCCTCAGTTATATCCACAATGGCATAATAATGCAGGTTATTAATAAGCACTTCATCCAAAGCGGCTATTATATTTTGGTAACAGGAAGAAGGCAACGGCTTGATGATAAATACCAGGTCTTCCTTCTGCCCTTTTTGTTCCAGGCTTTTTTGTTTTTGCCGGATAAAGTTTCCAAGGCCTGTCTTTACATGATAGTTTGATTCAAGGATGGTGTTCGTTGCCAGTGCATCTTTCCATGCACCGGCGTACAGGTACACTTTGTCTTTATCAAGCAGCACTGTAACGGTTTTGCTTTCCTTTACGGGAGCTGGTTCGCCATTAGCCGGCATCATCAGTTTCATAATTTTGGGCTCCGCCATAGAGGTGGTAAAGATGAAAAATGTAATAAGTAGAAAGCCGAGATCAACCATTGGAGTCATGTCAATTTTCAGCGAATGCGACTTTTGTTTTGATGAAGAGGAGTGCGGTTGAATAGCAGCCATAAAAGTTGATTTGTGAGTAAGATGGTTTTATAAAGCATTTCCACAACTGCTCTTGGGAAAGTGAAGGGCATATATTTATTTTTATAAACAAGCTAATGCATGGAGCATTGTAAAAAACTAATTGTTCATCCTGCGCCATCAGTTCTTTCCTTTCATTCATAGTATCTTTCGCCCGTTTATGTTTTCATCAAAAAACCTCTGGTTATCTTTTGTAAAATCAGCTTTTAATACCCGACGGGTAAGCCTTTTATGTATTGCAGTTGCAGTAGTAGCCAAATGTTTAATTGCATGGATATATAGTAACCTTGACGGTGATAAATCTTTGTACCTGTTATTCGCGGAAAGCTTCAGACAGACAAGCATACTTTCTGAACCTGTTAGCCTGATTGAAAACGGCGTTACAAGACAGGTGTATAATCCTGCTGTTTATTCGCCGTTATATTCGCTGCTTGCCGCGCCTTTTTTATGGCTTACCTCCTCTTACTATATTACACAACTACTTCTTTCTTTTTTAGGATGGACGCTCTTTTTTACAGCGATCTATAAAGTAGCCATGGTTGTTTTTGCCAAACCCTGGCTTACAAATTTATTTATCCTTTGCACGGCTTTTTTCTTGTATCCGCATGAGCTGGATGCCGGCCCTAAAGACACTTTTGCTGCCGCGTTTACATTATGGAGCATTTATTACAGCTATCGTTTTATACAATCTCCTAACCGGTTTGTTATTACGTTGTTGCTGGCTCTTTCTATTAGCTGCGTGTGCCTTACCAAACTAATTTACGCTCCGCTGGTTGGTGTTTTTCTTTCTGCCTTGTTTATTTGGCTGATAGAAAAAAAAAGAAAGGCTGCCTGGCTTCAGTTTGCCTGCCTGCTACTCCTGCTGTCACTTACCGCGGTTAGTGCGTATTATTTAATTCTTCTTCCTGCACAGCAGTTGCCCCCTTTTCACGCATCTGCGGCAACAAACGACGGCAGTGTTTCCATTAAAGGATTTTATCCGCAAAACCTTCTATCCACATATCCTTTTATCAGTTCTTCTTTTATCAATACTAACTTTTGGGGCGTGCAGTTAGAAAAGATTTTACGTGTTCCTTTCAGTAAAATAATGATAGCATTCAGAGTAATAGATGTATTGCTGTTTACAGCTTTAATGGCAACTTTGCTTCTCTATAGAAAAAGACCGGTGCGTAAAATCATCCGCATCATTACAGCCGTTGCGGCTACACTTGCCGGTATTGCCTTTTACCTGTCGCTTACCTATCAATCGTTCTCATATAAATCGGCTGCAGGCTTATGGACTTTTGTAACCGATGCCCGTTCGTTTTTAATTCCTATGATAGCGTTGCAACTGGTCTTGTTCCTTTTTGTATTCAAATTCAACGGCTTCAAAATTATAAGGAACGGCTTTTTTTTACTGTTTGTGTTTGAATGTTTCCATGGCATTTATTTTACGATAAAGCAAACAGTAAATGCCGGTGAAATAAGAAGTTATAACCGGGTAAGCAGTCCTGTAAAAAAAGTTGTTTCAAATCTTACTGTATTGAATAAAAAAGAAGGTGGCTGGGCGCTGGTGACTACAGATAATGGCCTACGGCGTTATGCTTTGGTAAACGGCCAGGCGGCTTATAGCTTTTCGGGCCAACCTGCTTCTTTATCATGGATGAAAAAAGGAAGCCGCCTACTCCTTGCAACACATTTGCAGGATTCTGCGGTTTTAAAAATTTTCCCTGCGCAAAAATTGGTTTCAATGGATACGGTACAGCCTTTTGTACTGCTGTATTATAAAGCAGAATAAGGGGATCTTATGAAGTGGGAATAATTAAATAAGGGTATGAACGAAACTTCTTTCCAATCTTTCCACCTTTGCAGTATGAAGACAATTATTGTTTCAACCGATTTTTCTCCCGCAACAGATGTGGCCATCTCTTATGCCGTAAGCCTGGCAACCGTTACAGGCAGTAAAATACTTTTACTTAATGTATATCAATTGCCCGTAAGCATGAACGATTTCCCGGTGCTGATGGTATCGGTTGATGATTTAAAAAACGCTGCCGAAGCAGGATTAAGCGGAATAAAAGCCGAAGCGCAAAAAAAGTTTACTGCTGTACAATTTGAAACCGAAAGCCGGTTGGGTGATACCGCAGATGCGATAGAAGCCATTGTAAAAGAGCGGGATACATTGTGCATTGTAACAGGTACGCAGAAGCAAAGCGGCTTAGAAAAGTTTTTGCTGGGGAATGATACGGTACCACTGATGAAAAATTCTTCGAACCCTGTAATTGCAGTGCCCGAAGGCAGTAGAGCCACTGCACCGAAAAATATTGTAGTGGCTGTTGATAGCACTGGTGCAGACAAAATACCGGTACAAAAAATTTCTTCTTTTGTTACTGCATTAAAGGCACAACTGCATATTGTGCATGTAGAAACCGATGAAGAAGAAGTATCTACATCGCAACAAAGTCTAATAGACCTGTTTGCACCGTTGCCAACAACTTACCATGCAATAAAAAGCAAGGATGTTACTGAGGGAATTACAAATTATTTATCGCAAAGCGGGGCTGATTTATTAATGCTGCTGCCACACAAACACAATTTATACGAGCGGTTGTTTCTTAAAGGACACACGTCGGAAATTGTAGGCGAAGTTTCGCTGCCTGTGGTTTGTATTAATGCATAAGATAAGGTAGAGTTGACGGCCACCTGCCGTCAACAGCTATTCTTCTGAGATAAGTCTCCCGCAGAAATATCTTGATTACTTCAAGGGAACTCCTCGGCTTATAAATACGTATCTAAAACTCCGCATTCTTCGGCGTTCTTGGAAAAGGGATCACATCCCGGATATTACCCATGCCCGTTACAAATTGCACCATGCGTTCAAAGCCTAAGCCAAAGCCGGCATGAGGCACGGTACCAAAACGGCGGGTATCTAAATACCACCAGAGTTCATCTACCGGTACATGCATTTCTTTCATTCTCTCCACCAGTTTATCATAGCGTTCTTCGCGTTGGCTGCCGCCTACGATTTCGCCAATGCCCGGCGCTAAAATATCCATAGCCGCTACGGTTTTCCCATCTTCATTCTGACGCATGTAAAAGGCCTTTATTTCTTTTGGATAGCCCGTAACGATCACCGGTTTTTTAAAATGCTTTTCCACCAAATAGCGTTCGTGTTCGCTTTGCATATCAATGCCCCAACTCACATCGTACTGAAATTTTTTCTTTTTATAATGATTGCTTTGCAGTAAGATATCAATCGCTTCCGTGTAGGTAATTCGCTCAAACTTATTATCCACTACTAATTGAAGTTTTTGTAGTAGATCCAATTCATTTCTTTCTGTTTGCGGCTTGCTTTTTTCTTCCTCTAATAAACGTTGGCGAAGGAACTCCAAATCATCGGCATTATGCTCCATCGCATAGCGAATGATGTATTGAATAAATTCTTCAGCAAGGTTGGCGTTATCTTCTAAATCGCAAAAAGCCATCTCTGGTTCTATCATCCAAAACTCCGCAAGGTGGCGGGCAGTGTTGGAATTTTCAGCCCTAAAAGTTGGGCCGAAAGTGTAAACTTCACCCAATGCAGTTGCACCTAATTCGCCTTCCAATTGTCCGCTTACGGTAAGGTTAGTAGCACGTCCAAAAAAATCTTCACTATAATTAATGCTGCCGTCTTCAGCCCGTGGCGGATTATCAAATGGCAATGTAGATACCCTGAATGTTTCGCCGGCGCCTTCTGCATCGGATGCCGTGATGATAGGCGTATGCAGGTAGAAGAAACCCTTATCATTAAAAAATTTATGTGTGGCAAATGCCAGCGAATGACGTACCCGGAATACGGAGCTAAACGTATTGGTGCGAAAACGCAAATGCGCTTTCTCCCGCAAAAATTCAAGGCTATGTTTTTTGGGTTGTAACGGATATTTTTCTGCATCGCTATCGCCTAATATTTCCACTGCCTCTGCCTTTACCTCCACTTTTTGTCCTTTGCCTAACGATTCAATTAGAGTGCCTGTTACTTTTAAAGAAGCCGATGTTGTGATGCGTTTCAGCAGTTCCTCATCGTGCTTTCCCAGCTCTAATACAATTTGTAAATTATTATTAGTTGAGCCATCATTTAATGCTACAAACTGGTTGTTGCGAAAGGTGCGCACCCAGCCCATTACGGTTACCTGTTGCTCTTGTGGTGCTGTATTTAAAAGCTCTTTTATTTTGATTCGTTTGTTGAACATAAGCCGTTTTAAAGGCGGCAAAGATAGCCGTTGGCAGGTTGAATTGTAAACAGGTTTATATCTGAGAAAGCCCAGGTTGACAGCAGACAAGTACAGGGAGATATTGTTCACTTACTAGGCAGTGTACAGGAAGGCGTATTTTTATTTTTAAATTGAGCCAAAAAGTATCCTTTTTTAATTAATGAAAAACACCCGATTCGAAATATTGCCGACAACAGTTTTAGAAGCTTATTGTAGCGCTGTAGATGATACCCTTCTAAAAAGATATGAGCAATTGGAAGAAAGCGAATTGTCTGTAAACACATTTAGTTTTTAAACTTCTGTAGCAGCCGTTTTTTCTTCAAAAATTGAAGGCGAAAACATTGAATTGGACTCTTATATAAAACACAAAAGGTTTGGCGTAGAATTTTTGCCTGATTACACCCGTAAGATCGATGACTTATACAATGCTTACCAGTTTGCCAAAACAGCCCGGTGCAATAAAGAGAATATCATACAGATACATAAAACGCTGACGAAAAATATTTTACCGGATAAAAGAGGGGGCAAAACTAGAACCGGCAATATGTATGTAACTACACCCGATGGAAAAATTGAATACGTGGCTGCCTCGCCTTTTGCAGTTGAAAAGGAATTGGAAAAACTATTTAACGATCTTGCAATTCTGATCAATATGCAGTTGTCAGTTCAGGAAACATTTTTCTTTGCTTCTTTACTGCATCTTGTCTTTGTAAAAATTCATCCATTTGATGATGGTAACGGACGAACCTCAAGGCTTATAGAAAAATGGTTTTTAGCGGAAAAGCTGGGAGAAAAAGCCTGGCTGATACAATCGGAAAAATCCTATTACCTGAATCATCAAACCTATTATAAAAATCTCCGGATGTTAGGGTTGGAATATGAAATGCCTGACTATTCACAGTCAATTCCTTTTCTTTTAATGCTGCCTCAATCCCTTGCTGCTGAACAGTAAATGACAATGCGAAAAACAGCAGCGAACTCCACCACACCGTTTCGTCCCGCAGAACTTTATTCAACCGCTTTCTTCCCCAACACATTTCTATTTTTAACGCCTAGCATTAAAAAAAATTTTTCCATTTTCCGCTTTTCACCGTAAACTTGCAGCAGAAACAGGCCAAAGGCGCTATAACCTCATACTCTTACAAGCACTGTTTTTCACAAAGTTCCGTTCAATAATCAATCAACTTTTAAACAACAGATCCGGGTTTGATTAGCCCTTTTTAAATCACACTTTCTATGTACGATATTTTGCAGTTGAACGACATGCTGCTCCCCGAATTGCAGGATGTAGCCGAAGCATTAAAAATTGAAAATTTCAAAAAATCACCAAAGCAGGAACTAGTCTATAAGATTCTTGATAAGCAGGCTATTGGAGGCAGCAATCAAAAAGCTTCTGCGGCTGCAACAGACGATAAACCCAAGCGTAGGCGTATAATAAAAGCAACTACTGCAAACTCCACTGAAGAGGCTGTGGTAGAAGATACTTCTGAGCCGGCCCCGGCACCTCCGCCACCCGTAACAGAAGAAATAAAAAGACCTGTTGTTGCTAAAAAGGCAGCGGGCAAAACACAGGAAAAGCCTCCTTTAAAACGCGGCCGCAAAAAACACGAAGAGGAGCAGCCTGAAATATTTGACAACAAAGTTCCAGATGGCAATGTAACCGACGTGCCGGCAACCGATGCTTCAACTGAGGAAAAAGTACAGGGACCTCAAACCGAATCGACACCCGTTGAAATACCGGAAAGAGGCAGCCAGATCAATAAATTTTTTCCGCAACAACAACAGCCACCACAACAATTACAACAACCACAACGCCGGGAGCAGGCATTCAATATTGAGTTTGATGGTATCATTATGGCCGAAGGCGTATTGGAAATGATGCCCGATGGCTATGGTTTCCTTCGCTCCTCTGATTATAACTACCTGTCCTCTCCCGATGATATTTACGTATCACCTTCACAAATAAAACTCTTTGGTTTAAAAACCGGCGATACCGTTACGGGTTCTGTTCGTCCGCCAAAAGAAGGCGAAAAATATTTTGCTTTATTAAAGGTGGAAAGCATTAACGGTAAAAGCCCCGAAGAAGTAAGGGATCGTATTCCATTCGATTACCTCACTCCACTTTTCCCTTACGAAAAGCTGAACCTTTTTGATGAAGCCAATAATTACAGCACCCGCATTATGGACCTGTTCACGCCTATTGGTAAAGGCCAGCGCGGACTAATTGTGGCGCAGCCAAAAACAGGTAAAACTATGTTGCTGAAAGCAGTGGCCAATGCCATTGCAAAAAACCATCCTGAGTGTTACCTGATGGTGGTATTGGTAGATGAACGTCCTGAGGAAGTTACCGATATGGAACGTAGTGTACGGGCCGAAGTTATCGCCTCTACTTTTGACGAGCCTGCTGAAAAGCACGTAAAAGTTTCTACGGTGGCGCTGCAAAAAGCAAAGCGTTTGGTTGAGTGCGGGCACGACGTAGTTATTCTGTTAGACTCTATTACCCGCCTGGCCCGTGCCCATAATACGGTGGCGCCTTCATCGGGTAAAGTATTGTCTGGTGGTGTGGAAGCCAATGCGATGCAGAAGCCAAAACAGTTTTTTGGCGCTGCCCGTAAAATTGAACATGGCGGTTCATTAACCATTATCGCCACAGCCCTGGTTGATACCGGTTCTAAAATGGACGAGGTGATTTTTGAGGAATTCAAAGGAACCGGTAACATGGAATTGCAGTTAGACCGCCGCCTTTCAAACAGGAGAGTTTTCCCCGCTATAGATTTAGTCTCTTCATCAACCCGCCGCGATGATTTATTGCTGGATAAAGAAGTGCTCCAACGCATGAACCTGCTGCGTGTTTACCTTAATGATATGAATGCGGAAGAAGCAATGAATGAATTGTTGAAGCGTATGCGGGGTACGAAGAGCAACGAAGAATTTTTGGCTTCGATGAACAGGTAAGACTAATAAGAAATTGGCAATAAGCAATAGGCAAATAAATCAGGTTGAAATGACTGATTTCTTTGCCTATTTAATTTTACGCTTGCCCATTGTAAATTGCTTATTGCTGATTGCTGCTCTGCCATTGGTCTCATTTTTGTAAGCTCAGGTAGAAACAAATCGTATTAATTATGAAAAGAAAATTTTTAAGCTTTTGCGCTGCAGCCGCTGTAGCCATAAGTTTTACCGCATGCAACGATACAGGTACAACATCAGGAACAACCGATTCGAGTAGTACGACTACTGCTAGTTCTGCTACTACACCGGTAACTTCAACTACAAGTGAAAGCAGGTACGCTGCTATGGCTGATAGTGTGGAAAGAAATAGCCAGCAAGGGTATTATCTCAACCCAAGAACCGGTAAAGCGTATAAAAGTTTGAAGGTTGACCGCAGTACCGGTAGCATTACCGATGATGCCGGTGAGCCAGTTTGGCGCTATGTTGACAACCGCAACTGGTGGGTATATGGTGGCGAAAACTGGAACCAGGTGGGAGAAGCTCAAATGGAAGGTAACAGCCTGAGATATAAAGGCGATGGCGATAAGTGGGTAGATTATGACACCCGTTGGAAAACAGAAGACACCGATATGGAAAAAAAGTGGAAGGAATCCACCGATGGCATGAAGGTAAAAACTGAAACAGATGGAGATGTAAAAATGAAAGACGAGGATACAAAGATCAAGCTTGAAACGGATGGTAAAATGAAAATAAAGGATAAAAAAACAGGCGAGAAAACAAAGATTGATGAAAACGGAAAAGTGAAACAGGATTAAAATCATTTTAGTATTACGAACCTTATTAAATAACGCAGGCCCCATTACGGGGCCTTTCTTTTTATCAATACATTTGTTTACATGAGGCGGACACAGGTTGAAGAATTTTTAAAGGGAAGCAGTGAGGGTCTATTACTCGATGTGCGTTCGCCATCGGAATACAATCATGCCTGCATTCCCGGTGCTATAAGTTTCCCCTTGTTTACCGATGAAGAACGGCGGGTTGTAGGTACTGCTTATAAGCAAAGAAGCAGGGAAGATGCTATCAAAATAGGCCTTGATTATTTTGGTCCTAAGATGCGGGGGATGGTGGAGGAAGTGGAGAGATTAATTGGCAATAAGCAATCTGCAATAAGCATCGAAAAAAATTGCCAGTTGCCAATTGCTAAATGCGTATTTCTCTACTGCTGGCGGGGTGGTATGCGTAGTGGTGCTGTTTCGTGGTTGCTAAATATGTACGGGTTTAACGTAACGGTTTTGGCAGGTGGCTACAAGGCTTTTCGCAACTATGTATTAAAATCTTTTGAACAACCTTACCCTTTTAAAATCTTGGGCGGCTACACTGGTTCAGGTAAAACAGAAGTGCTTCAACAACTGCAACAAGCTGGTGAAGCAGTGATAGATTTAGAAGGTCTCGCTTCACATAAAGGTTCTGCATTCGGCAGTATTAATATGCCTATGCAGCCATCGCAGGAAATGTTTGAGAACAGGCTCAGCTTAGAGCTTTTAGCCGTGAGCCATGAGAGATGTAATTGGCCAATAGTGAATGATGAACCTGCGGAGATAACCCCAAACCCTAAACTCCAAACTCCAAACTCTTTGTGGTTAGAAGATGAAAGCCAGCGCATCGGCAACCTGAATATTCCCGGTGGCCTGTGGCAAAATATGCGGGGATCACCTATTTACTTTTTAGACATTCCGTTTGAAGAGCGCCTTCAACATATTACTGAAGAATACAGCCAGTGTGAAAAAGAGAAATTATCCGATGCCATTGAACGAATCAAAAAGCGTCTGGGGCCATTAGAAACAAAAACAGCTTTGCAACATTTGGAAGAAAATAATGTAAAAGAGTGCTTTCGTATTCTGTTACATTATTATGATAAACACTATTTGAAAGGTTTGCATTCCCGGCAAAGCCTGGATGCTTTACTTACCACCATTGCATGCGAAACCGTAACACCTAAAAATGCTTTCATAATTTCGCACGTTCAGGTAACCCAATAAATTTTATGCAGGAAGAAATAAAGCTTACACAGTTTTCAAAAGGCGGTGGGTGCGGCTGTAAAATAGCGCCATCGGTTTTGCAGCAAATGTTGAAAACCGAAGACAAAAGTTCATTTGCCTCCTTGTTGGTAGGTAATGAAAGCAGCGATGATGCAGCAGTGTATCAGATCAACGATGAAACGGCCATCATTTCAACCACTGACTTTTTTATGCCGATTGTGGATGATGCTTTTGCTTTTGGACGCATTGCTGCAGCCAATGCCATCAGTGATGTATATGCCATGGGAGGAAAGCCACTGATGGCAATTGCTATTCTTGGCTGGCCGGTAAACAAGCTTTCGCCCCAGGTAGCGCAACAGGTTTTAGAGGGTGGCAGAAGTATTTGTGCTGAAGCCGGCATTCCGTTGGCTGGCGGCCATACAATTGATTCCCTTGAACCTATTTTTGGTTTAGCTGTAACCGGAACTGTACATCCGGCGCATATAAAAAAGAACAATGCAGCACAAGAAGGCGACCTGCTCTTTCTTACCAAACCACTTGGCGTAGGAGTTTTGTCAACCGCAATAAAAAGGGGTTTACTGCAGGCAGAACACTATACGGTTTTGTTGAAACAATTGACAACCTTAAACAAGGTTGGTGAATTATTAGGCGGCCTGGATGATGTTCATGCCATGACCGATGTTACCGGTTTTGGGCTGATGGGTCACCTGGTTGAAATGGCTGAAGGCAGCAATGTGAGTATAGAGCTAAGGTACTCCGCGTTGCCAAAAATTATGGGGCTAAAAGATTATTTGAACCATGGTACTATTCCCGGCGCTACCTCCCGCAACTGGAACAGCTATGGCAGTAAAGTACAAATAGACGATAGTGTGGATTTAGCAGAAGCACTCAATGTTTTGCCCGATCCCCAAACAAATGGAGGGTTGCTGATTGCTGCTAAAAATGCAGAAGCCCTGCAAGCTGTATTCAACAATGCAGGACTTGCAGATTATTTATCACCTATTGGAAGATGCGTTTCTAAAACTGAAAAATGTATTAAAGTGCTTGCATAGAAAGCATTGGTCTCAAAATTTGATTAAAACCTAAACCCTAATAGTATACCAGCCCGCAAACCGCCAAACGGCCCGTCAAATTTTGCAGCTACCTGGTTAGCTGTTACCGAAATAGTTTTCTCTACCAGTGGTATATCAATTTCTTCCAGGGTTTGGCGTATTGCATTCTGCTCGCCAGGTGTAAGCGGCGCACCGGGCACCCCTGTAAAATTACCACTGCCAGAGCCATAATGGGCGCCAATGATCCACCAGTCAAATGTGAGATGTTTACCCTTCAGCCATTGGGCACCCAACATAATTCCACCGGTGTTAGCACTAAAGTCGCCGCTTAGTTCTACACTTCTGTTAACGCCGGTTGTAGCCGTATAATTTACGGGCACTACATCGGTTGAAAATCGTACATAACGGTAGTAGGGAGCAATATAGAAGCCTTGACCATAGCCCTTGCCAAGGTAAAAACGTACTTCTGGTGTAGCGGCAAAATTGCTAAGCCTCATTTTTGTAATTAAAGCCGTTACGTCCTCATCTCCATCCACAATATTCGCCACTGTATTTTTAAATGGAATACTCGTGGAAGGCATGTAGCGAACGCCAATGGCAACAGAAACTCTTCCTGATAAAATTCTTTCATACTGCATTGAAAGATTTTTCAGAGGTAGCGAAGTAATGTTGACTTTTACCAAATTAAAACGATGCGCTTCATCGTTAGTGGAGTGATTTATTTGTGCGCCTGAATTTTTACTGAAAAAAATAAGAAAGAAAATAAATACAACAAATTTCAATGGCATAATTGGTAGATTGATTGGTTAGCTATTAGTTCGGCCGATGACCGGCGGCTAATGTAGAATGCTACGGCCGGATATACAAGTTTATGCCGGAACTCCGGAGTTATAAAGCATCAATTTGTTTTGCCAGCTTTCTGTCTTTATCTGTTATGGTGTTTCCGGCATCATGGGTATTTAACCAGATTTCTACAGTATTCCAAACATTGGTCCAACGGGGATGATGATCCATTTTCTCTGCAAGCAGCGCAACTCTTGTCATAAAAGCAAAGGCTTCGCTGAAGTCTTTGAAAGTAAATTTTTGATAAAGTGTGTTGTCAATTTCCTTCCACATGATGAATAATTTGAAAATTAGCAATATGAAATTGTGAAAATGGTTTTATAAAATGAAGAAACTTAATAAATAAGAAAATGGATTGTTTCGTTTTGATGTAGAGATAATCTTTCCTAATAATTTATTAATCTCTTCCACTGTGTTGCAGTCTGGCTAATTTTTAGAATAAATACATAGCTGTAACCAGTATTGCGTTTCTTCCCCTTCTTTTGCTGCAATTTTCATTTTTTGCTAATTTCCTAAAACACCAAATGCTCTTTATTCTTAATTTTTTCGTTTGTAAGTTCCACTACCAACTGCACACCATTAATAGACTTCAGTGAATAAATAAGATCGCTTACATAATCTTCCGGTACATGATCATCCTTTAATAGCCACAAAAAATCAAGGTGCTTAAATTCGGGCAATAAGTATTCGCCATCGTGCTGATTATTGTATAAATAATGCATAAGACAAGTGGAGGGCTGCGCATACTCGTACAAGGGGAAAAAATAGTTGCGGCCTTTTTTCTTCAGTTCTATTTCCAGCTCGTTATTAATACGAAAGTCAACACCGAGAAGGCTATTTACCTGCCAGCAAAAAAGGTAATCTTTTATAGGAGCCATGATGCCCAGCAACCTGGCGTCTTCAAAGAAGCCGTCCGTCAGGTCCTTATTGTCCAAAGTAAATTTCATAACGATAGGGTATAAAAGGTAAGCTACTAAAACTCTGCTGTAGTTACAAAAGCTTTTCCTGCCCTTGTGTAAGTAATTGTTGTTTTCTCTCCTTTTTTAAACTTGCCAAGCGTTTGCATATAGCTTTCTAACGTTACTGTTTTATAATCACCAATGGCGGTAATAATATCACCGGCCTGTAAGCCTGCTTTTTGCGCCGGCTTGCCTTCGCTTACTCCATCGGCACGTACGCCAATTCCATTGAACGTATAATCGGGCATAATGCCAAGTGTTACGCTAAACCTTGCCGTAGTACCTGTTTGCGTTTCCCTTGTTTTTGTAAAAAGCAGTTTGGCATTCATCTTATCGGTTGCCTGCAGCAAGCTGTAAATATGTTTTACAATAGCCGCTTCGCCGTTGTAGTTGATCTTGTCAAAATCATCTGTGGGCTTATGATAATCGGTATGCAGGCCGGTGAAATAAAAAAGCACCGGGATATTTTTTAAGTAGAAAGAAGTATGATCGCTTGGGCCTGTGCCGCTGCTGTCGAAGCGGTATTGCGCCGCTTCAAATAAGCCTTCGGTTCCGGTTCGGTTATATAATTCACCCCATGTTGGTGATGTGCCGTAACCGCCAACGGTTATTGTTTTGGTTGAATCGTTTAATCGCCCAACCATGTCCATGTTAATCATAAAGTTGATGCTGCTTAGATCAACAGTAGGATTTTGCGTAAAATATTTTGAACCATAGAGACCTAATTCTTCGCCAGAAAAAGCGACT
The DNA here is from genome assembly GCA_028288675.1 of Flavisolibacter sp. Classification (GTDB taxonomy): domain Bacteria; phylum Bacteroidota; class Bacteroidia; order Chitinophagales; family Chitinophagaceae; genus Flavisolibacter. The sequence continues at coordinate 40,947 of JAQBNG010000127.1, read as the reverse complement.
AATAAATAGTTGCTGTTTTTTAAGCCGGAAACTTTCAGTACCCTTCCTAATTCTATCAGGGCTGCGGTTCCGCTTGCATTATCATCGGCGCCGTTATGTATTTGTTTATCGGTTCCTGTAAATCTTGAATTGTGGTCCTCGCCGTAACCCAGGTGGTCGAAGTGGGCGCCGATAACAACAGTACTGGCAGCGCCGTTATCAATGTAGCCAACTACGTTAGAACCGTTGCGGCTGGCTTCATTTACAGCAACCGTTGCCGATATTTTCAGGGAAGCAGAAGCATCACTAAAATATTTTTTAGCGGCATCTTTGGTAATATAAATAATGGGGATAGAAAGGGTTTCGGTTTTATCCTTTGCTTCAAACTTTACACCGTCATCCTGTTTGGATGTGTTATAAACAAACAAAGCAGTGCCGCCTTTTTGTGCGGCATCCTTCGCTTTACTTATGATGGCATCGGCCACATTAAAATGCGGGTTGGCTTTATTCTCATTCAACGTTTCGCTTAAATTAAAAAACCACGGCTCGCCTCTTTCCATTAAAGAAATAGAAGGCCTGGCATTGATGGTGCTATTGGCGCTATAAACCAGCGGAAAAAAATCATTGTTTAGAGTTAACGTTTTATCGTTGATTGATAAAATGGTTGAAGAAGCGATCTCTTTTCCTTCGGCTACATTAAAGCGCTGATAAAATCTATTAGTTCCTTTTGGCTGCAGACCGGCTTTTTCAAATTGCGCTGCAATGTAGGTGGCAGCAAGCTTTTCGCCTGCCGTTCCCGTACGGCGGCCTTCAAGGCTGTCGCTTGCCAGGTATTCAATATGACTTTTTAAATTAGCAATGGCGGGTTCGGTTACACTTGTGGCACTCTTTTGTGTAGCGCAGCCTGCAAAAATAAAAAAGCAGAAAATAATTCTTGTAAACACGATGATTGATTTTATAATAGCGGACGGCAAAAATACCGTCCTTCAAAGGTTTGACAGCGATAAACCACATTTTTTTCATCCGTTTATTTTCCCTAATGCGGCCTTAAAACTTCCAATCTCGTAAAGCTATGCGGTAGCCGGTGGCTAAATTTGCAAGCTTCACCGTGACGAAAAAAATTGTTCATATAGCTTTAGTCGGTAACCCCAACAGCGGGAAGACTTCTTTATTCAATGTTCTTACCGGCCTAAACCAGCGCACGGGAAATTTTCCGGGTGTAACGGTTGATAAAAAAACAGGATCAAGTTCCATCTCTTCTGCTATTACGGGTAATATTATTGACCTGCCCGGAACGTATAGCCTGTACCCAAAGCGGTTAGATGAATGGGTAAGCTACCGCGTATTATTAAACCAGGATAAAGACATTAAGGCCGATGTATTTGTGGTGGTGGTAGATGCCAGCAACCTGAAACGTAACCTGCTTTTTTGTTCGCAGATCATGGATTTGAAAATGCCGGTGGTGGTTGTTTTAACCATGGCGGATATTGCCAAAAGAAAAGGGATTGAAATAGACCTGCCGCAACTGGAAAGAGAATTAGGCGTACCGGTGGTAGCCGTGAACCCAAGAAAGAACAAAGGGATTACGCAGTTAAAAAGAACCATTGAACTCACAGCTTCCAATCAATACAAAATACCTGTTCGTGATTTTATTGAGAACAAAGAATTAGCTGCTGCGTCTATTGATGATCTGCAACTTGCTATTCCCGGTGCATCCGATTATTCGGCCATTCATTATTTGATCAATCATGAAGAATTTGACTTAGACAGCCGTTTACAAACCACCATAGAAAGCATTGAAGAAAAACATGCCTTCAATCATACAAAAACACAGGCTACCGAAATTCTTCAACGCTACCAGCGCATCAAGCAAATTATGCAGTCGTCGGTAACAGAGCCTGACCCTAAAGAACAAAAACGTTTTACCGCTAAACTGGATGACATACTGCTTCACCGCACCTGGGGGTACCTGATCTTGCTTTCTGTTTTATTCCTGCTTTTTCAAATGGTGTTTTATGTAGCCCAATATCCCATGACCTGGATAGAGGAAGGATTTTCTTACGCCAGCAGTTGGCTGAATAACCTGTTACCTGTTGGCTGGTTTAGTGATTTATTGGTGAATGGAATTGTAGCAGGCTTAAGCGGCATCATGATTTTTGTGCCGCAGATCATGATCCTGTTTGGATTGATTACCATTTTAGAAGATACGGGTTACATGGCCCGCATTTCTTTTTTAACGGATAGATTGATGCGCAGCGTTGGCCTTAATGGTAAAAGTGTGATGCCCCTGATAAGCGGTTTTGCCTGCGCCGTGCCAGCCATTATGAGTGCCCGTAATATTGAGAACAGGAAGGAGCGGTTGCTTACTATTTTGATTACCCCGTTAATGAGTTGCTCGGCACGATTACCGGTTTACACGATCCTTATCGGGCTGGTTATTCCTAATACGTACTACTTAGGCTTTTTTAGTTTGCAGGCCATGATCATGATGGGACTTTATTTACTGGGCTTTGCAATGGCCATGCTTGTATCGTACATCGCCAAGTGGTTCATTCATATAAAAGAAAAGAGCTTTTTCATTCTGGAGTTGCCCACATATCGTCCGCCACGGGCAAAAACCGTGGTGCAAACTATGATCAGCAAGGCCCGCATTTTTGTAGTGGATGCCGGTAAAATTATTATGGTCATCTCCCTTATTCTTTGGGCCTTAAGTTCCTTCGGGCCATCGGGCCGCATGGCTGATTTAGATACAAAGTATGAGCAGCAAATGGCCCAAAACCCCGGTGCAAAAGATTCTTTGCAAATGGTACTGAACACGGCCAAACTCGAAAATTCGTTTGCCGGTATTTTAGGTAAAAGCATAGAGCCGGTAGTGAAGCCACTGGGTTATGATTGGCGCATTGGTATTGCGCTGGTTACCTCCTTTGCCGCAAGAGAAGTTTTTGTAGGCACGATGGCTACTTTATTCAGTGCATCAGAAGAGCAGGAGGGAATGTTACTCCGTGAGAAAATGGCCACTGCTAAAAAGAGTGACGGCACTCCTTTATTTACAGTTGCCAGTGGTGTATCGCTGATGGTTTTTTACCTTTTTGCCATGCAGTGCATGAGTACATTAGCGATTGTAAAGCGGGAAACAAGAACCTGGAAATGGCCGGTGATACAATTGATTTACATGACGGGGATAGCTTATTTAATGAGTTTTATTGCGTACCAGTTGTTGAAGTGAGGAGACGGAATGATGGTTTGTTTTTTCTTTTTGTACCCAGTTGAAGTGCTACTATAAGGCATCTGTTGCGTCGGTAACTATATACGAGTTGGGATAAGTTTCAGTAATTCGTATTTTTATTGAAACTCATTTTATGCGTACAAAAACTTCTGAAAAACAATTGTTTCTTGGCGTTGTATTCCTTGTCGCTGGCTTAGTAGTTTTACTAAATACAACCTTTCTAAATGCTCCTGTTAAGATTTCTGAAAAAGGGCTTTTGTTTGTTGCGGTTGCAATTGCACTACTCTTTTTCTCAGTAAGATTTTTTTCTAAAAGCATCCGTAGACAATAAAAAGACTGCTTTGTGCCGCTTTGCTTTCAGGGTTCTTATCGCTATCGAGCAAAGCATCTTGTTCTATTTGAATCGAAAGAATGAATAAAGCTTAAGCAAGAAGTTGCGTCAGTAACACTTAACGGGCATGTTAGGAAGACCTTCTAAATAAGAATAACTTTAGTTACAAATTGAACTAAGTGCTTTATGTTGTTAAAGGACTTCTTACCTTCTCCTGCTCTCAGGCTGTATGTAAAATGCTTCCGTATTATTCATTTTTGTTTTGACCCCCTTCAACCCGTTCCCTACAAAGCTTACCCTCCTAAACCCGAACAGACGCTTCATTTTTTTCTGAAGGAACCATTCCTCATCGAAACAAAAGAAAGAAGCAAGTACCAACCACCTTCCATTCTGTTTACAGCACAACAAACGTCCCTCGCTAACCATTTTACCGCACATAATTTTATTGATGTCCAGATTGTCTTTCAACCTTCTGCAGTTTTTCAACTGACAGGCATACCGGCAACGGAATTAACTAATCAATTTTTGGAGGCAAAGCTTATTTTCCCAACGACTGTTCAGTCTACTTTTTTTCAATTGCGGGAGGCCACGGATTATATGGAAATGATAAATATTGTTGAAGTCTTTACTTCCAGCCTTGTTGTAAAGGCAAAAAAAGAGCTGATTTTAGTAGATGCTGCGTGCCAGCAAATAGTGCGCAATCACGGTAATGTATCAATGGATTGGCTGGCAAAACAAGCTTGTTACAGCACCAAGCAATTCAAACGGAAATTTGCAGAAAGGGTCGGCCTCAACCCAAAAACCTATGCAAGGATACTACGGCTGAACAGGGCCTATAACATCCGGAATTGTTACCCTGGCAAAACCTGGAACGCCATTGCTGTGCAATGTGGCTATAGCGACTACCAACACCTTGCAAAAGATTATAAGGAGTTCAACGGCCTTACACCGCCAGAACTTCATTCACTGGAAAACATGTCGCCTGAAAATATATTGGGCCTGACTAAAACCATTTACAGAAACAGGTTTACAGGCTCTTTGTAAACATAGAAAAAGTCCTTTTTTTACCACTCATTGCTCCCTTTCCATTTCAACTTTGTACTTCAACCTTTGAATTATGAAATGTATTTATGTCTTCACCTTAATAAGTTTATTTATGACAACCCAACTCTTTGCACAACCGGCAAACCCTACATTTATTTTAGTTCATGGCGGATGGCATGGTGCCTGGTGTTGGAACAAAGTCCTGCCACTTTTAAAAGAAAAAGGAATAAAGGCAATTGCTATTGACTTGCCCAGCCACGGAGCAGACAAAACGCCTGTCGCTTCGGTAACATTTGATGACTACGTGAATAAAGTGATTAATGCCGCAAACAGCATACAAGGTCCTGTTATCCTGCTAGGACATTCCAGCAGCGGATTACCCATCGCGCAGGCAGCAGAACGCTTAACGCTGGAAAAAGTTTTGTCACTTGTTTTCCTTGACGCATTCATGCCACAGAACGGTGAAACCGTTTTTTCGCTGGTGGAAAAGTATCCAAATAAAGGCGCGGCCCTGGCCGAAAGCATGATATTTTCAGCCGATAATAAATCCAGTACGCTAAACCTAAACAAAGTTCAGGACCTGCTTTACCACGATTGTTCTGAGGCAGATGTTGTTTATGCGAAAGCCAATCTGGGCGCACAGCCAATGGTAACACAACTGACTCCTGTGAATGTAACAGAGAAAAATTACGGAGCCATACCCAAATATTACATCTTATGTACTGATGCAAAAGATTTTGATAAAAACAAAATCGCCACGAATGTGCCTTGCAAAAAGATTTATACTTTGAAAAGCAGCCACTCGCCTTTCTTCTCTATGCCGGATAAGTTAGTAGTGATATTAGAAGAAATTTGTAAACAATCAGCGGTTGCGATAGCGCAGTAAGAAGAATAGAAACAGCCAACATTGCCAATATGCCGGCCGATGACAATCAGCCGGCATATACTTCTCAACCATCTTTTGTTCCATGAATGAAATTTTCGAAGAAGTAGAAGCCCTTAGTCATGTAAAAGCTTGCAATCGACACAAACATATCCTCCTCTTCAAAAAAGAGAGCTTTCACTCAAACTTCTCCCATAACATCTTCGATAACTTCCTCGTCAGCACCCAGGCTTCATTCGTTTGTTCCCAACTTTGATCTTTAATTCTTTTTGTGCAAATACAAAAAATATATCTCGCATTGCGTCCATTCACAAAAATCACTTCACTTCTACTTTCATCTACGGCACCATTCTTACTCGCTATAAAAACATCTGATGGTATTTGCGAAACCGCTTGTTCATCCCAATAATTTCTACCTAATAAACGAAGCATTTGTGCACTGCGTTCTTTGCTGATAATTTCTCCATTAACAAGCCTTTCCATCAGCGTCGCCATCTCCCGGGGCGAAGTTTGGCCCCAGCCATAAATATTACGGATAGCTTCGCGGCCCGGTGTGCGGGAGTTTATCCTTGTTGAAACAAAGCCCAAACTGTCTAAAATTTCATTTACTCGTTTGCCACCACCGGCAAGGCTTTGCAGCCAAAGAGAGGCAGTGTTATCACTGGTCGTCAGCATCAGCATCAACACTTTGCTTAGGTCAATCTTCTCTTCATTCTTAAACGAGCCCAAAATATCTACACCGGCATACAACAAAGAATCTTTATACGTGAGTGATTGATGATAACCCAATTCACCACGATTCATCTTTTCCATCACGCCAGTCAGTATCGGGATCTTCACCATGCTGGCCGTAGGAAAAACCGTATCAGCATTAATAGCAACTGTCTTTCCGTTCTTCAAATTTTTTATATATACGCCAACGTCACCGTTGAAGCCTTTCAATAATTCTTCTACCTGCTTCTGTAGCTTCTTATCTATCTTTTGTGCAGATAGGTTTAAGCCGGCAATAAAAGCCGCTAAAAGAAAAAGGATAGTCTTCATTAAACCGGTTTTACTGCAGGTTTGGTAAAGCTTTTATCGCTGCTCATCTTCATATAATCCGTAACCAAATACAAAAACGCTTTAATGCCGGTTTGCATGCCGCTTTCATCAATAAAAAAATCAGGTGTGTGGTGAGAAGGCGTTGTTTTTTTATCGCCTCCCTTTGGCATACCGCCTACATTAAAAAACAAGGCCGGCACTTTTTGTCCATAGAAAGAGAAATCTTCTGCGCCGGTTTTTGGTGGAATGGTAGAAACATTTGCAGTGCCTGCTGCCCGTTGCAACGAAGGCAACATCAAAGCAGTCAGCCCTTCGTTATTATAAGTGACAGGATAATGCGAACTGTATGGAATTTCGGCTGTGGCGGTTGCCCCTGCCGCTTCTGCGGTTTTAGTAACGATGGTTTTTATCCGGTCAATCAGCATCTTTTCATCTTCATTTGTCAAAGACCTTACAGTGCCTAACATCTCTACCTGCTCTGGAATAATGTTGCTGCGATTACCTCCATTAATTGCACCAATGGTTACCACGCCGGCATTTTCTGTGATGTCTAAATTCCGGCTCACAACTGTTTGCAGGCTATTGATAATTTGCGCCGATACAACAATAGGGTCAATAGAATTCCAGGGAGCGGCACCATGCGACTGACGTCCCTTTACAGTGATCTTCATATCATTTACACCCGCATAAAACCCGCCGGGACGATAAGTAATTTTTCCTACTTCGGTTTGCGAACTAATGTGCAGGCCAAACATCACATCAATCTTAGGGTTCTCCATTACGCCTTCTTTAATCATTAATTCCGCGCCGCCTTCCTCGCCTTTTGGAGAGCCTTCTTCTGCCGGTTGAAAAACAAATTTTATAGTGCCGCTCAAGTCAGCTTTCATACCGGCCAAAATTTCTGCAGCACTTAGCAGCATGGCCACATGCGTATCATGACCGCAGGCATGCATCACGCCAACTTCCTGTCCGTTGTATTGTGCTTTTTGTTTAGAAGCAAATGGTAAAGCAGTATTACGTTCTGTTACCGGCAGTGCATCTATATCGGCACGCAAGCCAATCACCGGGCCGGGTTTGCCGCCACGGAGAATACCTACCACGCCGGTATGCGCTACGCCTTCTTTTACTTCTATACCTAACGAACGCAAATGATCGGCTATAAGCTTTGCTGTTTTAAATTCACGATTACCTAATTCAGGATTAGCATGTAATTGTCTGCGCCAGGCAATGCACTTAGGTTCTATTTTGGCAGCGGCGGTTTGGAAGGCGGCACTCATATCTTTTTGTGCAGTGGCACTATAATATAGAGTTACAATGGATAGTAAAGTGATTGTTTTTTTCACGCTGTAAAAGTTTGTTGGAAGATAAGCATTGTCCTTTAACCGGTGTAAAGCCAATCTTATTTTATCCTTTAGGAAAACTGGCTAGTGGCAAACGCAGGTAAACTTTTGGGTTGCCGGCAGACGCTGAAAAAGCAGGCACGGTCGTCCAGGTTAAATGCGCTGTTCATCTTCCCGCTCATCAAAACGCAGTAAGGCATTCTTTAAATAAACGTTGGATTCATCATTGAATTACTTCCGGTTATAAAACCTCTGAAAAAAGGGTTATTCTAATCCAGGTTCCCGGTATATTGTAGGTAACACTTTGAAAATTGCGCTAGTAAAATCAAGCCTAAAAAGGGTGGCATCGAAATCAGCTTATACCTGGTTATGCATAGTTAACGTCCGCTTATTTTTATGCTTTGTTATTAAGAATGACATGCCTCTTCACATGAATACTCCCTTAGTTTTGTACTCTATATAACAAACTATTCAATTGATGAACGCATTAAAGTGGCTACGCCGTATTGGATTTGCAGAAGGTATTTCGTTACTGCTTTTACTTTTCATTGCCATGCCTTTAAAATATATCTGGAACCAGCCAGGTGCTGTAAAAGTTGTTGGATGGGCACACGGAGCCTTGTTTATTTTATTTATGTTAATGGCCTTGCGGGTATACGATCAAAGAGGTTGGCCGTTTAAAAAGCTGGCGGCCGCTTTTGTAGCAGCGTTTCTTCCTTTCGGAACATTTGTATTTGACAAACAATTGAAGAAAGAAGAGCAGATGCTATTGTAAGTTTTTCATCTCTCGTTACTCTTTTTAAAAGGTTGCCATCTTTCATAAGCATTTTTTTATACTTAATCACTGCGCTCTATTGTTATTCCGCTTCTACACTTTTGTCATCTTTAGTTTCTTCGGTGTTTTTCTTTGTACAATTTGCCACTCCGTTTCTTTAACCGGCGCTTCTAAAAAAGCCTTTCTAAATTCTTGCGATGATGAAAACTGTAGCTGGCTGATTGTTCTTGACTCATACTGCACCTTGAATGATGGTGTTTCAAATGGCCAGGGTTCCAGCGTTAATTGGTTTTTATTAAGCTGGTATAAACGATATTTTTCCTTATCCGGACCATGACTTATTTCGACCGCTCTTTGTTCGGGTGGCATTTGTTTCTGGCAAACAATAAGGGAGCAGGCATCGCACCATTCCATTAATGCGTAAATTTTTTCCGCTTCTTCTTTGCTCATTTTTAATTCTTTTCTCCATGCCGTTTGCAGCGTTCGTTGCTTCGCTAAAAATGCTTTGGCCTCACTGTTATCTTTCTCCTCCTTGCGGTATAAAAACTCGGTATGCATAGAAGTCAACAAAGCAATGTAGCGGCTCTTGGTAACCGTTAGCCGGCTTAGTTTTTCGCAGTGCGCCAGGTCAAAAACTTTCATGTCAAAATTTAGTGGACCACCCTTTTCGGTCAGGAGGTTTTCGCCATCAAGTTCCACTTCAGCATCATCGTGTTCGGCAATGGCAAGCAGGGTTTCCATCCATCGGTCAGGGCGTTGCGCTTTTTTCCAGTGCAGCGCAAATGCTGCGGCCAATATGCCATGGGCCCGTTGCGTAATTACTTCCCAGCCGTCTTCACTGTAGTTAACGATCATATAGTTTTTCAAAAAGGAACAATCATGCCGCTCGTCATTTAAGAAAAGAATACAAACAATCAAACTTTTTTTCTTTTAAGACAAGCTATCCATTTGTGTAATTAAAAAGGCTTCGTGCAAAGAATACCTCAGTTAGAAATTTATTTAAAAAAAGAGGCAATGATTTATAACGATTTATAGTGGCACACCATTTTTATAGTAGTTAAAAAAATTAAAACCATGGCAAAAGCCTCAAAAAAATCAAAAGCACTAAATGTTGGCGCAGGCGCCGGCGACTCTATGCTAAAAGAATTCTTTGTTGATGGACTTAAGGACGTGTATTATGCAGAAAAACATATTGCTAAAACACTTCCTAAAATGAAAAAAGCGGCCACCTCCACCGAGTTGAAGCAGGCTTTTGAAGACCATCGCGTAATGACAATTAACCAGGTAGGCCGCCTGGAGCAGGTATTTGAACTATTGGGCGAAAAAGCAAAAGGCAAAAAATGCGAGGCTATTGAAGGTATCACCAAAGAAGGCGAAGGCATTATTGAAGAAACCGAAACCGGTACTGCTACCCGTGATGTAGGCCTGATCATATCGGCTCAAAAAGTAGAGCACTACGAAATTGCTGCTTACGGTGGGTTAGCACAATTGGCCATAACACTTGGGCTGGATGATGTTGCTGAAATTTTGCGCACCACCCTGGAAGAAGAAAAACAAACCGATCTGTTGCTGACAGGCATTGCAGAAAACAATGTGAACTACGAGGCAGCACAAGAGGAAGACTAAATTAATATCCGTTACCTTTTTACTGGCCTGAACATGTTGTTCGGGCCAGTTAGTTTACCAGAGTTCTTGTACCCAAAAATTGAAGTAAAGCTACAGTAGCAACGACTTATGCCCTGTTTTTTCACATCGCTACACGTTTCATATGTTCATCGCTTTACAAAAAATGGCAGGAAAATGGCGTTAATGAATACATGTATTTCTTTTGAAATTTTAGGCTATGCATCTTTATAAATAGGAAACATTTTTTGACGGTAAGCTCTATATTTATTGCCTGTTTTAAATTTATTACTATGCCCTCAAAGTCAAACAAAACTGCTCTAAAAGCTTCGTTACCTAAAACGCCTACCGGTATATCGGGGCTTGATGAAATAACCGGTGGTGGCTTGCCCAAAGGAAGGCCATCGCTTATTTGTGGCGAAGCCGGATCGGGCAAAACTCTTTTCTCTATTGAATTCATTGTTCGTGGCGCTACCGAGTTTGGCGAACCCGGAGTAATTATGACCTTTGAAGAAAAGGCTGAAGAGTTGGAAATGAATGTAACCTCATTGGGCTTTGATTTAAAAAAGCTGCAGAAGGAGAGTAAAATTCGCATTGACCATGTGCATATTGACCGCACCGAAATTGAAGAAACCGGCGAGTATGATTTAGATGGCCTGTTTATAAGGTTGGGCTACGCTATTGATAGCATTGGCGCAAAAAGGGTGGTGCTTGATACCATTGAAAATCTTTTTGCAGGGCTAAACAATTTGGGTATTCTGCGGGCCGAACTTCGTCGCTTGTTTGGCTGGTTAAAGGAGAAAGGGGTGACAGCAATTATTACCGGCGAAAAAGGCGAGGGCTCGCTAACAAGGCAGGGGCTTGAGGAATACGTTTCCGATTGTGTAATTCTATTAGACCATCGGGTAGCCAATAAAATTTCTACCCGCTTATTGCGAATAATAAAGTACCGCGGCTCTTTACATGGCACTAATGAATATCCTTTTTTAATTGATGAAGACGGCATATCGGTGTTGCCGGTTACCTCCTTGCAATTACAAGGCATTGTTTCTACCCAAAAAGTTTCATCAGGCATACCGGCATTGGATAATATGCTTGGCGGCAAGGGCTTTTATAGGGGTAGCTCCATTTTGGTTTCGGGTACGGCCGGTACCGGTAAAACAAGCCTTGCCGCATTTTTTGCTAATGCCACCTGCCTCCGCAAAGAGCGATGTATTTATTTCGCTTTTGAAGAACCGCCACTGCAAATAGTCCGGAACCTGCAATCCATAGGCGTTAACCTTAATACCCATATTGAGAGCGGCTTGCTGCAAATTCATTCGGCAAGGCCTACACTCAACGGATTGGAAATGCACCTTGCCGCTATTCATAAAAAAGTAAAAGCCTTTAAGCCCCGCACCGTCATTCTCGACCCCATCACCAACCTGGTTACGGTGGGCACAGTAAGCGAGGTAAAGTCTTTTCTTATACGGTTAATTGATTTTTTACAGGGAGAAAACATTACAGTACTGTTTACCGCTTTAAGCTTGAACACAGTAGTAAACGAGCAAACAGACGAAGGCGTTTCCTCGCTGGTAGATGTGTGGTTGCAGGTACGTGATATAGAATCGAATGGCGAACGCAACCGGGGAATGTACATTATGAAGTCGCGGGGAATGAAGCACTCCAACCAGGTACGTGAATTTATTATTACAGATAAAGGCCTGGATTTAGTGGATGTTTATTTGGGGCAGGAGGGTGTTCTTATTGGCTCGGCACGTGAGGCACAGCTATTGAGTGAAACTACAGGTGCCGCATTGCGTACACATGCGCTTACCCAAAAAGATAAGGAGATTCAAAGAAAGCGAATGGTGCTGGAAGCAAAGATTAGTTCCTTGCAAGAGGAATTTGACTCGGTGCAGGACCAGTTGAATAAAGTATATGTGGAGGAAGATTTAAAGAAAGAGATTATGGAACAAAACCGCAAACAGCTAACGCAATTAAGAACTTCGCATAATTCAGATCATGGTAAAAGAAAGTAAAGTAAAAAAGGTAACGAAAGGGAAAAAGACGGCGAAAATGGAGGAAGATTTTTGGGAGCTGCGTTTATATGTAGCTGGCAATACCCCTAAGTCAGTAGCCGCCATAAACAACCTTAAAAAATATTGCGCTGAGCATTTGGTTGACAAGTACAAACTGGAAGTAATTGACTTGTTGGTAAAGCCGCAATTAGCAGCTGGCGACCAGATATTGGCCATACCTACTTTAGTGCGCAAAGTGCCTGTGCCCATACGCAAAATAATTGGCGATTTGTCCAACGAGGAAAAAGTATTGGTAGGCTTGAACATCAGGCCTGTAAAAAAGTAACATGCGTAAAAAAGAAGAACAGGATTTGAATGATGCAGGCAACTCTCCACCTAAAGAGGGCGCCTATGTTCTTCGCTTATTTGTAACCGGCACTTCGCCCAATTCCATTCGTGCCATCAATAATTTAAAGCAGATATGTGAGGAGCATTTGCAGAACAATTATTCGCTGGAAATTATTGATGTATATCAGCAGGCCGCAGTTGCGCAAAGTGAGCAGATAATTGCGCTGCCATTACTAATTCGCAAACAACCTTTACCTGAACGAAGGTTGATTGGCGACCTGTCGCAAACCGAAAAAGTTTTAAAGGGCCTTGGCCTGTCGTTGTAAATGAAAACAGATTCAGTGACAAGATTAAACGAAGACCTGCAAGCTGAGATAGAAGAATTAAAGCTGCAGTTACAAGAGGCGCACGAAACTATTGAAGCCATTCGCACCGGCCAGGTAGATGCGCTGGTAGTGGAAGGTACAAATGGTCACCAATTATATACGCTCAGATCAGCTGACCAGGCCTTTCGGGTTTTTATAGAAAAGATGACCGAAGGCGCGGTGACCCTCAATTCAAAAGGTTCGATCTTATATTGTAATTCCCAATTTGCTTCCCTGGTTAAGATGCCTTTGTCTAATGTAATAAGCTTGCCTTTCCATCAATTTATAGCACCGGAAAATGTAGATGATTACCAGGCTCTTTTTGAAAGATGCTGGACCCAGGATTGCAAAGGCGAAGTGTTATTAACCGCTGGCGATCATTTTACACCGGTGCAATTATCACTTACCAAATTAGCGTTAGAGGAAGGGGTTTCGCTAAGTATTATTCTTACCGATCTGACAGCCCAAAAAAAAGTGCAGCAGCAACTCAGCTCCAATAACAAACAGTTGGCAGAAATTAATCATGCACTTGAATTAAGCAACCACGATCTGCAGCAATTCGCTTCCGTGGCATCGCATGATCTGCAGGAGCCGCTACGAAAGATCCAATTGTTCAGCAACCTGCTAAACGACAGAGGCGGAGCGCAGCTAACACCCGAATCGAAAAAATATTTAGAGAAGATCATTTATTCGGCCGGCCGTATGAAAGCGCTGATAATTGATGTACTTAATTACTCCAAACTATCGGCTAACGATAACCCTTTTGAATGTATTGATTTGAATGTGTTGATAAAAGAATTACTAGATGATTTTGATTTATTTATAGCTGAGAAAAAAGCGGTGATTAACGTGGGCGAGCTACCCTGTTTATATGTAAACCGCGGACAAATACGCCAGATGTTTCAAAACCTTTTGTCAAACTCCCTGAAGTTTGCAGGAAAAGAAAAGACATCAATTATCGACATAACCGCAAAGCTGGTACGAGATAAATCATTCGACAGCGAAGAAGATCCTGAAGGCGCTTTTTGCCTTCTTACTATCTCTGACAACGGCATCGGGTTTGATGAAAAATACGCGGCTAAAATCTTTTCGCTTTTCGAGCGCCTGCATTCAAAAGAAACTTACGAAGGAACCGGCATCGGCCTTGCCATCACTAAAAAAATTGTTGAGAAGCACAATGGGCTAATTGCCGCACATAGCAAAGAAGGGGAGGGTGCCCGGTTTTTAATTTTGCTGCCAGCCCATTCTAACCATCCAGGTGGGCCGGCTGTTGCGTAAGGGATAGAAGCAGAAATCCTTTTTGTATCCGCACCGGTACAAAAAGATTGAAGCGGATAGCCCGCCCCGCCCCGGGATACGCCCAAAATATAAGCTTACAATTAGGGCAGCCGTTATCTATTCAACAAAAATTATATACGGATTGACTTTTAATTACTTAGCTGCATTATTCACATTTTCCCGCTTTCCCCTGTATATCCTGTGTATAAATTGCAAACTATTTAAAGCTCAACCGTTTATGCGTATCGCTTAAAAAAGCGCACTGGCATAGGCATATAATTGGAGGCGGTGTTTGTATGAGTGTACAAAAAAAGCCTTCCAACAGCAACACTTTATTCAACGGAAAAAGTTTAAAAACTTTACCCGGAAAAAAAAGAGCTACTACTACAAAAGAGCCCGGCAGCCTTGTTATTGCAACAGGGATCCGTAAAGATCTTCAAACCGTTGTTGACTTTATCCTGCGTGATTTTAAAGGCGGGGAATTATCGGCGATGCCAACGAATCTAAAACCCATGCTGGCTTCTGTAATTGAAGAACCGTTTAATGATGCGGCCTGGCAATTTGAAATTAAGTGGGATGGCTACAGGGCTTTATCTTATTTAAGTGATGGTGATGTTTCTATCCGTTCAAGAAACAATAACTCTTTCGACCGTAAATTTTTTCCGGTGTATGAGGCCCTACAGGGCTGGCCGGTAAATGCCGTAGTTGATGGCGAGATAGTAGTATTGGATAGCGAGGGGAAACCTGATTTTGGAGGGCTTCAGCAATGGAGCCGCACAGGAGACGGCCACTTGTTTTATTACCTGTTTGATTTGCTTTGGCTGGAAGGAATTGACCTGACCAGGAAACCATTGCACCAGCGAAAAGAAATTCTTAAAAAGATAATTCCCGATGGAGGTTTGATACGGTTCAGCGATTCAATTGATGAATATGGAAAGCAATTCTTTGAAGCTGCAAAAAGTGGTAACCTCGAAGGTATTGTGGCAAAAAGGGCAGATTCTATTTATCAAGCCGGTTACCGTACCACAAACTGGTGCAAAATAAAAGTAGAAGAAAGGCATGAAGCAATCATTTGCGGCTATACTAAAAACAAAGACACCGACCGCCTTTTTTCATCATTGGTGCTTGGAGTTCCCACAGAGAAAGGCATTGAATTTATTGGCCAGGTAGGAACAGGTTTTACGGCACGGACGCAGAAGGAAATCTTTAAAAAAATGAATTCTTTGTTTACTTCCGAGTGCCCTTTTAACATTAAGCCAGATACCGGGGCGCCAACTATGTGGGTAAAGCCCCATTTTGTTTGCGAGGTGAAATATACAGAGCGGACAAAAGATGGCTTGATGCGCCACCCGTCTTTCCAGGGTTTACGGGAAGATAAAACGTTGGACGATTTTAATTAGTAAGGCTTCTCAATTTCTTGCTGCTGATACCCATTCGCAATCCCGGTTACAATAATGTAAGTGTAAGCCTCCGGGGCTTGGAGAAAATACTCAACTTAATTATAGTTTGGTAGTACATTGCTATAGAAGGAAGCCTTTTCTGATACCGCAAAATGTAAACAACTTCCTGCCGATAAAGCAACAACAGCACTATAGCAAATGACAGCGCACAAAACATTTCATATTGAATTTATAGGCGAAAAAACAATTCCAATAGAGGAAGGGGAATCTGTTTTAGACGCGGCTTTAAAAGCCGGCATACCACATTATCATACCTGCGGCGGCCATGCACGATGCTCTACCTGCCGGATATTGGTAAGCAAAGGCAAGGAACACTTAAGCGCTATTAATGATAAGGAAGCTGCGTTAAGGGAGCAACTTACTTTCCCATCGAATGTTCGGTTAGCCTGTCAAACTTTTGTAGAAAATGCCCCTGTATCAATTCACAGGATCATTCGCGACGTATCGGATGTTGACTTATACATAGACCAAAGCGAAAATGACTTTAGTGAACTAGGAGAAGAAAAAGAGCTCGTGCTTTTCTTTTTAGACATCAGGGATTTTACCCCTTTTATGGAAGCTTACCTTGCCTTTGATGTGATACATATTTTGCGAAAGCTGTTTGGCATATGCAGAACCTGTATTGAGGCCGGCGGTGGTAAAATAATCGAAACTGCGGGCGATGGTTTGTACGCTGTTTTTGGTTTACGGTGCAGTCCTGAAACGGCTGCAATGAATGCTATTGAATCCGGCTTCGCTATTTTTAAAGAGCTGGAAAATTTTAATAGAGACTATGTTCAAAAGTATTTTCGCCACCGCTTTCAAATTGGTATTGGCATGCACTGCGGTAATGTAATTGTAGGTAACGTAGGTCTGGGTATCAATAACAATTTAACGGTAATGGGTTTGCCGGTTAATATCGCATCGCGAATTCAATCGGCTACCAAAGATTTGAATAATAGTTTTCTTCTTTCGAATGATGTTTTAAAACAAGCCGAAACCAAAGATTACCCATCTGCTTTACTAACCATGAAAGGAGTTACAGATCCCATACAGGTGCATTTACTTGGAGAGCCTTATTACCCTGCTTCTGTATTTCTGCTAAAAGATAAAAAGGCCGAAAACATAGCCGCTCCATTAACATAAATTAATTTCCCGGGTAAAGCGGTTTATATAGATTTTTTTGCTTTGTTGTAAAATTCCACGCCAGCTTTAACCCGTTACTTTCCCCGTTAGAATACAACCCTAACTTAATCGGTTGTGCTTTCTTTCGATGCATTTCCGGCAAGCCTACACCGCATACCGCACCTATTATAAAGCCAACTACCACATCGGATGGAAAATGTGCCAATGCTTTCACTCTAAGGTAGCCTTCAACAAGCGGAGGCAGCGCAGCAAGGCTATAAAGTAAAAAACGTTTGTTGCCTATTTCGGGGTGATAATCGCTGTATACTTTCACCATAAAAAATGTACTGGCTGCCGCACTGGCAACATGCCCGCTGTAAAGCGAGTTGCGGTTGTTGCCCCGCTTTCTTTCTTCAGGCGAAAAATAGTTGTAGTAGGCTACAGGCCGTAATTTATTTTGAAAGGCTGGCCCAAACGGGCTAAAATCGTACAAGGCAAATGTAAAGGCGTGCATCTCGTAATACATCAACAGGAGCTTTGCCCAATCCTTCCTGATTTTTTTATCGAAACCTAAGGCGGCAGCGGAAAAAATAATGGCCGGCAATGTAATGTCCGAAGCTTTTGAAAAGCTTTCGCGGTTAGCTGGGTTTTGTTTCAGGGCCCACCGCTCAATTCCATTAGGTGATAAAGGATTCAAGGCATTTAATTCAGCATCCGTCATATCTCGTTTACCATGAATAATGGTAGGTATAGCATACAAGTTGGCGGCAGTTGCTACTATGCTGAAAACGCCACTTCTTAACGTGTTTATTTTATATATAGGCTGCACATCAGTTATTGAAACAGCAATGGGTTTTTGCTGCACTACTTCAACCGTACTATCTGCTACCTGCGCCTGTAAGCTTTTATTGCAAAAACTTAAAAGCAGGAAAACTGTATAAAGTAGTTTCCTGAGCCGGCTATGAGAAAGGTTTTTATAAAACTTTAGCAATTGGCTGTTTATAGTTTTGTTCATGAACGTAAGTTTAATTGAAGGAATGGTTGATAAATTTAGGCCATCTAAAAAACATCTACAGAAGCTATACCGCTCATTTAATTGTTATATAAAAATACAGACAGTTGATATTTGAGGGCTATCAATGGGCTGAAATTTTATAGCAGGGTATAGCGTTTGCGTACCTGTTGATTTTCAAATCAGCAATATGAAATATAGTGTAGGGGTTATTGTATCTAATGTAATAGCTGAAGTTGTTTTTGCGGTTGCGGTATACACTTTTCTGAAATACACTGGTTATTCCCGGTACTTCGTATCAATAATAATTGTTACGGGCCCGTCATTCAATAGCTCAACTTTCATATCAGCGCCAAAAACTCCCGTTTGTATTTTCCTGCCTGAAGCTTTTTCCAGTTGTTTAATCATCTTTTCATACATAGGTATGGCAGTATGCGGCTTGCTGGCTTTTATATAACTGGGCCGGTTGCCCTTTTTAGTGGAAGCGTGTAATGTAAACTGGCTTACCAATAAAATATCGCCACCAACATCCATCACCGATTTATTCATCACACCATCATCATCATTAAAAATTCTAAGGTTAGTTATTTTATTACATAACCATTGTAGGTCCTCATCATCGTCTGCATCTTCAATGCCTAACAACACCAATAGCCCTGTATTTATTATACCGGTTATATTGCTATCAACACTAACGCTTGCTTTGCTTACTCTTTGAATAACTACCCGCATACTACAAAATACGAAGTTAGAAATACGAGGTACGAAATCGGGAATGTTGCGGGAATTTCTGTCTCTTCCACTTCGTACTTATAACTTCGCACTCGTATTTGATTTATGCTTGATTTCTCTTCTGAAATAAAACTACAGACGACGCGCAGCGGTGGGGCCGGCGGACAAAACGTAAATAAAGTGGAAACGGCGGTCATCGCTTATTTCAATATTTCTGCATCGCAATTATTATCCCTGGAGCAGAAGCAGCTTGTGCTGGAAAAACTATCAAACCGAATTAATAGCGAAGGGGACCTGGTACTAAAAGCGCAAACGCATCGTACCCAATTAGCCAATAAAGAAGAAGCAATTAAAAAGGTAAATGAGGTAGTAAGTAATGCAGTAAAAAAGAAAAAGCCCCGCATTGCTACCAAGCCTTCCAAAGCCGCAAAAGAAAGACGGATAGAAGGGAAAAAACGTACTTCAGAAATCAAAGGCGGCCGGAAGAAGTTCAATCCTAAAGACCTCTTTTAACATACATCCATCTTAATTGTTATTACTTTAGAGCAAACAATTTCCGGTGAAATCCAGGGCCGTTATCTTTTTCATTATTCTTTTTGTAACCGCATCTTCGGTCCTGATGAACAGTTGCAAAAAAACAGAATTGAATCTCACCAGGATCAACTTCACTGTTCCACCTGGCTTCCCACAACCCCAGTACAATTTTGCGGCAAACCCTTTAAGCGAAGAAGGTTTTCTGTTAGGTAAAAAATTATTCTTTGACGGCCGTCTTTCTGTTGACGGCAATTTTCCCTGCGCTTCTTGTCACCAGCCCGTAGCAGTCTTTACTACGTTTGAACACGACCGCAGCCATGGCTATAATCATTCACACACATTACGTAATGCACCCGGGCTTTTTAACCTGGCCTGGCTTACAGAATACAACCAGGATGGAAGTGCAAAAACGTTGGATGACGTGTATCGCAACCACATCACCAGTGCAACAGAAATGGGAGAAACGATCCCCAATGTTTTAAAGAAATTAAATACTGACGCCACTTATAAACGCTTATTTGCCGCGGCTTTCGGGGATGAAAAAATTACAGAGGACAGGCTGTATAAAGCGCTTACGCAGTTTGTAATCAATCTTGTTTCTGCTGATTCAAAATACGATAAAGTAAAAAAAGGTGAAGCTTCATTTACGTCTGAAGAGCAAAGCGGGTATGCAGTTTTTCAAACCAGATGCGCTGTCTGCCATTCTGAGCCGCTGTTCACTGATTTTAATTATCGCAACAATGGGTTGGAGCCGGATGTAGCGCTGAACGATCATGGCCGCAAGCAGGTTACCGGCAACAGTGCCGACGATTTAAAATTCAGGGTACCCAGCTTACGAAATGCAGAACTGACTTCTTATTATGGACACGATGGACGGTTGAGCGTTTTTAGAATGATGATCCGGCATTACCGTACCGGTGTTAATCAAAGCGCAACATTAGATCCATTGCTTACCAATGGTATCTCTTTAACCAACCAGCAGGAGGATCAATTGGTGGCATTTATCCGCACACTTACCGATTCTTCTTTTCTTAACAATCCCAAGTTTAGGGAGTGACATATAACTCTCCACGAATCGTAAGAATTGGCTAGCTACGATTGAGACATTAATACTAATGGGCACAAATCAAGTAACACTATCGTTGAAATAAACCTGCTTACCATGGCTCTGGTTGGGAGCGAGCTATAGTAGAGCCGGCTATTAAATAGTGGAATTCGTGCTTATAATTCGTGTTTACAATTCGTGACTCCTATTTTTGTTCTCTTCAAAACAATACCTATTGAGCGGCATAAAAAAACTGGCAGGACAAACGGCTATTTACGGGGTCAGTACCATACTCGGCAGGTTTCTGAACGTATTTCTCACTTTTTGGTTAACCTACGTTTATGGGGCCGAAAAATTTGCTGTGTTTTCTTTAGCCTATGCCTATGTTACTTTCCTTAATGTAATTTTTACCTACGGTATGGAAACATCTTTTTTCCGGTTTGCTCAACGGCCCGAATACAAGAACGATGTTTACAACACGTCCCTTCTCTCTGTTATTTTTACCACCTTTTTTTTAAGCGGTGCTATGATGCTTTATGCACCGCAGTTAGCTGATCTATGGCGGGTGCCAAATAATCCAGAATACATTACCTGGTTTGCCTGGATCATTGCCTTTGACACTTTATCGGCCATACCTTTTGCACGCCTGCGGCAGCAAGGACGGCCCATTAAATATGCCACTATAAAAATTTTAAATATTGTTATTTACGTTGCACTTACCTATTTCTTTATAAAGATTTGCCCGGCGCTTTTAAAGAAAAACCCTGAGAGCTTTTTGTTGGTAGCTTACGATCCAAAAATTGATATTGGCTATACATTCATCGCTAATTTAATTGCCAGTGGTGTTACTTTATTATTATTGGCAAAAGAGTTCTTTAGTCTGCGCTTACGGTTTAATGTAAAACTTTGGAAAGAAATGATGGCGTACTCCTGGCCCTTGCTGATAGTGGGTTTGGGAGGAATGATCAATGAAGTGCTGAACCGCATTTTACTTGATTACCGCCTGCCCTATTCTTTTAGCGAAAACAAAAAGCAGGTGGGCATCTTCAATGCCAATTTTAAAGTGGCGGCCCTTGTAAATATTTTTATACAGGTGTTTCGAATCGGTGCCGAGCCTTTCTTTTTTAACGAGGCCGGCAAGCAGGATGCCCGTAAAACATATGCAAGGGTGATGAAGATTTTTGTGGTGATCAGTTGCGTGATTTTTTTGATCGTATCGCTTTTTGCAGACACCATTTGGGGACGTTACTTGATGGGTGTAAAAAACCATCCGGAATATGCAGAAGGCATTGGCGTAATTCCTATCATCGCAATAGCGTATGTATGCCTGGGTATTTATTACAACCTGACCGTTTGGTATAAGCTTACCGATAAAACAATTTATGGCGCCTACATAACCATTGCAGGCGCTGCAATAACCATTGCACTCAACTACTTTACCATACCGTGGTTAGGCTATTGGGGCAGCGCCTGGACCACATTGGCCTGTTATGCTTTTATGATGGTAGTAAGTTACCGGCAAGGGCAAAAACATTACCGCATTCCATATGCCACCAAAAAACTGACAGCTTACGTGGTTATCACCCTTATTTTGTATTTCATCTATTTGGGAATAAGCGCTTTAATAACAAACCATGTTCTTTTGTTTCTTATTGCTTCTGTTCTGCTCACCTTATTTCTTTTATTTATTGGACAAACAGAACGTAAGGAATTCAGCCGTTTTCCATTTATAAAACGGTTGTATAAAATACCGGTAGGCGCAACAATACCTGTCTCTACACAAGCCAATGATAACATGAAAGCGTGAAGAATACTGCACTGCAGAATATCGAACAGATGAACAAGGAACTGATGAATGATGAAGGGAACAGCCAATACATGAGCAGCTGAATGTTGGAACATCCTCCTGGCATGTTATAAAAATGTATAAAAAGAAGAACAAATGAATGGCAAAGTGAGAGGCTGTCTTAAAGAACCCCAAACCCCTAACCCAAAACTCCTAATCCCTACTGCATCTTCACAAAAGGGTTGTCTTTTATTTCATCACCAATAGTAGTGCTATCACCATGTCCGGGGTAAACTATCGTGTCGGCAGACAGGGTATATAATTTGGTTTTAATACTTTCTTCTAAAACAGCAAAATCGCCGCCAGGCAAATCCGTCCGGCCTACGCCGCCCTGGAATAATACATCGCCGCTTATTACAAACTTATGCTCCTTACTATAAAAACTTATGCTTCCCGGCGAGTGGCCCGGTGTGAATAAAATATGCAGTTCTTCATCACCAATGCGCACTGTTTGGCCTTCATCAATATAAACTAACTCCGCATCATAATTATCAAAAGGCAGTTGCCATAGTTGGCCTGCAGCAGGGCCATAGTCTAAAACTGCCTTCTCCAATGAATGCAGGTGCAACAACAGGTTATAGGTTTTGTGTACAAAGCGGTTACCAAAAATATGATCGAGGTGACAATGAGTGTTTAGCAACAATACGGGCTTAAGCTTATTCTGCTCAATAAAGTCTTTTAACTCCTGTTCTTCAGCGGCAAAATAACAGCCAGGGTCTATAATACAACAGTCTCCTTTTTCGTTATAGAGGATATATGTGTTTTCCCGTACCGGATTGAATGTAAAAGGTTGAACAGTTAACATGCAGGTTTGTTGTATTTTTAATGCAATTTACGATTCAAAACGGGAGCACATTCACCGCAATAAAATCACATCACTATTTTATGATCAGATGGAGCCGCTGTGCAGCAGCCTTTGTTCTTTTAATGGGTCTTTTACCTGCCGCTAATGCACAGGTTAATGCCGTGGAGTTTGGGAAAAACCGTGTACAATATCAAAAATTCACCTGGCGCTATTATCAAACCGACAACTTCGATTCTTATTTTAGCCAGGATGGTCTTGAAATAGGCAAATATGTTGCTCAGGTAGCCGAAAAAGAATTGCCGCAATTAGAGGAGTTTGTTGAGTACGGCCTGCAGCGCCGCGCCAACATTGTGGTATATAACAATTTTGACGAGATGTACCAGAGCAATATAGGATTGGGTATTGACTGGCAAACTACCGGCGGTGTTACCAAATTGGTGAACAACAAAATGATGATCTATTTTGATGGGAACCATGAAAACCTTCGTCGCCAGATACGCCAGGGCATTGCCGGCGTGCTGGTGCAAAATGTTTTGTTTGGTGATGACCTGGGCGAATTTGCTGCTAATCAAACCTTGCTCGACCTGCCCAAATGGCTTACCGATGGCTACATTGAATATGCAGGTGAAGAGTGGAGCCCTGCGCTTGATAATGATTTAAAAAACGCATTGCTTAGTGGCGACTACAATAATTTTTACCAGTTTGCTTTTAAAAAGCCATTACTTGCCGGTCATGCTTTTTGGTATTATGTAGGTAATAAATACGGCAAGCAAAAAACAACCTATCTACTTTACCTCTCCCGCATTTACCGTAACCTTAATAGCGCTACGCAGAAAATTGCCAAGAAGAAATTTAAAGATGTATTGAAGGATTTTATGCAGGAAATGCCCGACATCTACCTGAAAGATTTGCGTGGCCGTAAGATAGCGCCCAAAGGACAGGTAACCGTTTCGGAAGAAATAGGCAAGAAAGATTTTATCCGCTTTAATGCTAACCCGTTGCCCAAGAGTTTTACATATGCGGTGGTAGAATTCAAGCAGGGGATTTATAGTGTTGTGCTTAACGAAAATTTCATTGACCGTAAAGTGTTATTAAAATTTGGTACCCGCACAAGAGAAGACGAGATCAACCCTAATTACCCGATTTTAGCATGGGATGGTAAAGGCACAAGACTGGCCGTTTTATATAGCCAGGAGGGAAAAATCAAACTTTTTGTTTATGACCTGATCAACCGGATTAAACGGGAGAAGCTGGAACTGCCGCAATTTGACCAGGTGCAGGATATGAAGTACATGCTGGATAATAACACCCTTATTTTCAGCGCCGTAAAAGGTGGACAAACCGACATCTTTACTTATAAAATTGATAAAGAATTAGTAGCGCAAATTACAAATGACAGGTACGATGACCTGGACCCGCAGTTTGTAGCCTTCCCCGGTAAAACAGGAATTATCTTTTCTTCCAATCGTCCATCGGGGACTGCGCTTGATACCGATACCGCCATTACGCAAAGGCCTTACAATATCTTTTTAATTGATAACTGGAACAATTCCGATTTCAAGCAAATTTCCCAGTTAACTAATTTAAGCTATGGCAATGCCCGTTATCCATCGCAGTACCAAACAACCCACTTTACATTTGTGAGTGATGAAAATGGTATCTCCAACCGCTATGCAGGTTTCTTCCGTTCGGAAAGAGCAGGGCTTGATACCTTGGTTTTTATTGGGGATGAAGTGTTGCGCAACCCGCCGCTGAAAGAAGTGGATAGCGTACTAAAAGAATGGAGTAAAACCGATATTGATTCTGTTGGGTATGTTTCTATCACTAATGATTCCGCTTATGTATTTCCGCTCACTAACTACCAGGCAAGTCTGCTGGAGACCCGTACAGCAGGCGACAATTCACAGGTAAGTGAAGTGATTCGCCAGGGAGACATTAAATTCTTATATCGCTTAAAGGTTGATGAAGCCGCTTTGCGCCGCCGCAATGTATCGGCCAAGCCTACCGAGTATAGGAGAAAGCTGGATGAACAGCGCCGGATTAACCTGATGAAATTGATGCGGGATGAACCTGCTAATGGCGATACTACAAAAAAGCCAACCGATTTTTTCAACAGCGAGTTCGGTAACGATAAGCGTGATTCGAGCAGGGTAGGACAGCAGTTTGAAACACGAGACCTGCAAGCTGAAACCGTATTGTCAAAAGCTAAACTGTATGAGTACAGGCCCCGCAAATTTTTTAATGATTACATCGTAGCAGGATTAAACAATACTGTATTTGGGGTTAGTAAATACCAGGTATATGGTGGTGGAGCAGGCCCTATTACACCAGCAAACGGAAATGAAGTTAATGGCCTGATCAGAATGGGCACAGTTGATTTATTTGAAGACATTAAAATTTCAGGAGGAATCCGCTTTGCACCTAACTTAAAGGATCATGACATTCTTTTTGAATACACCAATCTTAAAAAGAGGTTCGACTGGGGCGCCACTTATTATAGAAGTACGCAGCAGGCGTCGAGTGGTAATTTTCTTTTTGGAAAAGTAATCTCCAATTATTACCTGGCCCGTTTAAAATATCCTTTGGACAGAACAAAAAGCATACGGTTAACCGCAGGTCCAAGGTTTGACAGGCTCGTGTTTAATAACAGCAGCGTTGCCGGATTAAAGCAGCCTGACTCAAAACAAACCTTTAGCCAGTTCACATTAGAATATGTGCATGACAATACGATAAACCCTGCACAGAATATCTGGAATGGCTTGCGCTGGAAAGCTTATGTTGACTGGTTTACCAAACTAAGCGACTTAGGCAACGGCGAGGGCAAGTACTTGTTTAACGCAGGCTTCGATGCCCGCCACTACCTGCCTATTTACCGCAACGTGATATGGGCCGTTCGTGCAGCAGCCGATTTTTCTTGGGGCAATCAAAAAGTGATTTATTATCTCGGTGGAGTTGATGGCTGGCTCAAGTTTGGCGAAAACGTCCGGGACAATGGTACCTACCGTTATTTTAATCCCGCCAATCAGCCCGACCCTGATGCTACTTATGCTTACCAGGCATTAGCGGTAAATCTCAGGGGTTTTGTACAAAACGTCGCCAATGGCAATAACAACCTTGTAATTAATTCAGAAATAAGGTTCCCGGTTTTTACCACTCTCTTTAACAGGCCAATAAATAACGCCTTGTTGCGCAATTTTCAGTTGGTGCAATTTGTTGATTTAGGTACGGCATGGAATGGCAGTTATGATAAATGGGAGCGGCCAAGTATTACGTATACTAATGCTAACG
Source organism: Flavisolibacter sp. (assembly GCA_028288675.1). Taxonomy (GTDB): domain Bacteria; phylum Bacteroidota; class Bacteroidia; order Chitinophagales; family Chitinophagaceae; genus Flavisolibacter. The sequence goes on along the minus strand of JAQBNG010000127.1, from coordinate 14,888 downwards.
ACAATGCAGGTGTAGCGGTGCGGTTGAAGGCCGGTGGTATTGGGCCGTTTGCCGGTGGCTATGGTTTTGGTGCCCGCAGTACCTTGCTTGGTTATTTTGTAAAATTTGATGTAGCATGGCAAATGGATGGCATTTTTAAAGGAAAGCCGCAAACGTATTTAGCCTTAGGATTAGATTTTTAAACTTCAATTTTTTTATAGGGGAAGAGACGCTGATGAAGCGTCTCTTTTTATTTTCTATACGATTCATTCAACCGTTATTGCAAATCACCCAGGTATGCGATTGCCATCGCTGTCTTTGCCATTTACATTCGCCCCTGGTCAAAACAACTACTTTATTAAAATCAAACTAATCAAATGAAAAAGATCACTTTTCTTTTAAGCTTCGTGGCAATGATTGCTTTTACTTCTTGCGGTCCTACTATTTATAAGGCCGAAAGTTTTGAAACCTCTCAATCAAAAATTAAAACACTTGCCATCATTCCGTTCAACACCTCAATTGACAGCAAGCGCTTACCTAAAAACGTCACGTTGGAAACCTTGAAACAATCGGAGGAAAAAACAGGCTACGATGTTCAGAACAATGTTTACACGTATTTTTTACAGCGCAACAAGGAGTACTCTATCGAGTTCCAGGATGTAGACAGAACCAATGCGATCTTACGGAAAAACAATCTTACCTGTTCCGACATCTCATTAAAAGATCGTGCTGAATTATGCCAGCTTTTAGGAGTGGATGGAGTAGTGACCGGTAAGATCAGCATGTCGAAGCCCATGTCGGAGGGAGCAGCTGTTGTGGTAGGCGTATTATTTGGTGCCTGGGGCTCTACCAACAAAACGGATGTAACCATTTCTGTGCATGATAAAGAGGCGAAGCTCCAGTGGAAATACGACTACCAGGCGAGTGGCTCTGTAGGCAGCAGCAGTGAGAATTTAGCAAAGTCATTGATGAGGAATGCATCGAAGAAGTTTCCGTATAAGAGAGCGTAGGAACATATTGTTACTAGTGAAAAGAGACGCTCATGAGCATCTCTTTTTGTTTACCGACTACAAGCCCAGAGTAATATGAAAGTAGCAAGCTGTTAAAAGCTTGAGGAATTCTGCTTCCAAAATGAATGTTATTTTAGCCCTGCCGCTTTTTCTTCTTAGGCTATTCCTGTACTTTCAGAGAATTATCTTACCAATCGATCATTATGAATAAACTATTTTGCCTTTCTGTCCTTGCTGTTTCTTTCGCCGCTTGTAATTCGGGCACAGCTAATTACAAAGTAGCAAATCCTTCAACAGTTGCTACGCCATCCTTAACTGCTCCGATAACACCTGTAAGTGCAGCAGGTGATAGTGTCAATAATTTGCCGGTAACCACACCGGCTACCCAAACAAATAACGCTGCTGCAAGTGGTAAGGTAAACCCAGCCCATGGTGTGCCCGGCCATCGTTGCGATATACCCGAAGGCGCACCACTAAATAGTGCCGCTGTTACTAATGCAACCAATAGCGCGGCACCAGTTAGCCAGCCGCAACCTGCCAAAAGCAATGTGCGGCTAAACCCGGCACATGGTGCACCCGGACATGATTGCGCAGTTGCCGTAGGCCAGCCGTTGAAAAGTTAGAAGGTGGAAACATAACTAATAAAAAGTGGGGCTTTTAAAAGCCCCACTTTTTATTTCAGTACCATCAAAACAGGTTGATCTAAAATAAATTACCCATGTAATATCAATTTGCCCGATTACCACTATTGAGCAATTAGTGGTGCTATCAAATACGGAAAGCAGCATGAGGTTCCAATTCATCAGGACTATTACAAGCGAAAGAACGAAGCAATTAAATGCAGTTGCCATTATGCAAATGGGATCGCTACTTTCTAACTAAAGTATAAATAACGTAGGTAACAAATAGCAACGACACTGGCTGTCCACATGTATATTATTTTATAGGCTTCGCACCAAATTACAGAGTCACTACCTTCTTCCGCATCCCCTGTTTCTTCCAATACGTAAGCGACCGCCAGGCCCATTCAAAAGGGCCGAACTTAAAATATCGTAGCCAGATAGCAGAGAAGATCAACTGGAAGATCCATACTGCACCTACCACATAGTAGAGTTGATGATAAGATAGCTTGTTATAATTGCCAAGCCCATAACCGAAAAAGAAAAGGGAGCAAATAATACTCTGCATAAGATAATTGGTAAACGCCATTTGCCCAACGTTAGATAGCCCTTTCATCAACCACGGAATGGCGCGGGAACGAAATACCAGCAGAAGCACACTGGCATGGCCCACGGCTAACAACATCCTTCTAACATCATAGAGCAACCAGTGCGGTTGCCTGTAGGTATCAACATAGGTGGCGATATTACTTACCCATCCGGTAAGGCCATCATTAAAGCTAATCCAACCAAGGGGTATGCCTAATCCATACCCAATCAGCAATGTCATTATATAAGTAGAAGTAGATCGTTTGTTAGAGAAGAATCCCAGTACAAATAAGCCCATACCAATAAACATCATGCTTAGCATATCCCATATTCCTTGATAGGTTCCCCAGGTTTCGTTACCCGCATTGCGTGGTAGCAAATGATTGAAAACCGTTCCATAACTTCCCCTCATTTCCCTTATGCCTTCATTTATCCTTGATGTATCGGGTTTAAAGTTTCCTTCGAATCTACTCCATGCTCCTTTTTGCTCTTCCTGTTTTTCGGTTGGCTTTGTACCCGCTTTTTCTGCAGCAATGGCTTCTTTATAACCGGCCCTGTTTTCCCTCATATCGCCATACCAGGCCGCTGTTTTATAGATGCCGATACCAATGCAAACCAGCCCTAGAACGAGTAGCCATTTTGCACCGGCTTTACGAAAAGGATAAAGCAGCATCCCTGCCAGGCCATAATAAAAAAGTATGTCTCCTTCCCACAAAAACACATACGCATTAATTAGCCCAAACACCACCAGCAACCCTAAACGGCGATAATAATATTCAGCTACTGATAGCCCACCGGGTACATCTTTTTTATTCAGGGTAAACAGGATCATACCCGCACCAAAAAGCATAGAGAACAATCCCCTCATGGTGCCTTCAAACAAAGTGCTCACCGTTGCCATTGTCCAATAATCGGTAGTATGCGATGCGTTTAAAATTTGTTGTGTGGAGCTTCCATCTATTCCAAAAACGGGTATGTTCATCATTAATATTCCAAGCAGGGCAAAGCCCCGCACCATGTCAATTGTTTGAATCCGGTCGGCGATGTCAACCGGTTTTACGGTCTGATTTATCAGCGTTTGAGCAGGTTCTCCTTTTATTGGCAAAAGGGCTTCGGCAGGATATATTGTTGGCGTATCTGGGTTCATAATAATTGTAATTAAAGTATCAGAAAATGGTTGGTATAGATGTTTCTAACGGCTGTTCTTTTTGCTTTTTAAAGGGCAGGCGTTTCCATAAGATCAGGCTTCTCCAAAGCCATTCGGCAGGCCCGGTATGATACACTCTAAACCACAGCGAACTGAATATAACCTGCAACACAAAAAGTTCAATTGCGAATAAATAAAGCTGGCCCTGACTAAGCCTTCCAAAATAACCGGCGCCAAAACCTGTAAAGAACAAGGTGCAAATAATGCTTTGCATAAGATAATTAGTCAGGGCCAGCCGGCCAACATTGGCAAAGCCCCGCCACAGCATTTTAAATACACCTGCATTGATTAAGAAAAGCACGGCGCTTGCATAACCTAAGGCGGCGAATGCTCTTTCAAATGGAAAGAAAAAATGGTGTGGCAGGTAATGGCCATTTATATATTTAGCATAATCTTGTAAGGTATGCTGATGGTTGTGCAGGCGGTACCAGCCTAATAACAAACCGGCTGTAATTCCAATAACTGCAATCAGTAAATAGTTTTTTCGCGAAAACTTATTTGTAAAAAAACCAACCTTAAACAAAGCCATACCCAGGAAGATCATGCTGCTAAAATCCCAGATGCCGAATTGGTAGGTCCATTGCGCTTCTCTTGCCTGCAAGGATGGCAGCACGTGATTATACAAACTTGAGTATGATGATGCCCGCATCGCTTTATTCTCACCATCATCTTTCTTTGAGTCGTACTTCATGCCGGCTATTATACCTTCCCATGCACCTTTCTCTCCTGCCTGCTTTTTTGTAAGCGTATCTTTCTTTGCGGTTGAGTCTTTAATGCCTGCGACAATTGCTTTTGATTTAGCCACTGAATCTTTTTTTATCTTTTCTTCAGCAGCTAATACAGCAACATATTTATTGTAGGTCTTGCGGTCATCGGCATAGCTCCAGAAATTTTTACCACTATAAATTAAGGTAACTACAGTGGCAGCGATCAATAAACCTCTTGCCGATAAGCGCACAAAGGGAAATAGCAAAATCCCCATAATGCCCAGGTGAAAAAGTACATCCTGCGTCCAGAAAAAAAGCAGCCCGTTTATGATGCCGAAAAGTATCAGCCACATTTGCCGCCTGATGAAAAGATCGTGTGTTGACGGCTCATCTTTTTTATTATCCTTAGATAAGAACAGCAACATGCCGGCGCCAAAAACAATGGCAATAAGGCCACGCATTTTTCCATCAAACAAAATATCTATGGCACCAAACAAACGGTAGGCAAACCCTTTGGAAGAAATCAGTAAACCATTTTGATCGTTCTGGCTAAAGCCGCCGAATGCCCAAACGCTGATGAACAATGCAAATAAAACCGCTATGCCGCGCAGCACATCTAATGATTGAATACGTGGCGAAAACAAGAGTTGTTTTGAAGAAATAAGATTGCTAACAGGTTGTGGCCCTGTATCAGGCATACCAGGATTTAAAGCTGTCATGAAGAGGTGGTTTTGGAATGAATAAGTAAGATGGCGCTATTAAAATACAATTTTTAGCGATATGTGATTTTAAAATAGTGGAACGCAGCAATAATGAGAATACGGTAATGTATATCTCTGTTTGGCAAAGCTGATCGCTATCAGTGTTTATCAATGTTTTATTCTTTGCCCGCTTATGCTCTTTAAAATTTTATAAAATTGATCAATGATAAGAAGCAATTGAATGTATATCTTAGAAACACATTCCTTCCATCATGCGCCAACTGCTATTACTTCCATTCATTTTCATCTTCGCTTGCTCAGAAAAAAAGCAGGATAGCGTTTTAATAAAAAAGTATGAAGAGCAGGCAGCAAGAGTTACTATTATAAAAGATACCTGGGGCATTCCGCATATTTATGGAAAGACAGATGCCGACGCTGTTTTTGGTTTGATGTATGCGCAATGCGAAGAGAATTTTGAAAAAGTAGAAAGAGCTTACATAGATAAACTAGGCCGCACTGCAGAAGTAGATGGAGAGGATGCTTTGTACAGTGATCTTCTTTCACGACTGATTGGCGATACTTTATCAGCTATAAAAGCTTACCGCGAAAGTCCACCTTGGCTTAAAAATTTGCTGCATGCTTTTGCCGATGGCGTGAATTATTATCTCTATAAAAATCCGCATATAAAACCGTTGCTGTTAACCCATTTCCAACCTTGGTATCCACTGCTTTTTACTGACGGCGCTTATGTATCATTGAAAACAGGCGGCCTTGGTAGTGAGGATATAAGGCGTATGTATGAATTGCCTGTGACCACTTCATTCAAATTAATACACGATGAATCAAATCTAAAGGGCTCTAATGCCTTTGCCATTGCACCTGCAAAAACAATAAATAAAAAAGCCTTACTGTACATCAACCCGCATGTAAGCTTTGATTTTAGAATGGAGGCGCAGATGGTAAGTGAAGAAGGGCTGAATGCTTATGGCGCGGTTACGTGGGGACAATTTTTTGTGTTCCAGGGATTTAATGAAAGTTGTGGCTGGATGCATACATCGTCTATGGCCGATGCGGACGATTTATATGAAGATGAGTTGATTGAAAAAGACAAGGTATTATACACTTTGTACGATGGAACTATGAAGCCTGTTGTACAAAAACAAATAGCTTTTTCTTTAAAGAAAGAAGGGCGCAACAGTCAACATAATCTTACAGCTCTTTATACGCATCACGGCCCGGTAGTTGGCCGAAGCAAAAGCGGCAAACTGTTAAGCCTTAAAATCCTGACTCTTTCTTTAAACGGCTTAATTCAAAGCTGGCAGCGAACAAAGGCTAAGAGTTTTGATGATTTCAAAACAACAATGAAATTGTATGCCAATGCCACCACCAATACAATGTATGCAGATAACAAAGGAAACATTGCTTACTGGCATGGCAACTTTATTCCGAAACGGGATACGTCGTATGATTGGACACAACCGGTTGATGGCAGCAATTCTAAAACATCATGGAAAGGAGCCTATAGTTTAGACGAAATCGTACATCTCGAAAATCCGCGGCAAGGGTTTATCCAAAACTGCAACTCTACTCCTTTCAGTGCCAGTGGCATCAATTCAATCAACAGCAAATCTTACCCAAAATATATGGCCCCTGAGGCAGAGAACTTCAGATCATTATTGGCAATAAAGGAATTGGAAAAAGAAAACGGCTACACCCTTGATAAAATGATTATGCTTGGCTATAACCGGTACCTCTCCGCGTTCGATAGTTTGCTTCCGCCACTATTTGAAGCGTATGCCAATTTACCGGTAAATGATCCTTTGCAAGAAGGCTTAAAAGAACCTGTAGCGTTTTTACAAAACTGGGATAAAAGGTCTCATGTTTCATCTGTCGCCACAACCCTTGCAATAGAATGGGCCTATTATCTTTTACAAAAAGAAGGTACACAAACTGGCGATGAGGAAATGAGCGACCAAATAAAATGGATGACATCGTTAGTTAAAAATGCAGCTCCACATAAACTGCTGGAATACCTTAACGACATTGTAACCTACCGGCAAAACACTTATGGAACCTGGCAGGTAGCATGGGGAGATATTAACCGTTACCAACGAACAGCAAAAGGCAAAAGTTTTAGTGATAGCGAAGCGAGTCTTCCGGTAGGAATGGCAACTGCATTTTTAGGCTCCTTACCAGCTTTTGAACCAGTGTGGAATAAAACCACGAAAGGGTATGGCTATGCCGGTAATAGTTTTGTAGCCGCCGTGGAATTTGGTGAAAGAATAAAAGCAAAAGCAGTAATACCGGGCGGACAATCTTTTGATCCTGCTTCAAAACATTATAAGGACCAGGCACAGTTATATATCAATGGAAACTTGAGGGATGTATTTTTTTACAGGGATGATGTGGAGAAGAATAAGGAGAGGGTTTATAAGCCTGGTGAATAGTAAAATAGAAAACGTATCGGGCTTCCAGGACGATGTCTCCGCAAACGTATTTTTATTTTATATTGAATTAAGTGCAGGACTCGTCACAGTTTAGTATTTCCATATCGCTAACTAATTCCTATAAGTCCGCTTGAAAATTATAGATGCATTGGCGTAAAATATCGGCTGAAAGACATTGCAGTTTTTATTGTATCCTGTTATTACCAGGTTATCATTTAGAAAAAACTTGTATCACAATTTCAAACGGCTATTTTAGAGGCCTAATACAACCGTACGCTAAACCAAACACCGCTATGATTTCTCTTAAGAATTTCAACTTTCATCCCTGCTTTACTGCCCTTTCAATAAGTATTCTTTGTTCCTTTTTACTTACCAGTTGCCTTACAGCAAAAAAGCTGGATGCAGAAGTGGCTAAAGTATATAGCGATAAACGAGTGCAAAAGAAAAGGCCCAATGAACAGATCACGGTTACATCAACTCTTGCTGACGGCGGGGCAGCCACCTCTAGTTCTGTAACCAAAACAAGCGTACTGCCACTTATTGTTTATATAGGAGTAACCTACCGAAATATTTGCAAGCTAAACCCGCAGATACCTGTTACCAATTTTACGTCAACAGTAACAAGCCTTGCTAACAAAGGCCTGATGCAAAAGTTGCAGGCAAAAAAATTGGAGCTTTCCGTAGAGCAGATACCAACTGAATTCTCTTTTGATGATAAAGGACACATGGTGCTGCTTTTAGTTAGCTGGGATAATGTGTCCATCAAGGGGAAAAGCAGCGACATGGTGGTGCGGTATAAACTTTCGGGAGAAGGTAGCCCTGCTAAGCAAGGGGTGATTACGGTGCCTTACCCTAATGATAAAATGAACCTGGGCTACTTCAAATCCTGGAAGAAAGCCACCTCCGAATATCTTGATCAGTATGATGCGAACATAACTGCTATGAGCAAAGTGTTTGTTGATAAACTAGTGAAGGAGCTGTAGAAAAGTTTGATTTATTTGACAGCGCTTTTGCAACAAAGTATTTATTGCCTTGTTACTGCTGGCTAATTGGAAGCGAGTTCAAAGTCGGTGTAGTATAAATAGCTGCTGAGGCCTACCTGGGCACGCCTGTAATACCAGGGTACGATGGCACAACATCAACAGTTTCATTCTATAACTAACGAAGGGTTTACATTCATATTTGGCAGAAACAGGTACATCTTTTATTTCCAAAAGAAATTGTGTAAAGTATTGTTTTTAATTGCTAACAGATATATTTAAGGAGCCAAAACACCTGCCATGAAGTTCACATATTGCATTTTACTTTATACATTTTTTCAATTTTTAGTGACTGATGTTTATCCGCAAAGCCACAAACCCACCATCGAAAAACAACCGGGATGGGTAACTGTTATCAAAGTAGATTACTTAAAAAGCAATCTTGACAACAGAGCTGAAGACGGTTACTCCGATCTTAATTATGAAAAACAGGTATCCTTAGTACACAAAGCGGTTTACTATAGAACAGTAGTTCATATTCTCTCAGAAGCTGGTATTCAAGATCAATCGCAAATCTCTGTTGACTTTGATCCATCGTACCAAACTGTCGCTTTTCATTCTATAAAGATCATTCGTGGAAACCAGGATATCAGCCAATTGAATTTAGCAAACTTTAAAACCATTCAACAGGAAAAGGAGTTGAAACGCTCCATATACAATGGCTCACTCACTGCGGTTCTTTTTTTAGAAGATATAAGAAAAGATGATATAATTGAATACAGTTATACAATAAAAGGCTTTAACCCTATTGTTAAGAACCACTATGCAGAGGTTTACTTAACACAGTTCGGTGTTCCTGTTTACCAAATTTTTTACAAACTCATTGTGCCGAAATCTCGGAACGTCACTGTTAAAAATACAATTACAACTGTCCAACCCAAAATTGAAACCTTAGGAGATGAAATAACCTATGAGTGGGTAATGAATGAAGTCGCACCACTGGATCTTGATGACAATCTTCCCTCCTGGTACGATTGCTACCCTGCTGTGATGGTTAGTGAATTTAAAAGCTGGAAGGAAGTGAACGATTGGGCTATGGAATTATATCCGTTTCCTGCAACGCTGCCTTCAAATTTGTTGCAAAAAGTACAGGAGATAAAATTAAAATACGCTACTGTTGAAGAGCAGGTAACAGCTGCCCTTCGGTTTGTTCAGGATGACGTACGATATATGGGAGTTGAGATGGGCGTAAGTTCGCACAAGCCTCATGCGCCGGCACAAATTTTCAAGCAACGTTATGGCGACTGTAAAGACAAAGCTTTTTTACTGTGCACCCTGCTGCGAGGCTTACATGTTGAAGCGTACCCTGTATTAACTAATACAAGCTTTAAAAAAACAATAGGCACCTGGCTGCCTTCACCTTATGCTTTTAACCACGTTACAGTTTGTGCAAAAGTCAATAATAAAACATACTGGTTCGATGCTACAAGTAGTTATCAAAGAGGCCCCCTTCAAACTATTTCATACCCTGATTATCAAACCGGTTTAGTAATACAGCCCGGTACCACTAGCCTTACAATTATTCCCCTGCAGGAAACGGGAAAGGTGACTTCGAAAGAAATTTTCTACGTTACCAGTTCAAATGGGCCGGTACGCCTAAAAGTGATTACGACATCATCAGGCTCGTTTGCAGATGACATCCGCTATAGTTTTAATAGCAATAGCACTAAGCAAATCCAAAAGAGTTATAAAGAGCTATACACTCCTTACTTTAAAAAAGTAGAAGCCGACAGTCTTACTTATAAGGACGATGACAACACTGGTTTTTTTACTTCTACCGAATATTATACTATCAATGATTTTTGGGAAAACAATCAAGACAAGTCAAAAATTTTATTAGAGCCCTACTTTATAAATAGTGTTATTAAAAAGCCTAAATCAGAAAAAAGAGTAATGCCTTTTGCACTTACATATCCAGCCCGCTATGAAGAACAAATAGAAATACAATTACCGGAAGATTGGCCTATTGAAGAAGGGAATTTTAATTTTAGCGAGGCCGCATTTGCTTTTGATTACAAGTACTCAAAACCTGACAACAATACTATACTTCTTCAATACAACTATCAAAACAAGCAAGACCATATTACACCAATAGAAACAGCTGATTATTTAGATGAATTAACCGATGCGAATAAGACTGTTGCGTTTGGACTTACTAATCGAAGCAATGCTTATTCTTCTACGCTGGATGCCAATCCAGGTAACGGTTTTACAGCAGCATACGTTGTGTTGGGAATTTTTGCATTAGCTACTTATTTATACAGGAGAAACAGGAGGGCAGACTACTAGCAGAGTTGGTGTAATATATAATCCTTTACAGCGACCAACGTGCTATGAGTTAGGAACTATATATATGAAAAATGACTCCTAAGCAGGAGCCATTTTTCAACCTTACATCGCCGGTCTTTTATACCTCACCGGAGGCGGTGGTTCTTTCTTTAACTCTATCCCTTGTGTTGGCAATAATTTCAATGCTTCCTGCACTGCTCTTTCTAATTGCGGATCCCTTCCTGCTATCACTTCTTTCGGGTCCTGGAAAACTTCCACATCTGGAGCAACGCCAACGGCTTCAACAGCCCATTCACCATTCGTATCAAAAAAGCCACCCCGTGGCGCAACCATACGGCCGCCATCTATAAAAGGCGGCGTATCCCATGTGCCAACCAATCCGCCCCAGGTGCGGGTTCCTACCAATGGACCAATTTTATTTTTTCTAAACATATAAGGAAGCAGGTCGCCACCGGAGCCTGCATTCTCATTTATGATCATCACTTTCGGTCCCCAGATGCCAGCCATTGGTGTGGTAGAAACTTTATGGCCTTCCACCCTATTATTGAAATAGCCCTGCAGTTTTCTGCCCATAATATCAATCATATAATCGGCTGCAGAACCGCCACCATTGTTACGTTCATCAATCACAGCGCCTTGTTTATCCTGCTGTGCAAAATAGTAACGGTTGAAATAAGTATACCCTGGATTGCCGGTATTAGGCACATACACATACGCCAACTTGCCACCAGAAAGCTCACTTACTTTTCTACGGTTAGCTTCTACCCAACTGCGTGAACGCAGGCCGGCTTCGCTTGGTACAGGAACAACTGTAACAAGCCTTGAACCTTCCATAACGGGTTTGCTGTTTACCCTAATTTTAATTTGCCTGCCGGCTGTGCCTTCAAACAAACTATAAATATTCATGGCTGCAGTTAACGGCCTTCCATCTACTTCTAATAAATACTCGCCTTCTTTTACATTTATTCCCGGGCCACTTAATGGCGAACGTAGTTCAGGGTTCCAATTTTCGCCTGTATAGATTTTTTTAAGCCTGAAGAAGCCGCCTTCTTTCTCGAAATCGGCGCCTAACAAACCAACAGGAATTGTCGTAACCTCGGGATAATCGCCACCCGATGTAAAGGAATGCCCAACAGCCACTTCACCACCCAATATGTCAATAACATAATTTAGATCAGAGCGATGCTTAACATGTGCCACCCAGGGCTTGTACCAGCTATAAACTTTATCCCACGGTGCGCCATGTACATTGTCAACATATAAAAAATCGCGTTGGTAACGCCATCCTTCGCGAAAGATCTGTGCTGCTTCTTTTGCGGGATCAACATAAACTTTCATGCCTTCTGTTGCTAACTTTCCTTCCCCTGGTTTAGGAGCTGTAGTGGCCGCACTTACTATATGCCAGTTAGGTCCACTCCGGTACAATAAATTCTTACGGTCGAAGCTTGTAGCTGCACCTAATACGCCTCTCATTATTTCAGTTGGCTTTCTATCTTTTAAACTATAGCGATATAGAATAGTTCCCGGCTCATTAAGAACTGCTTCATAATAAAAAATATGTCCTTCGGGTCCTGCAATCAATCCCACATAATTTCTCGCCGGTACATCTACAGCAATGATGCGTTGGGCTATGTTATCAAAATCAATTTTAACTCTTACGCCGGTTGGTTTCGAGGCAAGAGATTTTACTGTATCACCCGTGGTTTTTGTTACCAGTACAGGCTTCTCCTCCATTGCGGTTTTCGTAGGCTCTTCATCGCTCTTAGGCTCAAAAGGCGAGGGCAAATCTTTAGAAAGAACGGCCATATACAAAGCCCTTGTAACCGGGATATTATAGCTGCTCATATCTAACCAACCGGTGCCTAAACCATAGTCGGTACTGGCCAAAAAGTATAAATATTTTCCGCTCTCATCCCACTGCGGGTCAATGGCATCAGAAAGGCCATCTGTTAGTTGTGTGCTCTTGCCTGTTTCAACGCTGAATACTTTAACGGCCTTGAATTGATTGTCCATTATCTGTACATAAGCGATCCATTTACTATCTGGCGACCAGGCCGGATTTAAGCTACGGTTTGGATGTGCTAACTTATCGGTAGCCACTAATTTTATTGCTCCTGTTGCTAGCTCAAGGTTCCAAAGATTATAATCGGTATCGGTAAACGCAATGAACTTACTATCCGGCGACCAGGAAGGAAAATAGTAGAATTTTTTATTTGGAATTGGATACGCTTTCGGTGTTCCTAAACCTGATTGGTCATTAACCATTAACTGATACTCGCCACTGGCATCGGAGAACCACGCTATTTTTTGTCCATCCGGCGACCAGCTTGGGTAACGATCTGCCGCACCAGGTGAACGTGTAATATTTCGCCAATCACCAGCCTCTTTTGGCAGGGTAAAAATTTCTCCGCGATATTCAAATACGGCTCTCTTACCTGTTGGCGAAAGCGATGCATTTATTAGCCCTGTTGCCGGTACATTATTCCACCGCGGACGGCCATAATTCAGATCGCCTTTCACATTTATTTGGAGCTGCCTTGACTTGCCTGCAGCTATGTCAAAACTGTGTAGATAACCACCTTGTTCATACACCAATTGTCCATTGCTTGCCGATAGATTTTTTACATCAAAATCTTTGTGAAACGTTAGCTGCTTCACTGCTTTTGTTTGCGGGTTGTACATCCATACATTGTTAGCGAAATCAGCTTCGGAAAGAAAGTACAACATTCCGTTATCCCACACCGGGCTTGTATGCCGTTCATTATCGGTTCGTGGCGTTTTAATTGTTTCGTTGGTCTTCATGTTGAAAATCCAAATGGGCTGTGCCTGTCCGCCCCGATAGTTGCGCCATTCCGGATCCCAAAATTGGTAAGGTTGGTAGGCCATCAATTGACCATCGCTTGAAAAACTTCCTGAAGAAGCAAAAGGAATAATCAACGCTTCCGGTGTGCCGCCTTCAACAGGTACTTTAAAAAATTTTTGATTGGCAATAGGCGTTGTTTCTCTTGCCGAAGTAAAGTAAACAGACTTGCCATCTGGTGTCCATCCTTGTACTACATCAGGGCCGGGATGCCAGGTCAATCGCTTTGGTTCACCGCCATCAACCGGTACGATATATACATCGGTATTGCCATCATACTGGCCGGTGAAAGCAACCAACTTACCATCGGCGCTCAACTTCGGACTTGTTTCTGCACCTATGGCGGTAGTAAGCCTTCGGGCATCGCCACCTTCGCGGGCAACTACCCAAAGATCATCACCATGAACAAAAACAATGTGCTGCTTACTGAGTGTTGGCTGCCGCAAAAGCATAGTGCCTTGCGAGGAGGCTATCATTGTAATAAAAGACAAAAGAAGGGTGAGAGAAAAACTGTGATAGATTTTTTTAGAGCAGATCATGTGAAGTGGTTTTTTACAAGTACAATTTAGGTAAAAGAGAATACAATGTGAAGAAGAGTAAAATGAGAAGTTTATATCCTGATAGGATACTTTCTTGAAGCGAAAAATCATTTCAACATTACATTGCAAATTACGCAAAGGCAAGGAATATGGCAGCTATGTTTGGCGGCTTATGACCAAACATTTTGCACGATATAATTTGCAACTTTACAGGCAAGCTAATAACCAATGGAGATTAACTAAATATGCGAAAAATTGTTGAAAATAAATTTTGCTTTCAAACAACTACCTGCTTTTACCTTATACTCTGTATTTTGTTTGCCGGTTGTTTACAGGCAGGCAAAGACCACAAAAAAATAGCTGACACAATGAATTTCAGAGCATCATTTTGCGACCCACTTAAACCAGAAATAATTGAGCTTGGATATATAGCACAAGACACAATCATTGACCACTTTGAAAAGATTGCCTGGAAGGAGTATTTGCAAAAGATGGCAACCGCAAAAGAAAAAGAAATATACTATTCACCCTCATTTGAAGTTGAGAACAACAATAATAAAAATGGCCTTGCAATTTCAGCAGTTGGGGACCCTGACAATTATGAATTTTATATTTTTTACAAGCGACCAAAGAAAGTAAAAACATTTTTTGGACTTAAAGAAAAGATAGAAGAAAATTACTCCACAGATATTCAAGGGCAGACCAAGGCCGATGCTCTTGACTGCTTAAAAGCTTTACTAAGAAACGATACTGAATATTTATCAAATAAAGTTGGACAATAATGTTGGCGACAAAATATAGCAGTCAACACAAGACTTGAAAACATGGTGGCTTAAGGTTGAAATTTCAACTGCGTGCTACTGCTGGAATTAGGTTCCGCCGTCAAACGTTTATGAGCTTA
>JAQBNG010000102.1 GCA_028288675.1 Flavisolibacter sp. | reverse complement strand
AAAGAAAGGGCGTTTTTACTCTTGTTTTTACTGGTTTACTCTTATACTTTCGTCTTGGTTTTTCATAGGATATTGGATTTTAAAACGAGGCAGCATTTCTATGCAGCCTTTTTTGTTTTCAGCCCCCTATGAAGGATAGCTTTCTACACTACTTATACGTAACACTTCCCTTCCGCTATCGTTAATCTACGAGGCCCGCACAGTAAATCTATGACTCTTAATAATGGGCAGTTCCGCTCTTGTGCAGCAGGCTCAGCCTTATTACTTTTGTTGCAGAAGTTGATTGATAGCTAATCAATCCAATCCAAGTCCTGAAAACCAACCGTCCAGTAAGTTTTTTTAAAGTTCAACTATCCAACAGAAAAGCCACAAAATCCAGTATCAGTCAGCTTCTATCTATTTTTAAAAGCCAACCTATCCAATCCAGATCCTAAGTAAAACCAAAGAGCCCCGTTTAAGGGTCCGTTTATCCTAAAAGAAAACCACCAGGGTCCAGATCCTAAAGAAAAACCAAGGCGTCCAAAAGTCCTATAAACCTAAGCGGACAACAAAACCTCTTTTGCGCCTTTTATAAAAAATAAAGAATCCCTTCTGCCAACAAACAGAAGGGATTCTTTATTCTGTAAAATGTAGTAAATGAAAAAGGGAGGTATCCTCCCCTTTAGAAACCTTTTTTATAGGCTCCTGATCATTTCTGCATCACGTTCCTTTCTAATGTTTAACTGGCTGTGGTTTTAAATGCATGCTAGCCGTAAAACCTTACTACCAAAAGGCTTCGGCAAGCTCAGCCTGACACCGTTTTTATTGTAGTGATCAAGCCAGGTTGGTTATCGCCCTTATCACCTTTTCACCCTTGTTGCTCTTTTCGCTCTTGTCGCTCTTGTCACTCTTGTTATCCTTGTCGCTCTTGTTATCCTTGTCACTCTGAGCTTGTCGAAGAGTCGACGAAGAGTCGACGAAGAATCCCCGAAGGTTGCTTTACTACGCACCATACATTTAAGACCACAACCGTTTAATTATTACCTGCTGCATTAGTACAAAATCAAACCTATTATTATCAAATCGTTCTGCTGATTATACAATTCATTTCCTATCCTGTTTCCTTCCGGCGCTGCCAACAATAGTTTCATTCCTCAAAACTAAATGGGTATGATCCGGAAAATTTTAAAATGGACAGGTCTCGTCATTTTATTTATAGTGGCGGGTGTTTCTGTCGCTACCGCTTTCAGGCAGCACCTTACTTATACTGCTCCTTATCCAGGTATTAAAGCATCTGCCGATACAGCAATCATTGCAAAAGGAAGACGCCTGGTATTAGGGCCGGGACATTGTGTTGATTGCCACAGCACCGTAAAGAACGTAGACTCATTACTTGGCAGGGGCCAGGAACCGGCACTCAGTGGCGGACTTCCTTTTAAACTTCCGTTTGGAACATTTTATACCCGCAACTTAACACCCGATTCTGCAACTGGTATCGGTGGTATGACTGATGGCGAAATAGCCCGTGTGTTGCGTTACAGTGTAAAAAAGAACGGCGAGGCCGTGCTGCCTTTTATGCCATTTCAAAACATGAGCGATGATGACCTTACCGCAGTTATTTCTTACCTGCGTTCAATAAAACCGGTAAAAAATAAAATACCTGATCATGAATACAATGTAATGGGCCAGGTAATTAAAGCCTTTTTGATAGAACCCACCGGTCCCACCGAACCGGTAAAAGCAGTAGTGAAACCTGATACGACAATTGCTTATGGACGCCACCTGGTAATGGCTGTTGCCAACTGCAATGAGTGCCATACAAAGCGTAATGGAATTGGTCAGTATGTTGGCGAACCTTTAGCCGGCGGTATTGAGTTTGAAGAGGAAGGAAAAGCAACATTGATCTCGCCTAACCTTACGCCGCATCCTTCCGGAAGAATTTACGGCTGGAGCCAGCAGGATTTTATCAAACGCTTTCGTATGGGTAAAATTATCAAGCACAGTCACATGCCATGGGAATCGTATGGACGCATGACCGATGAAGAATTGAAAGCGATCTATAAATATTTAAAAACAGTGAAGCCGGTTGATACAAACAAGAAATAATTTCAGTGTAAATAATTCATTAAAGACTTCATCCCTTTGTTGATGCAAAGGGATTTTTATTGGTGTTGTATCATACATGAAAATAAATGGCTGCTTCTTAAAACTATTCACTTTAATTAACGCAGGTTCTTTAAACAACAGAGGCCGCTTCACATCTTAAAGCCTAACAATTTAAAACAGTCACTATGAAAAAGATTCTTACTTTATCTATCGCTCTTGTTGCTGTAACCGGGGCGTTTGCGCAGTACCCGAATTCGTATCCTAACCGCACCGAAAACCGCGATGTAATACTGGGTGGCGGAACCAATGACCGCACCGTATATGATAACGGCAACTCCCGGTACGATAACAACTCACGGTACAATAACAACAACTCCAGCGCTAAAGAAAGAGATTTCGAAATTCAGCGTATCAATCGTGAGTTCGATTACAAGATTCGCGATGTACAATCGGCCCGCCGGATGCGTTCATCAGAAAAATCTTACCAGGTGCGCTTACTGGAGCAGCAGCGCCGGCAGCAGGTGCAGGCTGTGAGAGACCGCTTCCAGGGAAGCCGCAACCGTAATAACAGCAATCCTTATGCAAGGAACGACAGGAGATGGTAACAGCTATCCTTTTATAACCTAACCCCGCTATGCAGCGGGGTTTTTATTTTACAGCTGTTGCTGCCGGTGAGTTGAAAGAATTTTTAAAAATCCGTTCACCCCTTCCACAAATTTCATCGCCAAAAATTTATTACCGGCCGATTTCTATAGCAATGCATTTAATACCTAAATTACTCTTCATAAACTCTTATACCAATGACCAACGAACACGAAGATGATGTTCTGCGTGCAGCACATTCGCGACGCTCCTTTTTAAAACGAACGACGGCGGCTGCAGCTATAACGCTGGCACCGGCAGCTCTTGTAAAAGCGGCTGAAGATAAGCTGGATGAAAAGGGTGCTGAATACTTTGAAAAACTTCCCTTACAAATAGAAGTGAATGGCAAGCCTTATTCCTTACAGGTAGAACCAAGGGTTACATTACTGGATTTATTACGGGAGCAATTGCACCTTACCGGTTCTAAAAAAGGTTGCGACTATGGCCAGTGTGGCGCCTGCACAGTGCATGTTGATGGCCAGCGGGTTTTAAGTTGTTTGAGTTTAGCTGTAATGCAGGATGGTAAAAAAATAACAACCATCGAAGGCTTGCAGAATGGTGATGACCTGCACCCGATGCAGGAAGCTTTTATTGAGCATGATGGCTTTCAATGCGGCTATTGCACACCGGGCCAGATCATGTCGGCGGTGGCTTGCATCCGTGAAGGCCATGCAAAAAATGATGCTGACATAAGAGAATATATGAGTGGAAATATCTGCCGTTGCGGAGCCTATCCCAATATTGTAGATGCTATTAAAGACGTAGTAAAAAAAGGAGGTGTTAAATGATCCCATTTGATTATGCGCGGCCGGCTACTGTTGGCGCCGCAGTAGCTTCCATAAATAAAGACGCCACTGCGCAACTGATTGCCGGTGGTACTAACCTTGTTGATCTAATGAAGCGGGGTGTAATGAGCCCGCAAAAGTTGATCGATGTTACTCGTCTTCCTTTAAAAGAAATTAAAGAAGCTAACGGTATTATCCGCATTGGCGCATTGGCGTTGAATAGTGAGGTGGCCGAGAATGAAACCATCAGAAAAGCTTTGCCTTTATTATCACAGGCATTGAACGCAGGCGCCTCTGCACAAATAAGAAACATGGCTACCGTTGGTGGCAATGCCATGCAGCGGACCCGCTGCCCTTATTTTTACGACACCGTTATGCCCTGCAATAAACGCCAACCCGGTACCGGCTGCAGTGCGTTAAAAGGATACAACCGCATGCACGCCATCTTTGGCGCATCGGATAAATGTATTGCCGTGAACCCATCGGATATGTGCATTGCGCTGGCCGCATTGGAGGCCACCGTTATAGTCGCCGGTGCAAAAGGCGAACGCCGTATTCCTATTTTAGATTTTCATCGCCTGCCGGGCGACAATCCTGCAAAGGATAACAACCTTCAAAAAGGAGAGATGATCACCGCTATTGAAGTGCCGGTTAATAAAGCGTTTGCAAAGAATAGTTTGTATCAAAAGATCCGCGACAGGGCCTCGTATGCATTCGCCTTGGTATCTGTTGCTGCTGCTTTGGATATAAAAGGAAAAACAATTCAGCAGGCCCGTTTAGCAATGGGTGGAGTGGCGCATAAGCCCTGGCGGTTAACAACAGCTGAAACGTTTCTGAAAGGCAAAGAAGCTACTGTTGCCAATTTTCAGCAGGCAGCAGCATTGGCTTTAAAAGACGCAAAGAGTTATGGTCACAATGATTTCAAATTAACGCTGGCGCCGAATACAATTGTTCATACTTTAAAAACGCTTACCGGCATCTAATCAATTTTATGGATAAATTATTTTTTGATACCAATGCGCCAATGGCTGACTTAGACCGTGTAGATGGTAGAGCAAAAGTTACCGGCGCTGCAAAATATGCTGCTGAATACGACCTGCCGGGAATGACCTACGGCGTGTTAGCCGGCAGCAACATCACCAAGGGAACTATCACGGCAATTGATACAAAGGGCGCCGAAAAAGCACCCGGTGTAATAGCTGTTATCACGCACTTAAATGCACCGAAAATTCCTGGGTATGATGAAGGCACCAACCCTGCAAAAGGACAAACCGGTGGCAAGGGATTACGAATTTTTAATGATAACATTATTCGTTTTAACGGGCAACCCATTGCTTTAGTGATTGCCGATACATTTGAGAGGGCCACTTATGCAGCTTCACTGATAAAAGCACAATACAACAAAGAAGCGCCGCATACTGATCTGGTGGATGCCATGAAAACGGATAAGCCACTGGAAGGGCAACGCTACAATGAAGTTGTTCGTGGTGAAAAAGATGCATGGAAGGGCGCACCAGTGAAAATAGAAAGCACCTACATTATGCCCATTCACGTGCATAACCCAATGGAGTTACATGCTACCACGGTGCGATGGGACGGGGATGATAAAGTAACAGTTTGGGAAAAAACGCAGGGAGTAAAAAGCACCCAGCAAAGCGTTATGCAGGCGTTTAAACTGGAAGAGAAAAACGTGCAGGTGAACGCACAATATGTTGGTGGTGGATTTGGTGCTGCATTGCGTACATGGCCTCATGCAATTGCTGCCCTGATGGGTGCAAAAAAAACAGGTAAGCCATTGAAGTTAGTTCTCACCCGTCCGCAAATGTTTACGCTTGTCGGGTATAGACCCGAGGCAATTCAAAAGATTGCTATCGGTGCAAACACTGATGGCAGGTTAATGGGGATGATGCACGAAGCAGCCGCTATTACATCAACTTACGAGGCATTTAATGAAGGCCTGGTAAAAATGACGCTGCAGTTGTATGCCTGCGCCAACGTAACAACTAAGTATAATATTTACCAGCTTGATGTAAGCACACCTACCTGGATGCGTGGGCCCGGCGAAGCCACCGGTTCTTTTCCATTGGAGTGCGGGCTTGATGAATTATCGTATGCATTGAAAATGGATCCCATTGAATTGAGGCTTCGTAATTATGCCGAAACCGATCCTGAAAACGGTAAGCCATATAGCTCTAAATTTTTAAAAGAAGCCTACGAGTTAGGTAAGGATAAAATAGATTGGAAGAGGCGAAACCCCGAACCAAAAAGCATGAAAGATGGAGAGTGGCAGGTGGGTTACGGCATGAGCACAGGGCTGTTTGGCGCTTTTCGCGGACAGGCTAACCTGGCTGCAAAACTTTACGCCGACGGAACGCTTTTATTGCAAAGTGCTGTAAGCGACAGCGGCCCCGGTACGGCTACGGCCATGGTGCAAATTGCAAGTGATGCCATGGGAATACCTGCTAATAAAATTCGTTTTGAATTAGGTGATTCTTCGCTGCCGCCCGGACCAACACAAGGTGGCTCCAGCACTACATCTACTTTAGGTGCGGCGGTAAGCAATGCCTGCGTTACACTCAAGAAAAAGCTGGCAGAAGCGGCAAAGAAGTCGCCGGTTTTTGGTGGTGATGTTGCTGTGGAAAGCCTTGATTTTAGCAAGGGCGAACTGAGCCTGAAAGGTGATGATTCGAAGCGGCTCTCGTATGGCGATGTAATAAAGGGGGCGGCTCTTAGTTCAATAGACGTCATAGAAAATGCAGTGCCTAACCCTGCCATGCAGAAGTATTCGGCTTATTCTTATTCGGTGCATTTTGTAAGAGTAAAAGTGCACCCGCTAACAGGCGTAGTGCGAATTGATAAAATAGTAACGGCTGCCGATGCCGGAAAAATTGTAAGCTATAAAACCGCGGAAAGCCAGATGATCGGTGGCGTAGTTGGAGGCCTGGGCGGTGCCTTAATGGAAGAAGGGGTAATTGACCACCGCTACGGCCGTTGGGTGAATAATAATCTTGCCGATTACCATGTTCCTGTTCATGCAGATGTGCCGCATATAGAAGCTTATTTTGTAAACAAACCCGACCCTGTCTTAAACCCGGTTGGGTCAAAAGGCATGGGCGAAATTGCATTGATAGGTTTTGCAGCGGCGGTGGCTAATGCTATCTATCATGCTACAGGAAAAAGGATAAGGCAATTGCCGATAACGCCGGATAAGATACTTGAGGCTAATTCTATTTAGTGCTACTCTTTGCTTACGATTTTTCTGTAGGAAAGAGTTATAGAATCATCTCAAAATAACCGGGCTGCACTCCAATACCGCCAATCGAAGCTTTCATCTTCATGGGCTGTTTTGGGTATAATCTTATTCTGCAAAATGGAAGGAATTAAAATGCCTTCCTTCACTAACTTTTCCTTGCCTTCCATGATTTTTTCCTGTACTGCTTTACTCTTCATCCATTCTTTTTGCGGCGGTTCGTATCCTACTTTGTCTTTACGCCAAACAATTTCTTTCGGAAGTTTATCATCAACAGCTTTGCGTAGTAACCACTTCGTCCACCCCTGGCGAATTTTAAAATAGGGCGGCAGGGTGAATAAAAATTCTACCATCTCATGTTGTAAAAAAGGCAGGCGCACTTCTACCGAATGTGCCATGCTGTTTCTATCAGCCAGCCGCAATAATTCTTCTAATCCATTTACGAAAGTGTTGTAATACAAAGCACCATTTAAATCATGTGATGTTGGCAGTGCATAGTATAAATTTCGCTTGTTGCTAAAGGCAAAGTCTTTATTCAAATAAGGATGATTAAAAGCTTGCTTGCTCTTTTGTGTCTGTAAAATAGAAGCGCTGAATTCTGGTAATAAAGCGGCCAGCTTATTCTTTATTCCAAAGCTCTCTTTAACACCCAATGCATGGGCCGCCTTTACTTCACCCGACTTACCCAAGCTTCTTGTACGATACAGGTCCTGCCACAGCCATTTGTAATATTTATGATAACCTCCTAACACTTCATCTGCGCCCTGACCATCCAATAAAACCGTTACGCCTTCTGCTTTAGCCAATTCAAAAACTTTATACTGCGCCAGTACCGATGCAGAAGAAAAGGGCTCGTCCTGGCAGGCGGCAACTTTATCCATTAAATGGGCTACTTCGCTTTCTGCAATTGTTGTTATGTGATGTTGTAAACCAAACTTCTTTGCAACTGCAGAAGCATATGCTGTTTCGTCTTTTTCAAACCCTGTAAAAGAAGCGGTAAAACATTTATGTGTGTACTGCGCTGCCGTTTCACCGGCACAAAAAGCAACAATGGAAGAACTGTCTAAACCACCACTTAAGCTGGTGCCAATAGCTACATCGCTACGCAGCCTTTTGCTGATGCTATCGGCAAATAACTCATCGAATTTTTCAATGGCATCACTTTCCGAAATGGTAGTATTTACATCTGCGTACACCTGCCAGTAACGTTCAATATGTAAAGTGTTTTTTTGTAACGAATAGGTAAGGTAATGTGCAGCGGGAAGCTTATGTATGTTATTGTAAAACGTTTCACCGGCATCCGAAGGATTGGTTGTATAGCCGATAGTAAGAAAATTATACAACATGCTTTGGTTCACTTCTTTCTTAACGTCCATCTCCCACATTGCTTTAATTTCCGAAGCAAACACCAGTTGCTCGTCATCAAAAAAAAAGAAAAAAGGCTTCTCGCCAAAACGGTCACGGGCTGCAAAAATGGTTTGCTCTTTTTGGTCCCAGATAGCAAAGGAAAATGCGCCTTCAAACTTTTGTAAACAAGCAGTACTCCACTCAGCATAAGCAGCTAAAATCACTTCCGTATCTGACTGTGATTTGAACTGGTGCCCTTTGTTTTGCAACTCTTTTTTTACTTCCCTGTAGTTATATATTTCACCATTGTAAACTATGGTATAGCGGTCTGCATAATGCATGGGCTGCGCCGCCTTTTTACTTAAATCTATAATGCATAACCTGCGGTGGCCAAAAGCGACTGTGCCTTCTTCATTGCTCCAAAAAATTTCTTCTTCCGGGCCACGGTGCGACAAGATGCCTGTGGCTTTTTTTAAGCGGGGTAAAAAAGTTGCCACTTCTGATTTTGAAACAATACCAGCGATGCCACACATGGTTTAAAATTGAATGGGCAAACGGGCTTCCCTATCTTCCCATGCCATTATAAGATCGGCCCCGGTTGCTGTTTTTTCAAATGCCATGGTAAAATGTTCTATTAGCCGCGGCATGATGCGGGCTGGTATATCAAAACTAAAAACGTCTTTTGCAGAATCGAACTTTAGTCCCCAGGAATATAAGTTGCTGTTGAAAACAATCGTCCACCTGTCTTCGTATGGAACAGCATACATGGAGTACTGTCCAACTTCTATTTTTTTAGTTTGAATGGTTACCGGTTGAAAGAACCTTATCTCGGTAGCTTCGTTAGCACCGAGGCGCCAGGGTTGTCCCCATTTTACCAAACCACCAAACAGCTTGCGGCCACCAAGGTGCGGACGGCTGTATATAACTCTCGCCACCGGAAGTGCCGCTACTTCACCGTTCATTTTTTTTATCGGGTAATCGGTTGGGAAGTAAGCCATGTCCATTGGCGAAACATCTACCTGCATATAAGGATTGGCAGTTTCTTTTTTTATAATGTTGGAATCTATGGCCTTGATCTTTTGTGAAGCAGGTGCAGTTTCGGGCTTATTGCCACAGGAAAAAATCAAGCTGAGGCAACAAACAGCAAGCGGGTATTTCATGCCGAAAAATTACGGCTTTATTTGAAAGAGAAAAGAATTTGCTGATGTGATGTAGGAGGGCGGGTGAAGGAGTAAGATGGGTTTCACGCGGAGGTGCAAGGTAACAATTGTAAAGTATGGCTGCTATTATGCAGTTACCAGCTTGTCATCCCGACGAAGGAGTATTTGATTCATACTTTATGAGCGGAAAATGCGAGAAGTGTTACTCTTGGTATAAGTCATTTACAATCAGGTTCAAAGCTCCCCCTTCGTCGGGATGACAAGTGACGATGTTTAGTATAGTTGATAGGTTGAATTCCTGAAGAGTGGTTGTGCAATGCTGAAGAGAATTGTTGTTTGCGGAGAAGGATAAGAGGATGAGGCTTTTGCTGCATTGCGAACAAAGCGTACAAGAGTGCGACGCAACAAAAGCCTGACAGATATTCCTTCCCCCTGGCCCAAAAAACCCCCAATCGTTTTACCGACCGAGGTTTTATTCTTAAACGTGAATTGCATTAAGTAACTATCGTTTGTGCCGGCTGCAGGTTAGCCAAGTCTCCTGATTTTCTTTTGATTATCTTCTGAGCAGTGATCAATGAATTCTTTTGTAATGTGTTCCATCTGGTCGTACCCTAATGGTTTTGTGATAAAACCGGCATTATAGCGCTTTGCAAAAGCTTTATCTAAAGGCATGGAGGAGGTGGTGAAAAGAACCACCGGAAGAGCTTCGTACCGCTCCATTTGGCGAAGCCGTATCAACGCTTCTTTACCATCCATCAATGGCATGTTGATGTCTAAAATTATAAGGCAGGGCAGAGGATCAAGGTCGGTTTGATTCTTTAAGTAAGACAGTGCCCGGCTGGCATCTCTGAATGTAATAACTTCTACATTGTTGGCATAACGCTTAAACGCATCCTCTACCAGTTCTATATCATCGGGGTCGTCGTCGGCATACACAACAATGTGCTTAGGTGCTAAAAATTTAGTCATATTTTGGTGGCTTGTAATCATACTTAAAAAAACTGCTTAAACCAGGTGGCCTACATTTATTTCCGCCAGGTAAGGATCAAGCCTTGCGGTTCCGGCAAAGCAGCTGATCAATTTTATATGGCGGCGATAGGTGTAGTAGAAAACTTCTGCATAAAAACCTTCAAGCTGGTATAAGATCACACTGGCATTGCCAATTTTACGCTTACCAACATACACACCTTGCTCGTATAAAAGGTCTATTTTTTCCCTGTCCTGCAATAGCGTAAAATTATACAACGTCATAACATGTTTCTCCTCCTTTACAAGGACACAAATGCTGTCTGTTAAGTTTTTTTTGGGGCTGTGAAAGCAGTCACATTTAAAGGATGCTAAATTAAGGAGAAATTGAAAATATGCAACAGACTTTTATGTTTAAGGCAAGGTTCACTTTGAAATGTAAACGATAAAATATGGAACTGCAATATGTAAATTTTTATGCAGTTCATTTAGGTAAAAGCCGCTTTACAAAAGAGGGTGAAAAGGAACACATCTTTCAATAGTAAGACAGTTTTACATTCTGTTTTCTATTTACATTTTACCCATTTGTGGCAGAGTTAATGGCAACATGATTTTCATGCAAGTCAGATAGCGATAACACCTTAGTTGTCCAGTTACGTACCTGTTGCAATAAGGCAGCATCGGTGCCCAAAGATTCTTGATAAGAAGGAATCATCTCTTTTAATTTATCGTTCCATTTTTGAGAAGAAGCTTGTTGCGGGAAACATTTTTTTAATAAGCCCAGCATGATGGAAACCGCTGTGGAAGCGCCGGGCGAAGCGCCTAATAACGCAGCAATGCTGCCGTCTGCGGCACTTACCACTTCGGTGCCGAACTCCAGCACACCACCTTCTTCTTCATCTTTTTTTATTACCTGCACCCGGTAGCCGGCAACTGCTAATTCCCAGTCTTCCTTTCTCGCATCGGGATAATATTTTTTTAAAGCATCCAGCCTTGACTCCGATGTTAACCGCACCTGGTCAATTAAATATTTTGTCAGGGGTAAGTTGTGAATACCTGCACCCAGCATTGCTTTTATGTTTGATAACTTAATTGATTTAAATAGATCCCAGATCGAACCTTCCTTTAAAAATTTTGTCGTGAAGCCTGCATAAGGTCCAAACAATAATTCCCGCTTGCCTTTTATCCATCTTGTATCTAAATGTGGCACCGACATAGGGGGCGCACCAACATCCGCCAGTCCATACACTTTTGCATTATGCTGTTGTATTACTTCTTCATTTATGCAGCGCAGCCATTGCCCGCTAACAGGGAAGCCCCCATAGCCTTTGCCCTCGGGTATGCCACTCTTTAACAGCAAGGGCAACGAACCTCCACCGGCGCCAATAAAAACAAAAGATGCTGTAATGTTTCTTGCAGTACCGGAAACCAGGTCCTTTGTTTTTACTTCCCACTTATTACCCCGCCTTTTCAGGTCTTTTACATCCTGGGTAAAATCAATGTTTACACCACCGGACTTTTGCAAACAATCAAACAGGCAACGGGTGAGTGAGCCAAAATTTACATCCGTACCTAAATCCATTTTAGTAGCTGCTACAGCACTGTGGTTTTCTCTGCCTTTCAATACTAACGGCATCCATTCTTTTATTTGTTGCGGGTTAGTGGAGAACTGCATGCCTTTAAACAAATGACAAGCGGTTAGCGCCTCGTATCGCTTACGCAGGTAGGTTACATTTTCTTCGCCCCAAACAAAACTGCAATGCGGAATGGAATGAATAAAAGAAGAGGGAGGAGTAATGATATTATTCTCTACCAAATAGGCCCAAAACTGTTTGCTTTCTTCAAAGGAGGCAGCAATTTTTACTGCTTTGGAAGTATCAATAATACCATCTTCTTTTTCAGGTGTATAGTTTAATTCGCAAAAGGCGGAGTGGCCGGTTCCGGCATTATTCCACGCATCGGAACTTTCGGTAGCTGCGGCATCTAACCGCTCTACTATTTCAATAGCCCACGAAGGTTCCAGTTGCTTTATAAGCATGGCCAGGGTGGCGCTCATAATGCCTGCACCTATCAGTAATACATCAGGTTCGTTATTGGTTGGTAGTTCGTTTGCCATAGGTAATGTTGTTCAAAAATTTATGCCAACGGAAAGGCAATAGGCAATTTGCAACTTTACTGCTGACTGCATTGTTGCTAATTGCAAATTAGCCCTCTTTATATTTGCACTTTATAAAATTGAATACGATGTGTGCAGTACAGAAAGATGAAAAACCGGCTTTGATACTAAGCATTTTAAAAAATAAATGTCCCCGTTGCCGCAGAGGTGATATGTTTAAAGAAAGCAATCCGTATAAACTAAAAACCTTTATGCGAATGAATGAACGCTGCCTTGTATGCGGTCAGCCGCTTGATATGGAGCCGGGGTTTTATTATGGAACTAATATGGTTAGCTATGCACTGGCCGTTTTATTTTGTGTACTCACATTTGTATTGTGGTGGATCACTATTGGATTTTCTTTAAAGGACAGCCGGTTTTTTTGGTGGATGGGAATTAACGCTTTTTTGTTAGTAGCACTTCAGCCACCGTTGATGCGTTTATCCCGTGCGGTTTGGATTGTATTTTTTGTTCCATATAGTCCCTACTGGAAAGAAGGCGATATTATAGAACCGGAAAGGGTGAATAAAGAGCATGCGGGAAATTGGTAAGAATAGCAGGTAGTTGAATGTATAGTATAAGCTTATCGCTATCCCTTCCATTCGCTCTTACAGCTAAAGCAATGGTACCGCTGCTCCGGCATTACTGCTATGTCACCTGCTAAAAAAGTAATGGCGGCACTAAGCCAGTTAACAGGTTTGCGCATGGTATTTATGTATTCTACATCTTCACTGCCGCACTCAGGGCATTTAGTTACTTTTTTCTTTTCAGCTTCAAATTTCTTAAGCAGATCTCCGGCCCTTTGCGATTGATCTTCATTTACCATTAACTGAATGCCGCCAATAGCAGTTGTCCAGATAGGCATGATCGTGGTTGTATTCTCATTTTTTAACCAGCACTGTATGCCTTCCTCTTCCAGGCGGCCCAGGAGGATATGCGCATCAATATAATTAGCGAAAGATTTAAGAATTACAAACCCCATAGGAATGATAGTAGTTAGGGCATAAAGATAAAGACAGGGATTCAGGCAAAGGTTAAGATTGAAGCTGAGGACAAATGGTTTACTTGCTTTATTGCTACGCTGCGTTTACTCATTCCGGATTAAGAATTATACTTTTGCCTTCTATAACAGAAACCTGTATTTATAATTTTACTTGAGTTGAAAGCACCAATCCTCTTATGTTTTCCTCTAATTGTTTCATGCGGTAGATGCGTTCTTTTGCATCATCGTCTCTTTGATGCTGCGGGCATAAAAAGTCTTTTTCAAAAGCTTCTACTTTATATCCTAAACAATGCGCCATGGCAAATAAGTAAGGCCGCCAGCCCCAGCCGATATCTTCCTTTATAAAATCTATGTAAGGCACTAATTTTTTGTTTAGAAGAAAAGGGCCATAACAATAATCTGTTTTTTTGCCCATGACTTCAGCGCAGCAATTATTAATTGTTGTTTCGGTCATTTGCTGAAAGGATGGAAAGGTTGCAAACCCTGGTTGTGAGCGGCTCGCCATCATGATACCTAACTGCTCATTTTCTTCTATAGCATCCAACATATTTAGGAGCGAGTTGCGAAAGAAAGCCCCTTTATCAGGTTCTGTATAAAAAATATAATCTACGTTGGTTTCATACGCCGCTAGCAAACTGTTCTTTGCCTGCGCATACACACCTTCTACCGGTTCTTTTGATAGAAAGAAATGTGGTATGCTTTGCAGAAAATTAATAAAGCTTGGTATCGAACCGGCATCTGTAATGAAAACCGGAATGTTTAAAGCAGCCAGGGTTTCCAGCGATTGACTTAACTCCTTTTCTTCCTGCGCATTTCTTGCACGGGTGATGGTGGCAATGGCAATTTTGTTTTTGTTCATAGCTATGTACTGCAGCATTTAATTACACCTGGAAGCAAATTAAGTATATCGGTTTACAGATGATAAATATAAGAAACAGGTCTTAATATAAGAGTGCATGAGTGTTGTTCTAATACAGCGGTTTGCCCGAGGTAATAACGATCGGAAACACATTCAGGTATTTATTGTTTGTCATTAATGCGTTGAACTATGGCGTAACTATTGTACCCTCTTTTGTTAGTTAAAATACACTTGTTACTACTGATAGCAACTAAAGCCGAAGACATGAATGCGCCAACGGTCAATGAAAAAGTAAAGCCCTTGCAGGGCAAAACAATTGTTATTACCGGCGCTTCCAGCGGTGCAGGCCGTGCCGCTGCTATAGAAATGGCAAGCCGTGGCGCCGATGTGGTATTAGCTGCCCGCAGGCAGGAAGCTTTGCTGGAGGTAGCAACAGAATGTGAAGCGTTGGGTGTACGTGCCTTAGTAGTTGTAGCCGATGTAAAAGAAGCCGCTGCAATAAACAACTTAGCATCCGTTGCAAAAGAATGGGGTGGAAAGATAGATGTATGGATAAACAATGCCGGTGTGTTAGCAGCCGGTGCTTTTGATGAAACTCCACTTGCTGTTCATGAAGCTATTGTGCAAATAAATTTATTAGGATATATAAAAGGAGCCCATGCGGTGCTGCCTGTTTTTAAAGAGCAGGGCCATGGTATATTGATCAATAATATCTCTGTTGGCGGCTGGTTTCCTACACCGTATGCGGCGGGTTATAGTGCATCAAAATTTGGACTGCGTGGTTTTGGCGAGGCCCTGCAGGGTGAGTTACATAGTTGGCCGGACATTCATGTTTGTAATTTATACCCGGCTTTTTTAGATACGCCTGGTATACAACATGCAGGCAATTATACAGGCAAAGTTTTAAAGCCGGCTCCGCCTGTTTATAATCCCCGACAGGTGGCAAAGGCAATGGCTCATTTGGTGCTGCACCCAAAAGGTACTACCGTAGCAGGTGGGGTTTCCACCTTGTTACGAATCGCTCATGCGCTGGCGCCGGGACTTTCGCGACGCATCACCGCAGGTGTAATGGAAACATATTTTAAGTCTGCGGATAGCATAGCGCTTACCGATGGAAACCTTTTTCTTCCTTCGGAATTTGGCACATCTATATATGGCGGATGGAGCACTCCTGCAACACAAAAACAAAAACTGGCTTTTTCTGCTTTAGTAATTAGTGGCATTGCAATAGGTCTTGGCTTGTTACTTAAAAAGTCAGCGAGGTAATAGCGTTTTTGTTATTTGTTGTTTGTTGCTTGCTATTTGTTGCTTGCTATTTTACCCACTTACTATTTGCAGCTTGCAGGTGAAAAAGTTATTTACACATAACAGCTTAACTTCCCGTACCTGTTATGAAAAAATCAAGATTAGAAGCCTTCAGCGATGGTGTTCTCGCTATCATCATCACCATTATGGTGTTGGAAATGAAAGTGCCGCACGGCGATAGCCTTGCTTCAATAAAGCCATTGCTGCCTGTATTCTTCAGCTATGTGCTAAGCTTTATTTATATAGGAATTTACTGGAACAATCATCATCACATGATGCATGCTGCCGAACAGGTAAATGGCCGGGTGATGTGGGCCAATATGCACCTGCTTTTCTGGCTTTCCCTGGTGCCTTTCGCCTCGGGGTGGATGGGAGAAAACAGTTTTACAACCTGGCCGGTTGCTTTATACGGGCTTGTTCTTTTTATGAATGGCGTTGCTTATTATATCCTGGAACGCTGTCTTATTCAACTGCATGGGAAGAACTCGGTATTAGGAAAAGCAGTTGGCATAGACCCGAAAGGCATTCTTTCCGTTGTTATTTATCTTGCTGCTATCGGGCTCGCTTTTATGAATCCTTGGATCAGTTTATTTCTCTATGCGTTTGTAGCGTTTATATGGATAATACCCGATTCACGGATAGAAAAAGAAGTAGTGGTAAATGGCAGTACAAAAGATGAAAAGCATTCGTGATGCCGGTAAGAGTAGGCAGGGCTATCTGCCTGGATACAGAGAGAATAGTTGACGTTAAAACAAGAAGGTTTTACTAACTTAAACAAATAAATCTTGTGGCTAAGCCTTATCCCACCGTTACTCCTCATCTTATTACACCACATGCTTGAGGCGTTATAGAATTTTTAAAAACCACTTTCGATGCTATAGAAGTATATTCTCAAAAAGAGATGGAACAATAGCTCATGCATCTTTACAAATAGAAGAATCAATTGTAATACTGTCAGATAGCAGCGTAGAGTTTCCGGCTATGTCAGGTATGATTTACCTGTATATGGATGACTGCGATCTGTTTTATAATAAAGCCATTGCTGCAGGCGCAACATCGTTGCGTGTGCCAACAAATGAAGCGTATGGAGACAGGAGCTGTGGCGTAAAAGATATAGGCGGTAACCAGTGGTGGATAGCAGGACCGGCAAAGAAAAGTGAGTAGTAATCAGCAGCACTAAGAAGTATCAATCACTATTCTCTTTCAATTGCGGCTTTCATTTGTTTAAAGCTTATCTATAGCAAAGCTGTAAGAAGCCCAGAAACTTTTATGGGAGATCGTTGCTACTGAAACGATGGTTTGTTTAGTATGGCCGCTTTCTTTTGTGAATGGTTTAAACAAACTTCTTCGGGCATATAAGTTGTTTCATAAAAATAAAAGCATGCAAGTGAAAGATGAAATTCAAATAGAACTAAGAAAGGACTTTGTAGCAACTGTAGAGGAATTATATAATGCGTGGACTACCGAACAAGACCTTAAGGAATGGTGGCAGCCAATGGGAAACACGTTAACAGGTTTAGTAAATGAGCTTCGGGATGGTGGCAAGGTAGAATACAAATTTTCTACTGCCGAAGGCGCAGAGGCGTTTACAATCAACGGTGCTTATAAAGAAGTACAGCCTGCTAAAAGATTAGTTTATACCTGGAACTGGAAGCTGCCATCACCAACGGTAGAGGACACGGATTTTTTATTAATAATTGAATTTGCTTCAACAGGTTCGGGAAGCAGTTTGCATGTAATACAGGAACATTTCACATCTGAAGAAGCTGTACAGCCGCACCGGGAAGGATGGGAAGCGGCATTGCAAAACTTAGCTGCTTATTTGCAAAAGCGGTAATTAAAAAATCATAACACTTATAGCAACCGGTGTAGTCCTGGCTGCTGAGAAAAAAGATGTAGTAGTCGAAGGCTTTTTGCTGCGTGTAAAATTGTACACTTAGTTGTGAACCGCCTGTTCAAGCCTTGCTATTTACTTTTTGTTCGACATATTTTTCTCTTACCAGCGATGTATTGGTTTTTGCAGGCGAACTTGTTTTTTGCTTATAGGGCAGATGATATTGTTCTAGAAAAAGTTCT
Source organism: Flavisolibacter sp. (assembly GCA_028288675.1). GTDB lineage: Bacteria > Bacteroidota > Bacteroidia > Chitinophagales > Chitinophagaceae > Flavisolibacter. Next base: position 34,878 of record JAQBNG010000102.1, on the reverse strand, counting down.
TTACTATCATGATAAGAACTGATAGCTCCCAACCAGCTCATGCCTTTGATATAATACCAGGCAAGATCAATTTGATGAGTTAAGAAACCGCTGCGGGCACTGGATGGATACAGGTGATGGTTGTTATGCCACTCACCGGCAACTATGCCGGGCCATAACTGGTTAATGGATAGATCGTCACGGTTAAAGTCGGTGCCGTCTTTATGTTTTTGAGCACCTTTTGCATGGCCCTCGTAATTAAATGTGCGAACGCCTACTGCCCAAAATGCAGCAGCCCCAAATAAGGCGCATACCAATGGAATACCACCAATTAAATAAAATACAGCAGCCCAAAACCCCCAGTTAAGTAAAGTGCCTGTTATAGCCCTAACCGGGTTCACAATAGATCCCCATTCTAAATATTGCGCATACGTATTTGGTACAACGCCGGTGTGCCGCATCATAGTAGCAACCCGGCGGTAATCGCCCTCTGATAAATTTTTGGCAATTGGTTGATGATTTACATCAGCTAAAAAGCAATATAAAAAACCTGCCTGTGCATTGTAAGGATCTCCGGGCTGGTCGCTTTTTGCATGGTGCACATGATGTGATACCACATAGATTTCTTCGGGTATCATGCTGATGGTAAGGTTTTGCGTCACCATTCTCCAAAAGCTGTTTTTAAATTTATAGGCTTTATGCGTGCAATAGCGATGGTGCCATATAGTGCCGTGGGTACCCATAATTATCATGCTATAAACAAACGCGGCAATAAGCAGGGGAATAGAGAAAAATTTAAAAATAAAGAGGATCAAAAGCGGTGCTAACAGTACCACTTTGATCCAGCTGAAAAAAGGCAGCCAGTTCTTTTTGCTTTTAAATAGGTTGAGCCTGGAAAAAAATTCCTTTAGAATTTGTGAAGGGGCAGGTTTCACCAGTTCCCCATTTTCGTTTTTCCAGCCGTACCCCGGCGTTTCCAGCACATAATCCAGTAAAGGCATAATTGATCTGTTTTGTTATTGCTTTTATAACACGAAATTTAAAGATAGGGGTTTCGATTATTTGGGTATGCCAAAATCAAATAATTATGATAGAAATAAAGGTGAATGCCTGTGAACTATTGTTGAGTTATTTATACATATCAGATTAATTGTAATAATCTGCCTAATATTTTTAGGTACTTTTTGCGGCAGGGCTTCCTCAGATATTATTTTTTTTCTACCGTTTATAGCTTATAAAATATGTTTTGAACAGTTATGGCACATTTTTTTGTTTAGATACCTAAACATTATTTCTTCACACATAAAACCCTTAACTATGTTACGCTGGACAGTCATCTTTTTAATCGTAGCCATCATCGCCGCTATATTTGGTTTTGGTGGTATAGCAGCAGGTGCTGCAGGCATTGCTAAAATTTTATTTTTCATCTTCTTAGTATTGTTTGTATTAAGCTTATTATTTGGAAGAAGAAGCACAAACATTTGACCCCTGGTTAACTAATTACGTACCTGATTGCTGTTTAAGTTTTGAAGAAATAGATTTGTGTATAACAGTAACTATTGAGCCTGCAGAAATGCGGGCTTCTTTTATTTTACACTAATACAGTAACAGCATTCGTCAATGATAAAACCCCACTACCTGCTGGAGTTATCTGGTTTTTTTATGGTATTGTCATTCGCATAAATGGTTAAAAGCACGCCGCCACCTTCTTCTTTTGTATATTTAAGTAAACAGCAACCAACATGCATCTGAGTACAGAGCAGAAGCAGGCACTGCATCCCATTAACATCATCGTATTTTTTCTTTCGCTTTATGTAATCGTCGCTTTGATTGTGGATACTTTTTTCCCCTTATCGTATGAGGTAAGCCGGTTATTGCATGAAGTTGATTATGCGATCTGCATTGTTTTTTTTATTGATTTTCTGCATCGTTTTTTTTCAGCAAAAAACAAATGGCAATACATGCGATGGGGGTGGATTGATTTACTATCAAGTATTCCCATGAATGTTTTTTTAGCCGGCAGGTTGTTTCGTGTTTTTCAGTTGTTAAGAGTCATAAGAGCAATGCGATCTATCGGTTTTTTATCGCATTATTTTTTAAAGAACAAAATCAAAGGTGCTTTTACATCCGCTGCAATGCTTGCCTTTATAACGGTTGTATTTTCAGCCATCGGAATTTTAAAATTCGAGAAAGATATTCCTCATAGTAATATCAAAACTGCCGAAGATGCTTTGTGGTGGGCTTATGTAACTATTACAACTGTAGGTTATGGCGATAAGTTTCCCGTGACATCAGAAGGGCGCATAATTGCCGCCGTATTAATGACGGTAGGTGTAGGTCTCTTTGGAACATTTACCGCCTATGTAGCTTCGTGGTTTGTAGCGAAAAAAGAAGAAGAGATTGAAGAGAAAAAGAATGAAAAAACAGAACAACAAAAAGAAGAAAAAGAAAGAGGGTCAAAGAAACATCAACCAAAAGTTGTCGATAAAACAGATGGAGCTGTTGGGGTAAAAAAATAGGTATTGAGTATAAGTGATATCATATTGCTGCGCAACAAGCCTTTTAAGAAGTTTATTGTTAGGTATATACAATCAGTAATAAGTAATCAGCGATGGTGCAATAGTGTTCATCGCTGATTACTTATACACCTACATGCTTCTTCGGTATTGTCCGCCTACTTCATAAAGTGCATGTGTAATTTGTCCCAGCGAACAATACTTCACTGTTTCCATCAACTCTTCAAACAGGTTTCCATTACCCACTGCCACTTCTTTTAAGCGTTGCAACGCTGCTTCGCTTTTATCTTCATTGCGTTTCCAAAACGACCGAAGGTTTTGTATCTGCTGCTCTTTTTCTTCCTTTGTAGAACGAATGACTTCGCCAGGTAATATGGTTGGACTTCCATTCTTGTTTAGAAATGTATTCACCCCAACCAAAGGCAATTCGCCGGTATGTTTTTGATGTTCGTAAGACAAGCTTTCTTCCTGAATTTTATTACGCTGATACATGCGCTCCATAGCACCCAATACGCCACCACGTTCTGTGATGCGGTCAAACTCTAAAAGCACGGCTTCTTCTACCAAATCGGTCATCTCCTCAATAGCAAAACTTCCCTGTATAAAATTCTCTGTTTTGGCAGAACCTAATTCACGATTAATGATTAACTGAATAGCCATTGCACGGCGAACGCTTTCTTCGGTAGGAGTTGTGATGGCTTCGTCATACGCATTCGTATGCAATGAATTACAGTTGTCGTAAATAGCATACAGCGCCTGCAGTGTAGTACGAATATCATTGAAGTCTATCTCCTGGGCATGCAGGCTTCTTCCTGAAGTTTGAATGTGATATTTCAATTTTTGCGAACGGTCATTTGCCTTGTATTTATTCTTCATGGCCTTTGCCCAGATGCGACGGGCCACACGACCAATTACGCTGTACTCAGCATCCATACCATTGCTAAAAAAGAAGGACAGATTAGGGGCGAAATCATCAATACTCATTCCGCGGCTCAGGTAGTATTCTATGTAAGTAAATCCATTAGATAATGTGAAGGCCAATTGTGTAATTGGGTTAGCGCCAGCTTCAGCAATATGATAGCCCGATATAGAAACGCTATAAAAATTTCGCACCTTTTCCTCAATAAAATATTGTTGCACGTCACCCATTAGTTTGAGTGCAAACTCTGTTGAAAAAATACAGGTGTTTTGTGCCTGGTCTTCTTTTAAAATATCGGCCTGCACTGTGCCACGTACTTGTGTGAGGGCCTGCGCTTTTAATTGTTGATATACATCAGCAGGTAATACTTCATCGCCACTAAGCCCGAGTAGTTTCAATCCTAAACCATCATTGCCAACCGGTAGGCGCTCAGGTGAAGATGGGTTGTAATAAGAAGGTTGCGGTAAGTGCCCATACTTTTTTTTGAAGGCTTCATTAACTATTGACCAATCACCATTTGCCGCTATCCATTTTTCACATTGTTGATCAATAGCAGCATTCATAAAAAACGCTAACAGCATTGGTGCCGGCCCGTTGATGGTCATGGATACAGAAGTCTTCGGATCGCATAAATCAAAACCGCTATACAATTTTTTTGCATCATCAACAGTGGCAATACTCACTCCACTATTACCAACCTTTCCATAAATATCGGGGCGATGATCAGGGTCTTCACCATAAAGAGTTACGCTGTCAAACGCTGTTGACAAACGTTTGGCCGGTTGCCCTTGTGATACATAATGAAAACGCTTGTTAGTACGCTCCGGACCGCCTTCGCCGGCAAACATTCTTGTTGGGTCTTCCTCCACTCTTTTTAAGGGAAACACACCGGCCGTGTAAGGAAACTCGCCGGGAATATTTTCCTGCAACTGCCAACGCAAAATATCGCCCCAGTCTTTATACTTTGGCAAAACAATTTTTGGAATTTTTGTACCGCTCAAAGAAGTAGTAGTGAGTGGTTGCTTGATTACTTTATCCCGAACCTGGTATTCAAAAAAATCGGCCGTATATTTTTGTACCAGGGCAGGCCATCCTTCTATCAATTTTTTGCATTCGGGGTGAAGCGCTTCTTCAAATCTCGTTTGAATTTCCCTTAAACCTCGAAGGTCTGCAAGACCTTCGAGGTTTTTTACGCCGTTGATCTGGTAGAGTTTTGTTGCAATTATACTTTGGTCTGCAACCCATGCATCATAGCTTCTATTGCTCTCCGAAATCTCTGATAAATACCGAACTCTTTTTGGTGGAATTATCTGGGACTTGGTAGTAGTATCGCTAACATGCGCATGCGCTTGCATGCCAAAATTCACAGTTGTTTTCTTTTCAACAACCACCATCAGCTTTTCAAACAACTCGTTGATGCCTGCGTCATTGAACTGCGCTGCTATTGTTCCTACAATTGGCAATTCTTCATCTGCAGCAGTCCATAGCAAGTGGTTTCGCTTATATTGCTTGCGTACGTCGTGCAACGCATCCAATGCGCCGGCCTTATCAAATTTATTGATGGCCACTACATCGGCATAATCCAGCATGTTGATTTTTTCCAGTTGCGATGCTGCTCCATATTCCGGCGTCATCACGTAAAGGCTTACATCGCAATAATCTAAAATAGAGGCATCGCTTTGTCCAACACCAGCGCTTTCCAGGATAATGAAATCGAAGCTTGCGGCCCTACATACATCAATCGCATCCTGCACATAAGCACTCAGGGCTACTTCGCTATCACGGGTTGCCAGCGAACGCATATATGCACGGGGGGAGGAGATGGAATTCATTCTTATTCTATCACCAAGCAAAGCGCCGCCTGTTTTTTTCTTCGATGGATCAACAGAAATGACAGCGATGGTTTTATCTGCAAAAGCATTTAAATAACGGCGAACAATTTCATCAGTAACACTACTTTTTCCCGCGCCGCCTGTACCGGTAATTCCGAGGACAGGAGTTGTAGTTGTTGATGGTTGGCCGTTGGTCGTTGATTGTATGCCATTCTCTGCATTCGTAATTTGTCGGGCAATTTTCCGAACGTCTTTTACTTCGCCCAGGTTCATTGGCGTTTTATAGTCCCCATTGCCATTTAGGTTAAAATCACACTGGCTTATTACATCCTCAATCATGCCTTCCAGCCCCATTTTGCGTCCATCATCCGGCGAATAAATTCTTGTAATGCCATAGTCGTGCAACTCTTTTGCTTCCTGGGGATGAATAGTGCCACCGCCGCCACCAAATATTTTTATATGACCGCAACCGCTTTCATCAAGGAGATCTTTCATGTATTTAAAAAACTCAACATGGCCGCCCTGATAAGAAGTGATGGCGATTCCCTGGGCATCTTCTTCAATAGCACATTCTACAATCTCATGTACACTGCGGTTATGTCCTAAGTGAATAATTTCTGCGCCTTTGCTTTGCAAAATGCGGCGCATGATATTGATGGCTGCATCATGCCCATCAAAAAGAGAAGTGGCTGTAACTATGCGTATGTTGTTTTGTGACGTGTTGTTCATATCATTAAATCGTGGCGGTAAAATTAGCTAAAAGCCTTTGTTGTGCAGCAATCAAAGAAGTTAAGGCATGATGATGTTCTCCTGTACCAGACCTAAAATTAAGTTCAATTTTTTGGAACCCATCGGATGGTACTACTATTGAACTTTCGTTGCAATCCTTGATTTGTTCTAACCTTTTCTTCCACCGGAAGAAAAGGTTAGAACCTCTCTTGTACATTCTTATCGGTTTTCAGCAAAAGCTGTAAGTCATTTAATCTATTCTTGAGGTAGTGTAATCAGAAATAACTAAACCCAATCGAAATTTGTTTCTGCACAGCATGCGTTAAGACTTGCAAATTCGCCATTCGTGTTTTATGTTTACAGCCGTATCTCAAATCCGGACTCAAGAAAACAACAACTTTAGAATTTCTATTTCTGCCTGGCAGAAGTTTTCTTCCCCCCATTTGTTTTACTGTTTTCATCCATTCCTTTGAAGGTTACCTATCCTTGCTGAAACCTTTATTCGTAACCCTAAAACGTAAAGGAATGAAAACAGCCTTCTTCTCCCTTGTTACCTGTTTATTCAGCGTAGCTGCTTTTGCACAAGATCAGAAAACATCTATTGATGATATTTCAATAATCACCACATCTACCGGTATTACTTCAGCGCAGCTATCCTGGAAAAAGGGTGACGAAAAAGTCGCTTATTTTATTGTTGAGAGAAGCACCGATGGTGTTGATTTTAAGCAGTGCGGCATTGTGTTCCCAAGTGACAATCCTGATTTTGTGCAGTACAAATTCAGGGATAAAATTGCCAGCAATACCCATGGTCTTTTATACCGCATTGGTATTGTAAACGAGCAAAAGCGTCTTTTGTACCTGCCCATTAAAAAGTTGGTACTGCCCGAGACTTTATAAAAATATTTTAAACAGATAGTGGATTGATCTTCATTGTTGTGGAGATCAATCTGCCATAAAAAGCAAAAAATATTTCAGAAAACGATTTGGTTTATATTATAAACTACTTTACGTTTGTTATGAAATCGCTTTTTATGAGATACTTTTTTATTCTGCTGCTTCACTTTATCGGCATCACCGTTTTAAAAGGCCAAAACATTTTATCCGGACAAGTTAAGGACAATAAAGGCGGCGCAATTGCTGGTGCCAGCATCTCCATCAAAGACAGCTACGACGGAGCTACTTCCGACTCTACAGGGAAGTTTAAATTTACCACTACAGACAAAGGCCGCAAGTTTCTTATAATTACAGCCATTGGTTATAAAGGTTTTGAACGGGAAATCAACCTTGATAGCACTTTATCTCCTTTAACCTTTTCGTTAAAAGAAGAATTTGACGAAATGAAAGCGGTTGTGATTACGGCAGGAAGCTTTGAAGCTTCGGATAGAAAAAGGGCGACTGTACTAACCACGTTAGATATTGTTACAACGGCCAGTGCCAATGCCGATGTAATCGGTGCTATCAAAACTCTCCCGGGTGCACAGCAGGTAGGAGAGACTGAAGGCTTGTTTGTACGTGGCGGCACGGCATCTGAAACCAAAACATTTATTGATGGAACACTGGTAAATAATTTCTTTTACAGCTCTGTTCCTAATGTGGCCCAGCGTGGCCGGTTTTCTCCAATGATATTTAAAGGAACCGTGTTTAGCGCCGGTGGATATTCGGCTTTGTATGGCCAGGCTCTTTCTTCCGCCCTGATCTTAGAGTCTATCGATTTGCCGGATAGGAGTTCTGGTAATTTATCCATCTCGCCAATCGGCGGCGCCATTGGCATTCAAAAACTGGCTAAGGACAAGAACTCGTCCTGGGGTGCTAATTATGGTTACACCAATGTAGGCCTTGCTTTCAAAGTATTAAATACAAAGCAGGATTTCTTTCGCACGCCGCAGTTCCATACAGGCGATGCTAACTTTCGGGTTAAAACATCTAAAAGCGGAATGTTGAAATACTATGGATCTTTCAGTCAGAATACTGTCGGCATTCGTGACCCAAGTATTGATACCGTAGGTTTCAAAGAAGTATTCGACCTGGAGAATTTTAGTATGTACCATAATGTTTCGTGGAAGGAAAGCTTAGGGGCAAGATGGAAGATAAACACCGGTGCTTCGTTCGCTACTAATAAAGATAATATTGCAGGCGACCTGCAAACGGCTACAAATGAAAAAGGTGTAGTGCCCCATTTTGAGTACAAAAATTTTGGGTTGAAAACATTTGGAAAGTATGTGAACGCAAAAGTTGTAATTGACAGAAGATTGAGAGGCTTAAGTGCGTTGCGTTTTGGAGTTGAGTATAATTATAGCAACGATAAGGCAGATTATACTTTATACGATGGTACTAGGTTCCCGAACCATATTACAGAGCACCTGAAATCGGCCTTTGCAGAAGGGGATATTTATTTGACCAACAACGTAGCCGCTAAAATCGGAACCCGTGTAGAGCACTCCTCTATTTTAAATAAAGCGAACATTGCCCCAAGGGTTTCCCTTGCGTATAAATTAGGGAAAGTAAGCCAGGCCTCCTTAGCATATGGGATATTTTATCAAACACCGGAGCGCAGGTACCTGCCATCGGCTGCCGACCTGACTTATGCAAAAGCTACGCATTACATTGCGCAATACCAGCAGGTAACTTCGCTTACCACCCTGCGTGGTGAGGTGTTTTATAAAAAATACGAGAACCTCTTAAAGACAGGACTCTCAAATAATCTTGAGTCAGCCATAAATAATAATGGAGCCGGTTATGCGCAGGGTTTTGAGCTATTTTGGAGAGATAAAAAAACAGTAAAGAGTTTAGACTACTGGATCTCTTATTCTTACCTGGATACGAAGCGTGATTTTCTAAACTATCCATACCAGATAGAGCCATCATTCGCGGCTAAGCATACGGCTAACCTTGTAGTGAAAAAATTTGTAAGCAGTTTAAAAACACAGTTTAATGCCAACTACCAGTATGCTACCGGCAGGCCATATTATAACATACGCTACGATAATGCCGGTAACAAATTCAACATCTATGACAAGGGAAGGACCATTGATTATAACAGCTTAAGTTTTAGTGTAAATTACCTGCCAAGTGTGTTTGCTAAAAATGCAAAGCAGTTCACCGTGTTTGTATTTTCTATTACAAATGTATTAGGCCAAAACCAGGTATATGGATATAACTATAGCTACAATGGAGCCCGCAAGGAAGCGATTGTTCCATCCACAAAAACCTTTATTTACCTTGGTGTATTTATAAGTTTTGGTGTAGACAGAAGCCAGGATGTGATTAACTCAAACCTGTAATACCTCTCCTGCGAGCCGATTGATGATGAAGTAAATACAGCTTATGTTGAATAGCGATAAGAACGTACAAGGGAGTGACACAACAGACGATGATAGTAGCAATACAGCCAAGTACAAAATATAAAACGTAGAGTACAAAATCTAAAATATAAAAGGAAAGGTTGTCTTAAACAACTACAAACCAAAAACAACAAACCACAAAGATTTTAACTATGTCATACTATCAAACTCCCGAAGGCAAAGACCCGAAAATCTGGTACCTGGCCCGCAAAAGAGCTTCCTTTAAAAGCCACCTTGTTACCTACCTGATTGTAAATGCCGGTTTATGGCTCATCTGGTATTTTACCGGTGCCAGAACATATGGTAATACCATTCCATGGCCAGCCTGGACCACGTTCGGATGGGGAATAGGGATTGTATCGCATTATGTAAGCGCCTATGTTTCTACCGGTGATAATTCAGTAGATAAAGAATATGACAAACTCACGCAAAAAATAAATAACCTTTAAACAAATCATCATGAAAAAGATCGTTTTATTATTAGCAGGCGTTCTCTATTTAGGTGCTGCATCGTTTGCACAGGATGACAAATACACCGCCGCAATGGCTGGTAAAGTTGTGGCGGTAGATACATCGAAAAGGGCAGATGACCTGATTGCTTTATCGGCCTCTTTTGAACGCATTGCCGACGCCGAAAAAACAAAATGGCTGCCTTACTATTATGCAGCGCTTACGCAGGTAAACGCAGCACTTATGATGAGTATGGAAAAACCCGATGCTGCTAAAACAGATCCGATTGCCGATAGGGCAGAGGCGCTGTTAAGTAAAGCCGAAGCATTAAGTAAAGACAACTCAGAAATATACCTGGTAAAGAAAATGATTGCCACCACTAGGATGATGGCTGACCCAATGACCCGCTACATGCAGTATGGCCCCAAAGCCGAAGAAGCGTTGCAAACCGCTATGAAATTAAACCCGGAAAACCCAAGGGTTTATATGCTGCAGGGCCAGGATAAATTTTACACGCCGGAGCAGTTTGGCGGCAGCAAAGAAGAAGCGAAAAAATTGTTTGAGCTGTCTAATAAAAAATTTGAAACCTTCAAGCCTGCTTCTGCAATAGATCCTAACTGGGGACGCAGCACCTTGAAATTCTTTATGAGCCAGTACCCGGCATAAATACACTTTTTACATCCATGCAGTCTGTTACCGGTTGTATGGATGTTCTTTCTATTTACGATTTATCAAAGGCCAAGTCAATTTCCCCATCATGCAAGAAGAGTTATCTCCCCAACAAAGCCTGCAGCTTATCCAGGTGATGATTGATAAAACAAAAGCTAACATTTCTTACAATAGAATTTATTTTTTACTATGGGGGTGGCTGTCATTTACCGGCATCGTCGGGCAGTTTCTTTTAAAAGTGGTGTTTCATTATAAGCATCATTATGCTATTTGGCTTATTACATTAGTGGGCGTGGTAGTGAGTGTGCGCTATACAATAAAAACAGGTAGTAAGCGGCGGGTGCGCACTTACATTGGTGAGGCAATGGGTTATTTATGGACAGGCATGGGCATTTCTTTTTTTGTGCTCAGCTTCATCATCACCTTTATGCAGGTTGATAAAACAGGATGGCTTTATTGCTACCCTTTTTTTATTTTATTATATGGCCTGGGCACTTTTATATCAGGAAAAATTTTACAGTTTAAGCCGTTGGTAGTAGGTGGTGTTATCAACTGGATACTGGCCTGTACCGCCGTGTTTTTTGATTTTGATTACCAGCTTCTTTTTGCTGCCGCGGCTATTCTTACTTCATACATTATTCCGGGCTACTTAATTAGTGCACAAAAAAAGTAACGTTATGGAACACGATGATAAACCGCTATCGCACAACCAAAGTCTAGAGCTGATTGAGGAAATGATTTACAAGGCAAAGAACAGTTACCACGAAAGTGGTACCAGCGCTTTGTTGTGGGGTGGCATTATTATGTTTTGCAGTGCCGTTTCAATCGGTAATATCTACTGGAAAATTAACTGGCTTAACCAGGTATGGCTGCTTACATTTCTCGCTGTTGTTCCACAAATTATTATTTCAATTCGGGAAGGCAAAACGCAAAAATTTAAATCGCATACCCACGATGCTATGGGTGGCATTTGGATAAGTTTTGGCGTTGCAATTTTTTTAGCCTCCTACTATACTAATGTAATAAAAGTAGAAGGTGCTGCGTCCCTGTTCTTAATTCTATATGGCATGCCCACTTTTGCAACTGGCTACATGTATCGCTTTACGCCTATGATTGTCGGAGGTATTGTTTGCTGGGCATGCGCCATTACCAGTTTTTATACGAGCCGGCAGACTGATCTGATCTTATTTATTATCTCTGCTTTTTTTGCATGGTTTCTCCCCGGACTAATTTTGCGGAGGACTTATTTGAAGGAGAGGAAAGGCAATGTTTAACGAGCTTGATCCCATACTACATTCTCAATTACGCCTGGCTGTCATGTCATTGTTAATAAGCGTGAAAGAAGCAGAGTTTACTTTTTTGAAAGAAAAAACCGGCGCCACCGCTGGTAACCTGAGTGTGCAAATTCAAAAGCTGAAAGATGCTGAATATATAGAAGTGCAAAAGCAGTTTAAAGATAATTACCCGCAAACCACCTGTAAGGTTACCGTAAAAGGTGTTGATGCTTTTGAAACCTATGTAAAGGCTTTGCAAGGATATATAAAACGATAAGCAATACTGTTGGTATCAGGCTGGACTTTTTCAATAGAGCATAAATCTGAAGCGTACCGGCCTGTTCTTTAACCTCCTCATTGAATTCGTGAATTATAAGCTTGATTATTCTGTATATAATTTAGCGTTACACTTTCCCTAATTACTTAAGAATACACTATTCCAAAAAGTTATTGCTATTATAAAAACTTAAACAAACGTTTGATTAAATCAAACATTTGTTTAAGTTTGCACCCGCAATAAAGGTTGATATGGAATATAATGACAAGCAAATTCAAATAATAGAGGCAGCAGAAAAGCTTTTTGCCGACCATGGATTTGCCGGTACTTCTGTGAGAGATATTGCTGAATCTGCTGGCGTCAACCTTGCCATGATCTCTTATTATTTTGGTTCTAAGGAAAAGTTGATGGAGGCTATGTTTCAACATCGCGGACAACATCTTAAGCTGCAGCTACAAAGCATACTGCTTAATAGCGATATGACTTCTAATCAAAAGGTTGAAAAATTAATTGACGAATATATTGACCGGATATTTCAGAAGCAGAGTTTTCATAAGGTAATGATAAGAGAGCAGATGATGAATAATGCCGGCCCTATAGCTGAACAAATAGCACAGTTGAAACAAACCAATCAAACCTTGTTTAAACAAATTATACAGGAAGGACAAAAGAAGGGTGATTTCAAAAAAGGCATTGACATTCCTTTTTTAATGATGACGCTGGTGGGCACAACCAGCCAGTTACTTACAACGCAACATTACTATCGCGAAGCAAATAATCTTCAGTCCCTTTCCGGTGAGGAATTTGAAAAGCTTATCAAGAAGAAACTAAGTGCCTATTTAAAAACTTTGGTTAAAGCAATATTGAGTTATGAAGCATAGAAGAATTGGAAGATGGGCAGTACTGATTTTTAATATTGTAATAGGCAGTACCTCTTTCGCCCAGGAAAAAAAGACACTGACCTTGACAGAAGCTATTGAACTCAGTGTTAAAAACAGCAAACAATTAAAAAGCAGCACTGCAAAAATTGAAGAGGCAACAGCTGCTTTAAAAGAAGCGGTGGAACGCAAGCTACCTGAAGCAGCCGTTAGTGGTTCTTATCTCCGGCTGAATAAACCTAACATTGACTTAAAAACAAAAAGTAATAGCACAACCGGGGGAACAGCAACCGAAAGTCCGAAACCCTCCCAGGCCATGTACGGCATTGTAAATGTTTCCATGCCCATTTTCTCAGGGTTTAGAATAAAATATGGAATTGAATCGGCAAAATATTTGGAACAAGCTGCAAAACTTGATGCGGATAATGATAAAGAAGGGCTTGTTTTAAATACAATTGATGCTTATAATAATCTCTACAAATCCAAAGCGGCTGTTGACCTGGTAAACGAGAACCTGCTATCAGCAAGAGGAAGAGTTGCACAGTTTTCAAGCCTTGAAAAAAATGGTATACTGCCGCGTAACGAATTATTGAAATCCCAGTTACAGGTTTCCAATACAGAACTTTCTTTATTGGATGCACAAAACAATTGGAAGCTGGCTAATATCAATATGGACCTCATGTTAGGTTTGCCGGAGACAACTGAATTGTTTATTGATTCAACCAGTTTGCAAACAGCGGTTACTCTTAAAAGCGTTGAAGAATATGTTCAGTCAGGCTTGCAAAGCCGCAAAGATCTTTCAGCACTTGAGTACCGTAAAAAAGCTGCTGCCACGGCAGTAAAAGCTACGAAGGGAGAAAAGTATCCGGGCCTTGCCGTTACCGGCGGTTATGTAGCCGCTAATATTCCGCAGGTGTTATCTGTAACCAATGCAGTGAACCTTGGCCTCGGCGTACAGTATAGCTTCTCATCCCTATGGAAAAATAATGCAAGAGTAAAGCAGGCAGAAGCAAGAGAAAAACAGGTAGCTGCTAATGAAGAATTACTGGCAGATGCCATTCGCTTACAGGTTAACCAGGCATATCAAAATTATTTAGCGAGCCGCAAAAGAATTGAAGTGTATGAAACGGCTATTGCGCAAGCCACAGAAAACTACCGCATCATAAATAATAAGTACCAAAATAGTTTGGCTACAACAACCGAATTGCTTGATGCGGATGTGGCCCAGTTACAAGCTCGTTTAAACTATGCATTTGCTAAATCCGATGCATTGGTAGCGTATAATAAACTATTGCAATCGGCAGGTATATTAACCCAGGCAACAGCAACTAAATAAATCAACTAATTATAAAGAAGTTATGGAAGCAAAAGTTATAGAAACAGAAACAACAACAGAACAAATTAAAGAACCGGCGAAAAAAAGCAAAGGCTTTCTTATTGTCCTGATTTTATTGGTGGCATTTGGTGCCTGGTTTGGGATTAGCAAATACACGCATGCGCAACATCACGAAGAAACGGATAATGCACATGTAGAAGCTAACATCAGCCCTGTTATTCCACGTGTTCCCGGCTATGTGTCTGACGTTCGTGTGAAGGATAATCAACGCGTAAAAAAAGGCGATACATTACTTGTGCTGGACAACCGGGATTTTAAAATAAAACTCGACCAGGCAGAAGCTGCTTTAGAAACAGCGCAAAGTAATTTGGGTGCAGCAAGATCGACAACCAATGCGGCTTCAGCCAACATTGCCACATCAAGAGCATCTGTCGCTACCATTAATGCACAAATAGAAACAGCGAAAGTAAATGTATGGCGTACCACCCAGGACTATGAACGTTATGCTAACCTTATAAAAGACCATTCAATCACACAACAGCAATACGAGCAGGCATTGGCTGCCAGGCAAACTGCAGAAAGCCAGTTGAGGGTATTGCAGGAACAGCGGGCACAGGCATCGCAACAAACGAATGCAGTATCTTCTCAAAGCACTGCTACTTCTTCACAAATAGGCATAGCAAGTTCTGTAATTAAGCAGCGCCAGGTAGATGTTGAAGACGCAAAACTTAATCTTTCTTATGCTGTGATCACAGCCCCTGCCGATGGCCTGATTTCGAAAGTAGCTGTACAGCCAGGGCAGTTTGTCCAGGCGGGACAACCGCTTTTCAGCATTGTATTAAATGATGATGTTTGGGTAGTTGGCAACTTTAAAGAAACACAGTTTAATAAAATGAAAATCGGCCAGAATGTAAGCATTCATATAGATGCATTTCCTGATCATGAATTTGAAGCAAAACTTACTTCGTTTTCGCCGGCAACCGGTTCAAGCTTTGCCTTGCTACCTCCCGATAATGCCAGTGGCAACTTTGTAAAAGTGGTACAGCGCCTACCGGTAAAAATTGAATTTAAAAATCCTAATGATCCTGCAATTAAGCAATTAAGAGCCGGTATGAATGCGGTAGTGGATGTGCATTTAGATTAATCCCCGTGTCCCCCTAAAGGGGAGACTTAGGTGGCAGAAACATTTCTATTTCATTTAGTTCTTTATAATATAGCTTTTTATGTACCAAACGGACGGTAATCCTGTTAAGCGTTCGTTGCGTCGCACTCTTGTACGTTCTGTAATTATATGCAGCTTATAAAAACCACAGAGACACGGAGAACACGGAGTTGCACAGAGAGAAACCCTCCGTGTTCCTTTGTGTCCTTGTGCCTCCGTGGTTCAAAAAAAAGATGATAGAAGTTATACTCCTGAATGGAGCGTCGCCACTATTGCTTATAGTAGCATAAACGCTGGTAACATAAAAATTAAATGATTCAAAATAAAACTCTCATTTCTTATTGAAGTGTTACATACTTCGCTTTAGGGATGAGGTGTGAATTCAGATATGCAACAACAAGCGTCTTTAGTTGAATATGGCAGCCGCCGGGTGATCATCACTGTCACCGCTATCATCTGTGCTTTACTGGAGATCGTTGATACAACAATTGTCAACGTGGCTTTGAATGATATGCGTGGTAACCTTGGTGCTACCATGACAGAAGTAGGTTGGGTTATCACTGCGTATGCAATCGGTAATGTTATCATCGTTCCCATGACCAGTTGGCTTTCGCAACAGTTTGGCCGCCGGAATTATTTTGCGGCTTCTATCATGTTGTTTACTCTTTGCTCTTTTTTATGTGGCAATGCCGGCAACATTTGGGAGTTAGTGGCCTTTCGTTTTTTACAGGGCATTGGCGGTGGTGCTTTGCTGGTTACATCGCAAACAATTATTACAGAAAGCTATCCTCCTGAAAAACGGGGAATGGCGCAGGCTATTTACGGCCTGGGAGTAATTATTGGTCCTACGTTAGGACCGCCATTGGGTGGTTATATTGTTGATACATTTTCATGGCCTTATATCTTTTATATTAATATTCCAATTGGAGTTATTGCCACGTTATTAACGCTGCAATTTGTGCGCAGTCCTAAGTATGCTGAAAAGAGTAAAACAAGAGATATCGACTGGATCGGTATTGGTTTATTGGCATTAGCTGTAGGCTCTTTACAATATGTACTGGAAAAAGGTCATGATGATGACTGGTTCAGCAGTGGTACGATCATGCTCCTGACTGTAGCTGCTGTTTTTGGCTTGTTCTTTTTTATCTGGAGGGAACTCACTTTCAGAAACCCTATTGTTGAATTGAGGGTACTAAAAAACGGCAACCTTAGGGTGGGTACTATACTTTCATTTATTATGGGATTTGGCCTTTACGGCTCCACTTTTATCATCCCTTTATACACCCAGGCAACCCTGGGATGGACGGCGCAGCAATCCGGTGCGCTTATGATTCCGGCAGCTTTGACCACCGCTTTTATGATGCCGCTAATAGGAATGGCTTTGCAAAAAGGGGTGAAGCAACAATACCTCGTTGCGGCAGGTATGCTGCTGTTTTTTCTTTATAGTTTTTGGGGGTATAAAATTATTTCGCCAGATACAGGAAAGGATGACTTCTTCTGGATGTTGATTCTTCGTGGTATGGGAATGGGTATGTTATTTATCCCAATTACTACATTGGCATTGTCCACTTTAAAAGGGCAACAAATTGGGCAGGGCGCAGCTTTTACAGGCATGATGCGCCAGTTAGGTGGTTCGTTTGGTATAGCGCTTATCACTACTTATATGGCTATGAAAAATGAAGTGCACCGAAGTGATCTTGTTTCTCAATTGAATGTAAATGATCTGGATGTACAGCAACGGGTTCAGATGATGAAGCAGGCTTTTATGGCAAAGGGTATGACACCTGATGTAGCGTTGAACGCCGCGTATAAATCAATGGATTATATGGTAATGAAACAGGCTTCTGTTCTTTCCTACATGGATGCATTCCTGGCACTTGGAGGTATGTTCCTTATTTGTATCCCCTTTGTTTTAATGGTAAAAAATAGTAAAGCGAAAAAGGTAGATCTTTCAGAAGCGATGCACTAAAGCTGAATGAGGTTGTGAATGGCGAGAATCACTTAGGCATCTTATCTTCCTTTTTCGTATGGCGATTTAAATTCAGCCATGGATAAAACGTTTTGGCAAAAGCTGTATTCAACCGGATCATTAGAACAAACAATCACCAGCCGGTCCTTACAATAGCTTTGGATGAGAGAGTGATAAAGTTCAATTCCTTTTACATCTAAATTGCTGCAAGGTTCATCCAGCAAAATAATAACTGCATCGGAAAAAATAGCCTGCGCCAACTTTACCCGTTGCTTCATGCCCGATGAGTAATTGCGGATCTGTTTGTTGGCTGCACTTTCTAAACCTATTTCAGTTATAATTTTTTTTGGGTTGAAACCAACCAGGAATTTCTTAAACTGGTTATGAAATTCTAAAAATTCAACCAAGGTCATTTCTTCAATTACTTCTAAATAAGGGGCACAAAAAGAAATGTGTTTATAAGCATCTTCCATTGCTAATTGCACATTGCCAATTGCATATTGAATTCCACCTTCACTTAATTGCAACATACCGCCAATTGCTTGCAGCAGGGTTGATTTACCGGAGCCATTTGGACCGGTGACAGCATACGCATTTGATGTATGAAAATCTATTGTAGCATTTCTGAAGATCCATTCCCGGTTAAAACGTTTGCCGGCTTTGGAAAGACTAATCTTCATCTACGCTATTTTTTGAGTAGCGCTTGATGATGCCAGTCTTGGAGCTAAGTATAAATTGGAGGATCTCCTTCTTGGTTTCACTGTCGGGAATTTTATCCTTGATTCTTTCTATAGCTGTAGAAACGCTATGGTTACCTACGAACAGTGTATGATAAATTTGCGAGATGGTATCAATTTTTTCCTGCGGGAAGGCTCTCCTTTGCAGGCCAACAATATTAAGCCCCAGGTAGCTCATAGGTTCACGGGCCGCTTTTACATAAGGCGGTACATCTTTACGGATAACCGTATGGCCAGCCACATAAGTATGAGCACCGATACGGGTAAACTGGTGTGCCCCGGCTAACCCGCCAATGATGGCGTACTCGCCAATATCAACATGACCTGCCAATTGCACGCCATTGGCTAATATTACATGGTTGCCAATAATACAATCATGTGCCACATGTGTGTATGCCATCAGCAGGCAATGGCTGCCAACTACTGTTTTCAATTTATCTTTTGTACCGCGGTTAATAGTTACGCATTCCCTTATAGTTGTGTGATCGCCTATTTCCGCAGTTGTTTCTTCGCCAATAAATTTTAGGTCTTGTGGTATAGCGCCAATAACAGCACCGGGAAAAATGCGGCAGTGAGCACCAATGCGGCTAAAAGGCATGATGACTGCACCAGACATGATATGTGTATTGTCGCCAATGGTTACATTGTCTTGTATAACAGCGAAGGGTTCAACCGTAACATTAGTGCCTAATTGCGCAGAAGGATGGATGGATGCGAGCGGGGAAATCATACTCTTACTTTGGGTTTCTTTACTATTTGTGCAACCATTTCTGCTTCTGCTGCTATCTTGTCGCCGACAAAAATAGTCCCTTTCATTTCACAAATACCACGACGCACGGGGTTGATCAATTCCATCTTTAAAATGAGGGTATCGCCTGGTACGACTTTCTGTTTAAACTTGCAATGATCGATCTTTAAAAAATAAGTATCGTAATCGTTATCGGGGTCATCAGGTATCGTAAGTATGCCACCGGTTTGCGCTAAGGCCTCTACCTGTAACACGCCTGGCATTACACAATTGCCTGGAAAGTGCCCCTGGAAATAAGGCTCATTATACGTGACGTTTTTAATAGCTACTACATGTTTGTCCGTTAGCTCAATTACTTTATCTATCAATAAAAAAGGATAGCGGTGCGGCAACTTTTTCTCAATGGCATGAACATCATATATTGGCGGCACGGTAGGGTCGTAAGCCGGTATTTGAAGTCTGTGCTTGTTCTTTTTAATATGCTCTTTGATCTTGCGGGCAAACTCTATATTACTTGAATGCCCGGGGCGGTTAGCGATAATATGCGCTTTAAAGGGAAAGCCAACTAATGCTAAATCTCCAACTACATCAAGGAGTTTATGCCTTGCCGGCTCGTTTGGAAAACGCAGTTCAAGGTTATTGAGAATACCGCCTTCGGCCACCTTTACGTTTTCTTTTTTAAATGCTTTGGCAATACGCTGTACCTGCGCATCCGTAACAGGCTTATCTACAACAACAATCGCATTGTTAATATCTCCGCCCTTGATCAGGTTGTTATCAATAAGATATTCCAGTTCATGAAAAAAGCAAAAAGTTCTGCATGGGGCAACTTCGCTATTAAAGTCGGAAAGTTTTTTAAGGGCCGCATGTTGAGTGCCCAACACAGGCGAATTAAAATCTATCAACGTATTAATGCGGTAAGAATCGTATGGCATGGCTACCATCTCTACCTTTTTTTCTTCGTCGGTGAAAGTGATATTGTGCTGAAGTTTATAATAGATTTTTGCGGCATCCTGGTCTTTCACACCAGCTTGCTGAAGGATTTCAATAAAAGGTTCTGCGCTGCCATCAAGGATAGGTACTTCGGCGGCATTGATTTCTACTATTACATTGTCAATGCCATTACCTACCAGTGCCGCCATCAGGTGTTCAATTGTTCCTACTCTGGCGCCGTTGGCTTCAATAGTAGTGCTGCGTGTTGTATCCACCACATTGTCCACATCAGCCTTCACCGATGGCATATTTGGCAAATCAACCCGCTTAAATACAATACCGGTATTAGGTTCGGCAGGCTTTAGATTAATGTCCACGGTTTGGCCGGAATGAATGCCGACACCACTAATGGAAACCCCGGAAGCAATAGTTTGCTGCCTGTCAGAATTGTTCAACTGCATTGGGCGAAAGTATGAAACAATTCGTTTCAGGAGACAGGAGTCAGGAGACAGAATTCAGGAGCGAGGAGTGAGCCGTTTATAAAGCAAGACACGAATCTTTAAGGCAGTACAAGGGCATTGGGGTCTTTTACTATCAATTCATAATTGTTCATCATCCTGTCTCCTGCTTCCTTGTGTTAAATGACAGTGCTATGAAGAAGCCCTTTGTTCTGCAGCCTTCCCCGGCTTATTTTTGCAGCTACATGCAAACTGGCCCTACCACCGAATTTTTACCGCAGTGGACATCATTTACCACGGATGTTCTATTTGAAGCGAGCCATCATATTCCCGGCTCTGTACAATATGCTGTTAAGCGTTTTGCCAAGCCTGAAGATTGGATGGGCGATGAAATAGGACAAATGCGTTACCATTATGAGGTAGCTGACTCACCAAAAAATTATTTGGAGCTGCGTTTTTGTTTGGTTGGGAACATGTACTGCCGCAAATATCAGAATGACTGTAACCAATGCAAGGCCCATCTTTCGGCACTTTGTAATGATAAAATTGAAAGTGTTGATTTTATTTCGTTCCGGTTTACATCAACCCATTTGGAACAATTTGTAAAATGGCGGATTGAAAATAATGCCTTAAGTGAAAAAATCCTTTCCTTTAAACATACGGCTTCGTTCACACGAACGGTTCCGCTGTGCCAGCGTACACGCAATGTTATGGAAGGGTTGCTTAATCATAACTACAGCGACAGCCTTGAAAACATTTTTGTAAATGCGCAAACCCAAATGCTGCTGCTGTATAGTTTAGATTGCATGGATGACAAAGAGTTGGACGTTATTAACTGCAAGTTTTTAAGTAATGAAGCCGACCGCGAAAAAGTAATGCTGGCAAGAGAAGTTTTACTCAAACATATCGGTGAGCCTATTACTATAAAACAACTAAGCCGTAAAGTAGCCATGAATGAATGCTACCTGAAAAAAGGGTTTAAAGAAATGTTCGGTACCACCATTTTTGATTTTTACCAAAGCCAGCGTATGGAACA
The DNA here is from genome assembly GCA_028288675.1 of Flavisolibacter sp. Classification (GTDB taxonomy): domain Bacteria; phylum Bacteroidota; class Bacteroidia; order Chitinophagales; family Chitinophagaceae; genus Flavisolibacter. The sequence goes on along the minus strand of JAQBNG010000102.1, from coordinate 13,635 downwards.
CGCCAAATATTTGCTGTACGAAAAGGGCTTATCGGTAACAGAAGTTTCTATGCTGTTAGGCTATTCATCCATCTCTCATTTTTCTACGGCGTTTAAAAAACATACCGGGCTGAAGCCTTGTGAATTGTTGTTGCGGTGAGTTGTGAATGGTCAGTGGTGAGTCTTAGATTCAATTCATTATCATTCTACCCATCGTTAGTATCTTAGCTTGCTATAATAAAAACTGATTAAACTTAGGTCACTTATTCACTATTGACCATTCACCACTCACCATGCTCAGTCTTCTTGCCGGAACCATTTTTCTTGCCGCTGTACATGCACTCATTCCTAATCACTGGTTGCCATTGGTAGCAGTTGCAAGGGCCGAAGGCTGGAAACGAAAAGAGCTTACTTCTGTTACGCTATTGGCGGCGGCAGCACATGTTACGGGAACTGTTATTCTTGGTTTAATATTAGGAAAGATTGGTAAAGAACTACAGGAAGAATACGGCCGTACCATCATAATCGCTTCCTCAATTTTACTGATAGTTTTTGGCTTGATTTATTTTACGGTAAACCTTCCGCACCATCATCATAGCGGGCAACAGGATGTAACTGCCTACAAGCGTTCCAAAAGAAAGTGGGTGATGATTTTTATAGGCATGATGTTTCTTTCGCCTTGCCTTGAAGTAGAAAGTTTGTTTTTATCAGCCGGTGCTTTTGGAATGGGCGCTGTGTTTTCAATGGCAGCCGTGTATGCGGTAGTTTCTATTTTAGGTATATGGCTGTTAGTGAATTTAGGTTCCAAAGGCGTGAACTTATTGCCGGCTCATTTTATAGAGCACAATGAAAAACGGATTAGTGGAGCGGTGTTGATATTAGTGGGAATTGTGACTTTCTTTTTGCATTGAAATCTTCGGATTAATTAGCTGGGGATGTTATTTGTGAATGTAAACTTGTACGTTTCTCGTAAAATCAGAAGTGTCGTTGAAAATAAAAGACGGTTTGTAATTGATCCCATTCACGGTATAGTCCTTTAGCGAATTTGAACAGCGTCCGCAGGAACCATTCCTGAAGTCCACATTTAACTCTAATCTTTTTATAAGTCCTGAAGAAGGGAAATGAATACTATAATCATCTCTTCCTGCAAATCCATTTCCATTCAATGTGCTTGAAAAGCGTAAGGAATCATTTCTGCGCAAATAAAACCCGTTCGTGTTATATAGTTTAAAGCTGTCAATGACACTAGAAAAGTTGTTTCTTTTTAGATGACGCCTTACAATAATCGTGTCCGTTTCCTGTGATGAAAAGCCTATGAGTACTGGTGAAGTAGTGAACTCGCCACATTCGCAATCAGTATGGCAGGAAGAAATGATAAAAATTAAAGAGAAAATCGCAACAAATAGTCGTCGTGTACGCATAAGGTTAGATATAATACACACTCATTCATTTTCCATAATTTTTAATAGCGAAGAGAAGTCATTTCACCACTGATATTGCAATCCCATCAAACTCCTTTACACCAACAGTGGGCAATATAATCGCCGTCACCTTATCATTCCTGCTTAGCATCTTATTAAACCGGTGTGCACCTTGTGAACTTTCATCTTTACAGGTTTCATCCAGCACCTTTCCTTCCCGTATCACATTATCGCAAATGATCAACGTGCCTTTTCTTGAAAGTTGTAAAGCCAGCTCAAAGTATTCAGCGTAAGGAGGCTTATCAGCATCAATAAAAATTAAGTCAAAAGGATCTTCTTTACCTGCAATCAACTCCTCCAGAATTTCGGTGGCTTTACCCGTTACAATTTGAACCTTATTGCCAACACCGGCGAAATCTAAATTCTTTTTGGCTACTGCTGCATGGCGGGGTTCCAATTCTACCGTAAGCAGCTTACCATCTTGCGGTAATGCCCTTGCCATCCAGATGGTGCTGTATCCGCCGAGGGTTCCTAGCTCTAAAATTCTTTTAGCATTGCATAGCGTGACAAGCACCTGTAAAAATTTTCCCTGGTTGGCCGATACGCTGATCTGCGGAATACCTTCTTCATTTAAGGAAGAAATAGTATTGGTCAAAGCTTCATCTTCCACAGCGAATAAACCGCTGATGTAGTGATCTACTTTTTCAAAAAGTTCAGGAGTCATTGGTTTTGATATTAAATAGTGCAGAATTAAAATTGGCGGGTTTCGCTATTCACAATTGCCTATTCACTACTCACTCATTCCCCACTGAATCCGAATTCACAATTCCTAACTTCTCCACTGCCAACTGCGCAGCAATCTGGGAGGCGTCTTTCTTATTAAAAGCTTTTGCCTGGGCAATTACTTTTCCATTGATAGTAGCGCCAATAGTAAATAAGCGGCGGCCATTTTCCATGCGTTCGTCAAGCGTTTCAAACTCCAGGTTCTTGCCGTTCTTATTGGCCCAGCCGTATAATTTGTTTTTATGGTTGATCTCTAATATCTCCAGGTCATCAACAAACATGTGTGGCATTACAATGCGTTGAGCTACCCACTTTGCCGTTTTCTTATAACCAATATCTAAGTAAATAGCACCTACCAACGCCTCCAGCGTATTGCCAAATATCTGGCTGCTTTTCAGCGATGCATCTGATTTATTAAAAGCAGTTAGCTTTTTCAGTCCCATCTTCAACGCAATATCATTCAACTGCTGGCGGTTCACCATTTTACTGCGCATTTCGGTTAAAAAACCTTCTTCTTTATAGGGGTAGCGTTTGAATAAATAATCGGCAACAAGGGCGCTTAAGATGGCATCGCCTAAATATTCCAGGCGCTCGTTGTTCTCGTCAATAGTATCTTTTATGGAGCGGTGTGTGAGGGCGGTTTTATATAGCGGCAAATTTGCGGGAGTATATCCCAGCAAGCCTTTAAGCTGTTTTTTAAAGGATGGATCTATATCTTTTCTATAAAGCGAATTCCAAAATGCCACGGATGAAATTAAAAATTAATAATTCAAAATTCAAAATAGATTTCGTGGCAATCAGGCTTCATACTTCTTGAAAATCATACAGGCGTTATGTCCCCCAAAACCAAAAGTGTTGCTTAGGGCGGCATTCACTACCCGCTTTTGGTAAGCACCAAATGTAAAATTCAACCGCGGATCCAATTCCGGATCATCAGTAAAGTGGTTAATAGTTGGTGGCACAATATCATTTTGCACGGCCATAATACAGGCAATGCCTTCTATTACACCCGCAGCGCCGAGGCAATGGCCGGTCATGCTTTTGGTAGAAGAGATATTTAAGTCGTAAGCATGTTCGCCAAATACTGAGACAATTGCTTTTACCTCAGCTACATCACCTAAAGGCGTTGATGTTCCATGCGTGTTGATGTAATCTATATCGGCCGGCTGCATTTCGGCATCGGCCAGGGCTTCTATCATTACATTTTTTGCACCCAACCCTTCAGGGTGCGGCGCTGTAATATGGTGCGCATCACCCGTAGAACCGGCACCGGCAATTTCGCAATAAATTTTTGCACCCCGCTTAATAGCATGGTCCAGTTCTTCAAAAATCAGTACGCCGCAACCTTCGCCCATTACAAAACCATCGCGGTCTTTATCATAAGGGCGACTGGCCGTTTTTGGATCATCGTTACGTTCGCTCAGTGCCTTCATGGCGTTAAATCCACCTACACCGGCTTCGCTTACCACGCTTTCCGAACCGCCCGTTACAATTATATCTGCCTTGCCCATGCGAATCAGGTTAAAGGATTCCATCATGGCATTGGTTGATGAAGCACAGGCGCTTACAACAGCAAAATTGGGTCCCCGGAAGCCATGCCGCATAGAGATATGTCCGGCGGCAATATCCAATATCATTTTTGGAATAAAGAAAGGATTGAAACGAGGAGTGCCATCACCCTTGGCAAAAGCCGTTACTTCTTCCTGGAAAGTAATCAGTCCGCCAATGCCGGAAGCAAATACAACTCCCACCCGGTCAACATTTACATTGTCTTTATCAATGCCGGCATCGCTTACAGCCTGGTCGGAAGTAACAATGGCCGTTTGTGAAAAGCGGTCCAGCTTGCGGGCTTCTTTGCGGTCTAAGTAGGCAACCGCGTCAAAGTTTTTTATCTCGCAGGCAAACCGGGTTTTAAACTTTGAGGCATCGAAGGCAGTTATAAAATCGCAGCCGCTAACGCCATTGCGTAAGTTATTCCAGTATTCGGGAATACTGTTGCCAAGGGGAGTTAGGGCTCCCATCCCGGTTACTACGACGCGTTTTAATTGTATGGTTTTTCCTGCGTTCATATAATAGTCAAATAGGTCATTTCAAAGTTATCGGTTTGCAGTGAGTGGTTATCGCTCTATTACCAACGCAAACTGTTACCTGCATTTCAATTTGCTTTCTTCTGTAAGATAAAACCGCCTTCTGTAAAACAGGAAGGCGGTAATGATATTAAGTTCTTAGGACGTTGTTACTTGGCGTGTTCTTCAAGGTAAGAAACCGCCTGGCCTACAGTGGTGATGGTTTCAGCTTGTTCGTCGGGGATAGAGATATTGAATTCTTTTTCAAATTCCATAATAAGTTCTACCGTATCTAAAGAGTCGGCGCCCAGATCGTTAGTAAAAGAAGCCTCTGTCGTTACCTCGGCCTCATCCACGCCTAATTTATCTACGATGATCTTTTTTACTCTTGCTGCAATGTCTGACATGTTATAAAAATTTAGTTATAGTGGTGCAAAAATATAGGTTTTTGTATAAAAACACTCGGTGTGTATAAACAGTTGATGAGGCCTCGTTTTTCTTATTAAATAATAGCAGGCTAGGTTCTAATTGGCTGGGTGTCCCGATATTTGTAAATTGTACAAAATCAACGAAGCGCAATGGCATTAAAAATTATTGATTGGGGAAGCGATGACTATGACAAGGTATTAAAACTACGGGAAGAGGTTTTACGCAAGCCACTCGGACTTCATTTTTCTGACGAAGAGTTACAGAAAGAGAAAGCCAATATACACATGGGAGCTTATGAAGATGACCGCATGTTGGGATGTTGCATGCTAGTGCAGGAGGACGAAGAAACCGTGCGCCTGCGACAAATGGCTGTAGTAAATGATGTACAGGGTAAGGGAATTGGCCGTGCCCTGATGCAATTTGCCGAGACCCTTGCCAGGGACAGAGGCTATAATAAAATTACGATGCATGCCAGAAAGAATGCTGTTGGATTTTATGAAAAACTTGGTTATAAAAAAAGGGGCGAGGAATTTATGGAAGTCACCATTCCGCATTATGTAATGGAGAAAGAGTTGTAAAAGCTTGTTTATCCCCGCCCTCAGTTATTTTTATTTTTTAATCAATCTTTGCTGAACCACTTTGTGGCCATCAAAATATTCAACGAAATATAAACCTGCTGATAATTTTTTAATATCCATGGTCATAGATTGACCATTACTTTTCTTTTCAAGAACCATCTTACCGTCTCCTGAAAATAATCTAATTGTAGTGCGGTCTTGAATTCCGCTTACTATAATTGTACTGTATGCAGGATTTGGAAATACTTCTAAACCTTTACTGCCTGATAGAGCTATCTTAACTACAGAAGAATATTTAAATGATCCATCTAAATAAATAATCTTTAACCTGTAGTAATTAATATTTTGTGGCGCCGGGTCAGTAAATGAATAATTATTCTGCAACTGCCCTTTTGCGGCTGTATTATCCAAATTAACAAAACTTCTTGTATCGTTACTCCGCTCAATTACATAAGCGCTAATCCGGGTTTCATCAATTGTTGCCCACTTTACCTGAACCGATCCATTTTCTTTTTTAGCAGAAAAATCTGTTATCTGTAATGGTAATGCAATAGAGCAAATATTTCCAAAGGTAGAAGCAACCTCGCTGGCAGTAGAGGTTACGGGTTTAAGCGACAAATACTTGATACTGCCGGCTGCATCTTCACAACTGGCTGCATTGTCGTCCCTGAAAAAAATAATAGGGGTAGTAGTTGTAGTAGGGACATAATCATCGGCTGCATCATTATAGGTACTAAATGCTGTCCCGTTTACATAGATCGTAATATTTTTAGAAACCCCGTCTCTAACTAAAGTAATCAGGTAAAATGTATTTGAAGTAAAATAAGGGCAAGTGCCTACATTGGCATTTGGATAAAAATTAAGGCAGGCATTTAGAATATATAGACCTACATCGGAAGTGCTGTTCTTAAAATCAATAATTCTTTGATAGCCAGTACTCGTTGTTATATTATTGAACTTAAAAAATATATCAATAGTATAACTTCCATTAATGAAATTGTTATTGGGATATGAAATACCACCACCTTCGTTAAAAGCAAATACAGGTTGGGTTACGCCACAAGTTCCGTTAGATGTGTTAATAGTTTGAGAGGTGAAGCTACCCGTCAAGGCACTACAGGATAAGGTCTCAGATAAGGCGGGACCAGTTGATGCCTCATTAAAAGTGCCATTAAAAAAGTAAGAATGTGTTTGTGCAAAAACGATAGTTGTAAACAGACAACTATAAAAGAGAAAACAGGCCTTCTTTTTCATACAATGTTTAATATTAATTAAATTAATTAAAAAATTGGTCGTTAAACAAAGGATATTAAAAGAAGCGTTCAAATGTAATGAAAAAAGGCAAATATTACAAGTTGAACAGTGTTCCAGTGGCCCCATGCAACGGTGGCTGCTTCCCTAAATGTTCATACGCTTTATGTGTTACTTCTCTGCCTCTTGGCGTACGCATTAAAAATCCTTCCTGGATTAAAAAAGGTTCATACACTTCTTCTATCGTTCCGGATTCTTCACCTACGGCGGTGGCAATAGTTGTTATGCCCACAGGACCTCCTTTGAACTTTTCTATAATGGCTAGTAAGATGCGGTTATCCATTTCATCCAATCCATGTTCATCTACATTCAAAGCTCTGAGTGCATGTTGGGTAATACCTATGTCGATGATACTATCATTTAATACCTGAGCAAAGTCTCTCACTCTTCGCAACAAGCCATTGGCAATACGTGGTGTACCACGGCTTCTTCGGGAAATTTCACCAGCGGCCTCTGTAGAAATTTCTGCATTTAAAATATGTGCTGATCGAAGAATGATTTTCTTCAACGTTTCCGCATCGTAATATTCTAATCTTGATTTAATGGCAAATCGGGAAAGCAATGGCGCCGTTAATAAGCCGCTTCTTGTAGTAGCGCCAATTAATGTAAATGGGTTAAGATTGATTTGAATGCTCCGGGCATTAGGCCCGCTGTCAATCATAATGTCAATCTTATAATCTTCCATAGCGGAGTATAAGTATTCTTCTACTACGTTACTCAAACGATGGATTTCATCTATAAATAAAACATCATTCGGTTGCAATCCAGTAAGCAGACCTGCAAGGTCACCGGGCTTTTCTATCACTGGCCCTGATGTCTCTTTTATTGCTACACCTAATTCATTTGCAACAATTCTCGACAAGGTTGTTTTACCTAATCCGGGAGGGCCATGAAATAAAACATGATCTAATGCTTCGCCGCGAATTTTAGCGGCCTTGATGAATATGCGGATGTTTTCGATGATCTGCGGCTGTCCGGAAAACTCTTCTATCTGGCTTGGACGAATACCGTTTTCAAATTCTTTTTCTACTGGCGAAAGGCCTTCTGCTGCCGTTATTAAATTCGGATTGGACATGCCGTAAATATAACCAAAGATTGCCGGAACAGCTGTTAACAAACTGCTGAATAATTTAGTTGTATATACAAGTTACAGGTTTATATCTTTGTTCCGGAAATGAAAACCGGGGATTCAAAATTTTGTCAGTGCCTTTATTTTACCACAGCGGCTTTAGCACGCAAAGTAGAGAAGCTGGCTATAGAAAGCTGGAACCCGGTGGGCCTCTCGCCAAGTCATGCCTACCTGCTAATTACCGTGCTGGAAGAACCGGGAGTTCAACCCACTCATTTAGGCGAACATTTACAATTGAAACCTAGTACCATTACCCGTTTGATTCAAAAACTAGAAGAAAAAAAATTAGTTGTACGTACCACTGAAGGCCGTATCACCAACGTGTATCCAACGCCAAGAGCAAAGGAACTTCAGCCTAAAATTATGGATTGCATGAAGCATTTTTATGAACAATATTCCGGCGCATTAGGTAAGGAAGAAAGCGTAAAGCTGGTGCAAAGCTTAACGAAGGTGGCGGATAAATTAGAAGGGTAAAGTTTTTTGTCTAAATATTTGTATATACAAACAAACCTAAAAATCAACAAAACATGAAGTATGTAATTACCGGCGGCGCCGGCAACATTTCGAAGCCATTAGCCGAAAAATTAATAGCGGGAGGACACGATGTAACTGTTATAGGCCGCAATGCGGAAAACTTAAAATCTTTAACCGGTAATGGAGCGAAAGCAGCTATTGGCTCGATAGAGGATGTAGTCTTCTTAACGCAAGCCTTTACCGGTGCCGATGCAGTTTATACAATGGTACCACCTACTATGGGTGCAGCGGATTGGAAAGCTTACATCGGACAAATAGGAAAGAATTATGCAGAGGCTATTAAAGCTACCGGTGTGAAATATGTGGTTAATCTTAGCAGCATTGGCGCACATTTGGAAGACGGTTGCGGTCCGGTAAGTGGTTTGTTTCGTGCAGAGCAGGCATTGAATGATTTAAGTGATGTAGCGATTAAGCATTTACGTCCAGGTTATTTTTTCAATAATTTTTATGGCAACCTGCAAATGATAAAAGGCATGAATATTATTGGCGCTAACTATGGCCCCGCCGATTCAAAAATGGTCTTGGCTGATCCAACGGATATTGCCGAAGCAGCAGCAGAGGAACTGCTGAATTTAGCTTTTACAGGGCACTCTTTCCGTTATATCGCAAGCGATGAAAGAACCACCGGCGATGTCGCCAAAGTATTAGGAGCGGCTGTGGGCAAACCGGAATTACCCTGGGTTGAATTTAGCGATGCCGATACATTTGGCGCTTTAAAAGGTGTTGGTTTACCCGAAGAAGTGGCAAAAAATTATGCTGAGATGGGGAGTGCTATCCGTAACGGTTCTATGCAGGAAGATTATTGGCAGCATCGTCCTCAAAGCTTGGGTAAAGTAAAACTGGAAGATTTTGCAAAGCAATTTGCAGGTATGTATAATGCAAACTAAAAAGCAGGGATTCAATAGAAGTTGACAGGATATTCCATAACTGGGCAAATAGGGAATATCTCATTTTGCCAATTGCATCATGCCGAATATCAAATCCGCATTGGGGCAATTTGCCAAATACTTTTCTCTCTCTGAAAAAGCACATACTCCCGGATAATCACCCTTCATTCCCTGCATGTCTTTTATGATTTGAAAATGCAGGTGTGGTGGCCACTGCCCGTTTTCAAACGGGATTCCGAATTCAGCAATTACATCACCTTTCTTCACAGCATCACCTTCCTGTATATTTTTAATAGAGTTCAAACTCAGATGCCCATAAAGTGTATGAAAACTTTCGCCATCAAGGTTGTGTGTTAAGATGATGGTAGTACCATAATCTCCAAACGCATTGTTGAAAGCAAAGCTGTGAACGATGCCGTTAAGTGGTGTCATCACTTTGGTGTAGGGAGGGCCCCAGATATCCACACCTAAATGTAATCGCCGAGGCTCCCTGCCGTCTGGCGTATCAAATACTTTACTTCTGCTATAAATAGTTCTGTGCTCGTTGTAGCCTCCAACCCCATATTTCGCAGCTGCATCGGATAATTTTTTATTGATATACTTAATAAACTTGTTCGTATCGTTCAATATCTCATCCGTCAGTTCACTGTTCTTTTCGGTAAAATCCATCAGCAACAATTTATCTGTTGGCTCAAACGGAACCACCGGTGCAAATTCACGTGCATTTTCTTTTAACCGTTCTTCAAAATTTTTGTTTTGCATATTGCTCATACGATAACTTTAGGCTGATAGATTAATTGATTGACTGTTAACGGCTGCCTGCGTGAGGGATAGCAGCCGAAACCCTTTTTTGGTGCGCTGTCAGGCTGAGCCTGTCGAAGCATTGGGTGTGGGCAAAAAGATTGCAGCGGATAGCCCGGCCCGAGGCTTTGCGAGGGACACGCCACCCTCGACAACTTTCCGACAAACTGAGGGTGAGAAGGATGATAGTCAACAAATTAATAACCAACTTTTTTATTTCTTTCAAAACTAAATCAATCTATATGAAGAAAAACTGGCTGCTGTTCGCAGGTCTTTTTACAGGCCTTGCAAGCTTTGCACAAAACGAAGCAAAATGGCTGCGCTATCCGTCCATTTCGCCTGATGGAAAAACAATTGTGTTTGGTTACAAAGGCGACATTTATAAAGTTGCCAGCACCGGTGGGGAAGCTATTCCGCTCACTATCCATGAAGCACACGACCAGATGCCGGTGTGGAGCAAGGATGGAAAATCGCTGGCGTTTGCTTCTGACAGGTTTGGCAACTTCGATGTGTTTGTCATGCCATCTACCGGCGGAGAATCGAAGCGCTTAACGTTCCATTCAGCAAATGATTTCCCTTACGATTTTACGCCTGACGGCAAAACTGTTTTATTTGGTACGAACCGCAATGACGTTTACACCTCGGCACGTTTTCCGCAACGGGCATTATTTCAAAAGCTGTATAAAGTTCCTGTTGCCGGTGGACGTTCTGTAATGTTTAATTCCGCTGGTGCCGAATATGCCCGCTTTAATGCAAAAGGGGATAAGCTCATTTTTCAGGATCGTAAAGGCTACGAAGATGCGGCACGCAAGCATCATACATCATCTGTTACAAGAGACATCTGGATGTACGACATAAAAAAAGATGAGTACATACAGGTATCTGCCTTTGATGGTGAAGACCGTGAACCGGTTTGGGGTACTGATGATAACACCTTCTATTACTTAAGTGAAAAAGATGGCGGCTCGCAAAATATTTACAAAGCTGTTGTTGGTGGCAGCGCTATTGTAACGCAGGTTTCTAAACTGAAAAATCATCCTGTTCGCCATTTAACAAGAGCAGCCGATGGCACCCTTTCGTTTACGTATGATGGCGATATCTACACAATGAAAGAAGGCGGCATGCCACAAAAAATTTCAGTAGTTATTAATAACGATACACGTGGCCGCGATGAAAAAATTCTTCCTATTAATGCGGGAGTTACACAAACAGCGCTTTCTCCCAATGGAAAGGAAATTGCTTTTGTAGTACGGGGCGAAGTATTTGTAACATCGGTAGAAGGCGGCCTTACCAAACGAATTACCAATACGCCGCAACAAGAAAGAAATGTAAAGTTTAGTGCCGATGGAAGAACGATTTACTACTCTACTGAACGTGGCAGCAGTTGGGATATTTACAAGGCATCAATTGAACGAAAAGAAGAGCCTTATTTCTATACATCTACCATTGTAAAAGAAGAACCTGTATTAGCAACGGAGGCAGATGAATTTCAGCCCGAACTTTCTCCTGATGGCAAAGAGTTAGCTTACCTGGAAGAAAGAAATGTGTTGAAGGTGCTCAACATTGCCGGTAAAAAAAGCAGGACCATTGTACCGAAAGGCGTCAACTTTTCTTATGCTGATGGTGACCAATATTATACCTGGAGCCCCGATGGTAAGTGGATCACTTTTAATTCTGCCGAAGGCCGCTGGCCCACATCGGAAGTAGCGATCATGAAAGCTGATGGTTCGGGCGAAAGAATGAACCTTACCAATAGTGGCTTCTTTGACGGCGCACCAAAATATGCTTTCGGTGGCAAGGCTTTATTATGGACTACTGACCGCGATGGCAAAAAGCCACTCGCTAATCAGGGTGCAAGAGAAGTAGATGTGTATGCCATGTTTTTTGACCAGGAAGCGTATGATAAATTCAAATTAACCAAAGATGAATTTAGCCTGGTAAAAGAAAAAGAAGACAAGGATAAAGAAGAAGCGAAAAAAGATACTACCAATAAAATTGCTCCGCCTAAAAAAGGATGGGCGCCAACATTTGCCGGCCTCGATAACCGCAAGCTGCGCCTTACTATCAACTCCGGAAATATTTCTGATTACATGCTAAGCAGCGATGGCGAAAAACTATACTTCATTGCCCGCATGGAAAAAGGCTATGATCTGTGGGTTACTAATCCGCGTACAAAAGAAACAAAGCTTATTGCAAAAATGGATGGTGGTCCGGGTGGTATGGATGTAAGTAAAGACGGCAAAAGTTTGTTTGTAGTAAGCGATGGCAAAGTAGTGAAAGTGGATGCGGAAAGCGGCAAGATATCGCCTGTTGTGGTGAATGGCGAAATGGTGTTGAGAGCCGATAAAGAACGTGAATACATTTTCGATCATGCATTCAGGCAGGTAGCAAAAAAATTCTACGATCCAAAAATTCATGGTATTGACTGGGCCATGTATCATGCAGCATACAGCAAATTTTTGCCTCACATTAATAACAACTACGACTACCAGGAACTGTTGAGCGAATTCCTTGGTGAGCTCAATGCATCACACACCGGCGGTCGCTATTCGCCGCAGGCAGTTGGTGGTCCGCAAACCGGTGATAACACTGCATCGTTAGGAATGTTGTACGATGAAATGTATGATGGCGCCGGACTTAAAGTAATGGAAGTGCTGGAAGGCGGTCCCTTCACCAATGCTAAGACAAAAATTAAGAAAGGCGTAGTGATCGAAAAGATAGACGGTGAAGCAATTAGTGCTGACATGGACTGGTCCCGCATGGTAAACCGTAAAACAGGAAAGAACATTTTATTAAGCTTATACGACCCTGAAACAAAGGCCCGTTGGGATGAATCAACCAAGCCAATCTCTCAGGGCGAAGAGCAGGGTTTATTGTACCAGCGCTGGGTGAATAACAACCGTAAAAAAGTAGAAGAAGCATCGGGCGGCAAGGTTGGCTATGTGCATGTGCAGGGCATGAACGATGGAAGCTACCGCACTGTTTACGAAGATGTGTTAGGTAAATCGGCAGGCAAGGAAGCACTGATTGTTGATACGCGATTTAATGGTGGCGGCTGGCTGCACGATGACCTGGTTACTTTCTTAAGCGGTAAGAAATATTTGGCGATGGCACCACAGGGAGCGGTGATCAATTCTTCTGAACCATTTAATAAATGGACGGCTCCCTCCACCGTGTTAATGAGTGAGAGCAACTATTCCGATGCCTATATTTTTCCGTATGCGTATAAGAGTCTAGGCATTGGAAAAACCATTGGTATGCCGGTGCCAGGTACTGGTACTGCAGTTTGGTGGGAAACGCAAATTGACCCAACGCTGGTGTTTGGTATTCCCATGGTGGCAACCATTGGTAAAGAAGGAAGGCCAACAGAAAATTTACAACTGGAACCGGACATTAAAGTGCCCAACGATTTTAAATCGGTATTAAATGGCCACGACGCACAGTTGGAAAGAGCAGTGAAAGAGATGTTGGAGGAGATTAAGAAGGTGAAGAAGATTTGATAAAGAAACCCCGGTGAAAGCCGGGTTTTTTTGTGCGCGGCATTAGTGTGTTGGTTGTCATTTTTGTCACTCTGAGTTTGTCGAAGAGTTGTCGAAGAAGGGCGTGTGCCGGGGCGGCACCGGGCTATCCACTGCAATCTTTTTGTACCGGTGCGGATACAAAAAGGATTTCCGCTTCTATCCCTCACGCGGCAGAAATGTCTATAATATTTAAGCC
>JAQBNG010000083.1 GCA_028288675.1 Flavisolibacter sp. | reverse complement strand
AAGCCAATAGCCGCATACGGGTATTTAAAATTTTGCGGCAACCAAAAACCGAGGCACATAGCGGCACCTACTGCACAAACGGAATAGCCTGCGAAGTCGAAAAAGATTTGCCCGGAAAAAGCCAGTACGCCCATCCATGCATCTAATTGTAAAAGTTTTGCGCTGCTGTTAAATACAGCATCGGCAGAGCCGGCGAGCATTACATCGGCTAAAACCACCTTCATAAAAAGCCCCATTGAAATAAGAAATAAACCTTGCGTTAAGCTATCACGGGTAGCTTGCTTTGGCTCGGCAAATTGGGGTACTAATTGGTGGGGACGAACGATAGGCCCTGCAACAAGGTGCGGAAAGAAAGTAACGAATAAGGAAAAATCCAGTAGCGATTCCACCGGTTTACTTTCTTTCCGGTACATGTCAATGGTGTAACATAAAGTGGTGAAGGTGTAAAACGAAATACCTGCGGGTAAAATGATATTAGGCTTTGCAGGCTGATAATCTATACCAATGGAATTGACAAGGACAACAAAATTTTCAAGTAGAAAACCACCGTATTTAAAAAAGCAAAGCATGCCTAAATTACCAATAAGGCTTACCACCAATAACAGCTTTCTTTTACGCTTATTATCCTGGTGAAATAATGCCTTACCTACAAAAAAATCAACCACGGTAGAAAGCCACAGCAGTAATATAAATGGCGGGTTCCAGGCTGCATAAAAAACATAGGAAGCTAACAGCAGGTTTCTCTTTTTTGCTTTCCATGAAAAATTCAAATGATGAAGGATAAGTACAATTATAAAGAAGGCTATGAAGGTGTATGAGTTAAAGATCATGGCTGTAGGTTTAGAGATAAAGCAGTCGTGTTTCTGCGCGGGAACTTCCAGCCTTTTTCTTCAAGCAAAGAAATAAAGTGTGTGGTGAAAATGGCTGCGTCTTTCGGAGAGAGGTGTGACCATTCCGGGCAAACAAAATGAGCGATAGGCGGATAATCGGTAAAATGAATACCAGGGGCATTGGTAAGACTTAGTAAAGGATTCCAGTATTTTTCTTTTGGAAATGCTTTTTGCTCACCCATCCAAAACGGGCCGCTGGATGGCGTTCGCACAAATAGTACCTGCCCTCCCCTGCTTCGTATTTTATCAACCCTTGCCTTTACTACGGTAAAAAAAGAATCCAACAGAGGTCCACTGGCCGGTGGTGTTTTATTAATGCTTCTTAAAAGCTGCCAAATACCGGTGACCCTGTTTCGCAGGTTTGTATCGGTCAAAAATTTATCAGCCATCTGGTTTTGGCGGTCAAAATTAACGCGGCCAAATTCCATTGGAAATAACGGCATTCCAAAAACCCCGGGCCTGTCTTTCACCTGGAGTTTATCAAAAAAAGCATTGAGCGAAAAATTATCTTTATCTAAAAAAACAAATCCTGCTTCTAATCTGCGATTAATGGCAAAGCTTGCTTTTTCAGAAGGCGTCTGCTTTTTACTATACGCAATAAATGAGGGTACATCATTTCTATTGCTTCTAGGAGTAGAAAAAAACAAAGCTTCGGTAACATCAATTACTAATTTACCCTTGAAATTTTCATCAGCGGCGAGATCATCTAAAACCGGCAAAGGCGATGCTCCTTCACAAGCCAACTGAACAGGATCTTCCCCGGTAAGATTTCGCCATGTAGCCACATCAAGGTCATACTTGATTCTTGATGAGCCAATAAAAACTGTTGCTTCATTTGCAGGCTGGTAAACCCTTGCTCTTTTATCCGCCCATAATTCTTTACCGTCGTCATAAGCCACTTTCACTCCCTTGCTTCGTAAATAAATTTCCCACCCGGTAAAAAAGGCCGCAACGATAAATACCGTAAAAAGCGCAGCCTTTACAAAATGTTTGGATTGCATGTATTTTGGTTTTAGTGTTCCGAAAAATAAAGAGGTAAATGCGTATGGTTCAGCTGTTCTAAGCAAGCCGCTTACATGAGGTAGAGAGGATAACTATAAAACTAATTTAAATTAGTTTATAATCTAATATTTGAAAAGAATTTTTTATGATAGAAAGTTATTGGCTACTCATCTTTCTTTCGCTTTTTGCCATATAGCTTCTTAGCCAGATCCACTAAATCCAGGAATTCTTTCTGGGAGAAATTTTTCATATCAGCGGCGGGTTTGGCTATATCAACCACATCGCTCCAGGAAATACTTTTTACAAATTTCGAACTACGAAGCAGGGAACCAAACATAATTACAGCCGAGGCAAATTTGTGAGGATTAGATAACTGGTTAAACGGCGTAAAAAATAATTGCGGCTGCTCGTTCATTTCACAGGCCGTATTGCTGCCTGTATTCTTATAACGTAAAAGAAAATGCACAGGATCGGTCACCTGCTTTTGATGTCCTTCAACCGGCACGATTTCAAACGCTACGACGGATGTGTAAGCAGACCCAATTTCGCCGCCTTCAATGTTTGCCGCCGTATCACGCAAGGCGCCTACCTTATTATCGAAGCCAATCAGGCGGTATTCTTTTACATACTCAGGATTAAATTGCACAGATAAAAAAGCATCATCAGCAACTGTGTAGAGCGTTTGCATAAATTCCTTTAGCAATACTTTTTCCACTTCCTTGTAGCTGTCTATATAAGCAAAATTGCCATTACCCCTTTGCGCCAGCGTTTGAATTTTTGAGTCTTTATAATTGCCCATTCCAATACCAAGGCAGGTGAGATAAACACCAGCATTACGTTGGGCGATAATCAACTCCTCAAGTTCTTCTTCCTTTTTTAAACCAACGTTGAAATCCCCATCGGTAGCGAGAATTACACGGTTATTTCCTCCCTTAATAAAATGCGCTTTTGCTAAGCTGTAAGCGAGTTTGATTCCCGATTCGCCGGGAGTAGAACCGCCAGGCTGAAGAGAGTCAATTACCTTAAATATCTTTTCTTTTTCGCCACCACTTGCCGGCTCAAGCGCAATGCCCACTGTACCGCCATATACAACAATGGAAACCGAATCGGTTGGACGCAGGTTATTGACTAACGCTTTAAAACCACTTTTTAAAAGCGGTAGCCGGTTGGGCATATCCATGGAGCCCGAAACATCTATTAAAAAAACAAGATGGCTTTGAGGAATATTATCAAGAGATAACTTTTTTGAAGCTATTTGAGCAAACAATAATTGGTTGTTCTTATTCCAGGGACACGCCGTTAGTGTAGTAGTTATTTCAAACGGCTTGCCTTCGGAAGGCTCGGTATAAGCAAGGTTGAAGTAGTTAAGCATTTCTTCTATGCGCACAGCATCGGGGGGCACCAAAGAATTCATGGTAAGAAAACGGCGTATGTTACTGTACGAAGCCCGGTCAACATTTAAACTTAAACCAGTTGTTGGATAGGCGCCTGCATTAATAAAATTATTTTCCACGATGCTTGCGTAGGTTTCATCGCCGTTAAACCAAAGCTGTTGCTCTTCACGCTTTAAATTTTGGGTGAGCGAAGCCAGCTTATTGTGTGTTGTACTTTTTGTAACAACCGCTTTTTTTAAAACAATTTCGTTGAACTTATCCGCGTTGATAATGCGCTTTTCTTTTTGATAGCCTTCCCGGAAAATAGTGAGTGTATCAATTCTGGCAGGAGTTGTTATACCAAAACTGCCATCGCTTCCCGACTTATACAAATAACCACTGCTATGCAAAAGCATGGTTACATTTTGCAAAGGCTGGCCAACTTCGTCCTTTACATGGCCTTTATTATAAAATTGAGTGGCAGCAAGCAAAGGAAAAAGAAGCGGAAAAATGATATAGACAATTCGCTTCAAAACAATCATTACCGTTAAAAGGTACAAAACAATAGGGAGGAGCAATCAAGCGTTGGCCGACAACTGGTAAATTTCCTTCAGGTTGCGCCCAAGGCCATCGTAGTCCAGGCCGTAGCCAACTACAAATTTGTCGGGTATAATAAAGCCAACATAATCAATCGGTAGCGGAAATACAGTTGCCTCTGCTTTATGAAGAAGCGTTACAATTTTGAAAGAGGCTGGTTGTTGATGATGAAGTTGCGGTAAAAAATTGTGCAGGGTTTTACCGGTATCAACAATGTCTTCTACAATCACCACATCGCGGCCGAACAGATCATGATCGAGACCAATGGCGGTAATTACATGGCCTGTACTTTTCATACCGCGATAAGATGCTAATTTGATAAAACAAATTTCAGCATCAATCGTCAAGTGCTTAAATAAGTCTGCTGCAAACATGAACGACCCGTTTAAGATAGCAATAAACAGGGGCCGCTTTCCCTTGTAATCATTGTTGAGCGAGGCGGCCATCTCAATGACTTTTTCCTGTATAATTTCTGCAGATAAATAGGTATCGAAGGTCTTATCGTGCAGCTTAATGGTCGTCATTATCGGGTTTGTTTTATGCGTACCTGTTGGCCAATCTTTAAATCATTTGTTGATAGCTCGTTCCATTTTTTTACATCCTCTATACCTGCTTCGTATTTTTTTGCAATGCTGTACACCGTTTCTTTTGGTTGCACTACGTGAAGCAAATAATCTTCCTCTGTATTGGCCACCATTGCAGTTTCAGGTGTTTTATATACGGCTTTTGTAAAGGCAGGCTTTTGCGGTGCCAGCTTAGGCATAGCGGGGGCAGTTTCTGTTAAGTACAATTTTTCTCCTGCTTCAACCTGTACACCAGGCATTAAAAAATTATACTGCAATAAACTTTCCAGCCGTATTCCTTCCGCCTGTGCAATATCGTATAGTGTTTCGCCGGATGATACTACATGTGTTTCGTTAACGCCGGTCTTGCGTTTGCGTTGTAAGAATAATAATCCATCAGTAGGTGCCACGTCGCCATCTTTCATATCATTAAAATCAAGCAGGCGTGATAAAGAAATATCAGCTTCTTCAGCAACCTTTAAATAAGATGTTCCTTTTGCAATAAAAATAACTTTGGTATCATTTATTTTAAATATGCCTTGGGGATAAACCGTTTTTGACACAGCGAATGCTACTTCTGGTTCAGTAAAAACTTCTGCATTCTTTGCCCAATCCGGTGAGGCCACTTCTTTTTGTTTCCGGCCTAAAGCAACCAGGGTATAGTCCTGTAAATTATAATCCCGGATAAGCTTAATTAATATCTGCGGATATTTTGGATTGGTAGCATAGCCGGCTTTCTTTAAGCCAAAAGCCCATGCTTCATAATCGGTAGGATCAAGGTTGAAAAGAGATGAATAATAAGAACGGGTTCTTAAAAAATCGGAATGATCTCTATAAGAAATTGTAGGATCGTTGTATTTACGGAAGCACTCGCCTCTTGCATCATCATCATGATAAACCTTTTCTCCTTCCCACTCTGTTTTGCATTTAATGCCAAAATGGTTGTTTGATTTTAAAACCAGGTTGCTTGTTCCAGCCCCGGTTTCGTGTACGCCTTGCGCCAATGTAATAGAGGCAGGCACACCGGTACGCTGCATTTCTTCAATTGCTATGTCCCTGTATTTTAAAATGTAGGCTTCAATGGTGGCACGCGATTGTGCAAAAAGACTTTGGCTGGCAAAGGCGGTTACAAAAAGGAGGACAAACTTTACTTGTTTCATTGGATTCATTCGTTGGGTTAATCGATCAGTGCAATTTTTGCAACAGGTACAAGCCGTCGCGTACCGGGACCATCAGCTTCTCCACATCGGTTCTTTTAAGGATAAAGTCATTAAAAGCCTGTATGGCTTTTGCGTTCTTCCCCTTGATCTCCGCCTTTAAAACCTCACCGTGAAAGAGCACATTATCCGCTAAAATAAACCCGTTTGCTTTTACGAAAGGAAAAACAAGGTTAAAATAATTTATGTAATTCTCTTTATCGGCATCAATAAAAACCAAATCCCACTGTTCATCCAGTTGGCCGATAGTTTCTAACGCATTACCGATATGTAAAATTATTTGTTCCTTAAAAAAACTTCGGTCAAAATAAGATTGCGCCCTTGCCGCATCATCTTCTCTCAGCTCAAGTGTATGCAAAATACCACCTGACTGGAGACCTTTTGCCAGGCACAAAGCGCTGTAGCCGGTAAAGGTTCCAATCTCTAAAATCCTTTGTGGCTTTATCATGCAACTCACCATCTCTAAAAACTTTCCCTGCAGGTGACCGCTTAGCATATGTGAATGGGCATGTTGCGCATAAGTATAATGGGCTATTTCGTGAAGCAGGCTATCCTCAGGCGAGGTATATTTTTCTGCGTAGCCCTGTGCCTGTGTGTTAACAATCTCCATTTGTGATGTAGTTATTTATCACCTTATTTAAAACCCTTTTGTACTTAGCGGACTGTGTTACTATTTAGCTTTACCAGCACAGTTTATACTGAGGCCCCGAAGTACACTCTTGTACGCTATTCAGCAAAAATAACAGCCCTAATTCATTCCTTGCGAAGTATGGCTAACCGTTTTACCACTAGATAATAACTGCCGTTTTGATATAAGCCATAACCCTAAAAACGTAACAATACCATTATAAATTAACAGCTCAGTCCCAATCTTAAACGTTCCAAACAAGGACACAGAAAGTGACCGGACGCTTTCTACCCATGGCCCTTCCAGCTTTAATTGCCGTTGCCACCACTCAATGTTATTGATGAAATCAATACCTAAAATAATTAGGGGAGCAAGCAAACAAACATACAGGGCCGCACGGTCATTGATGGTTCGCTTGGTAAGTATGCCAAAAGCAAATAAGCCTAATAATGGACCATAAGTAAAGCCGGCAACCTTTAAAATAATATCAATGATTGATTTACTGTCCATCACTTTAAAGGCCATCACCATTAAGAAAAAGACAACGGCAAATGTAAAGTGTACCGTAAGTCTTGTCCGCTTATTTTGCCTTTCGGTTAAATTTTCTTTACGTTTTAATCCCAATATATCAATGCAAAAAGAAGAAGTGAGTGCAGTTAAAGCACCATCAGCGCTGGGGAACAATGCGGAAATAAGCCCTATGATAAAAATGATAGAAATAGCCGCAGGCATAATGCCTTTCAAAGCAATGGTTGGAAACAAATCATCGCCTGGAACAACGATATTATTGGCCTTGCCATAGAGATATAAAACGCCACCCAGCAGCAAAAACAAAAAATTTACCAGCACCATGATAATACTAAACGTCATCATATTTTTTTGCGAATCGCCCAGCCGTTTTACACTAATATTCTTCTGCATCATCTCCTGGTCAAGACCTGTCATGCCAATGGTAATAAACATTCCTCCCAGGATGCTTTTTAAAAAGAAACCAGGAGAGTTTACATCGGTATTGAAAATTTTGGTGAGATTATTTTGTCCTAATTCCTGTAGTGTTGAACCGACCGAGTGGTTCAGGTTGCCCATGATGTAAATGATGCAAATCACTAAGCCCAAAAGCATGAATGTCGTTTGCAGCGTATCAGTATAAACAATCGTTTTTACTCCGCCTTCAAACGTATATAGTAAAATCATTAAAAGAATAATAAACGTAGTTACCCCAAAGGAGATGCCCAGGTCTTTTAGAATAAAAATCTGTAAAACATTTATCACCAAAAACAACCGTGCGGTTGCGCCTAATGTTCTTGAAATTATAAAGAACAAAGCGCCTGTTTTATACGACACCATCCCAAACCGGTGCTGTAAATAATTATAAATGGACGTAAGGTTTAGCCGGTAATACAAGGGCAATAAAACAAAGGCAATAACAATATAGCCAATGAGGTAACCGATAACTACCTGGAAATACGAGAAGCCCGCCGTGCCCACTGTACCCGGTACAGAAACAAACGTAACGCCGCTGAGCGAAGTCCCGATCATGCCGAAAGCCACCAGCATCCAGTTGGAATTTTTATTGCCGATGAAGAAAGAATCGTTATTAGAGTTACGGGAAGTGTACCAGGCAACTATCAGAAGAATAGCAAAATAACCTATAACAAATGAAAGCAGTACGGTGGAACTCATGCGTTACTTTTTTATGAAATAATAGACTATAACAATCGCGTTTTTTGAAGATCGAGAAATTTGTCTTCCTTTTGCGGCACAAAATAGTGTAATGAGTACGATTAAAAAACTGGCTATTTTTTGCGGCAGCAAAAAAGGAACGAATGTTCTATATGAACAGCATGCAAAAGAGTTAGCCTTGATTTTGGCTGATAAAAAAGTAGAACTGATTTATGGCGGTGGCAAAAACGGTTTAATGGGAGTAGTGGCTGATACGATGATGGAAGCTGGTGGAATTGTGCGTGGCGTGATACCGCAAGTGCTGAAAGGATGGGAAGCGCAGCATGATAATATCAGCGAGTTATTTGTAGTTGATGATATGCATGTACGCAAAAAAAAGCTGTACGAACTATGCGATGCGGCTATCATTTTGCCGGGCGGCTTTGGCACGCTGGACGAACTGTTCGAGATACTGACATGGAACCAGCTTTTTATTCACGATAAAAAGGTTTTTATCTTAAACAGCGGGGGATTTTACAATCATTTGATAGAACACATAAAGTTGTGTAGTAAAGAAGGTTTTTTGTATGGTGATATTGATGATGTGATGACGGTTTTAAATGAGCCCGAAAAATTAATAATGCACTTATAAAATGCATTAAATGTGGACAGGCTTAATTTATTAGTACTTCCTCAATGCGGTCGGTCCTGCAGGAAAAACTTTGTATTGTTAAACCGTTTTTACCTCGCTTGATGGATTCGTTTATAAAAACAGGCTGGTTTCAATGGTAGCATTTTCTAACGCCTCATGGGCAATCGCCCTGCTAAGGTCGACAACACTATTTCTGCAAAAGGTTATTGTATAATAGATGCTGAAGTAAATTATACAAAGGGAAAATGGGAAGCAGGATCTTCAGTTCAGAATGTATTAAAGACCATATGGAAAGAAATACAGTTTACTACTGAAAGCTGCCGCAAAACGAACTATAGCCTGTTAAATAAATTCATTTTACACTCGGCAGTCCATTCTTTGCGAAGGCCCATTTTACCTTAGTTTAAAGCCAAAAGGTTCTTTCTATTGTCACTTTATAGAATTAACAAAAATCAGCAGGCGTTCTTCTCACCTTTTACAATATTTACCAGCGTTTGTGCTATAATCTGCAGATCAAGCCAAAAGGTCCAGTTTTCTATATACCATAAATCGTATTTCACCCGCTTCTTCATTAATGAAGGGGCTTTGGTTTCACCTCTGTACCCGTTGACTTGCGCCCAGCCAGTAATCCCTGGCTTTACCCAATGCCGCATCAAATACTTCTCAACGCTATCCTTAGATTCTAAATTCAAGGGAACCGGGTGCGGACGTGGTCCTACCACCGACATGGAGCCGGTGAACACATTAAAAAACTGTGGCATTTCATCCAAGTTTGATTTTCGAAGGAACCTCCCGATGGAGGTTATGCGGGGGTCGTTTTTATATGCCTGCAAGTACCTACCCTGCTCATCCACGTCTTTACTACAAGCCTTCATAGAACGAAACTTCCAACATATAATTACTTTATTATTAAGGCCCCATCGCTGCTGCTTAAAAAGCACCGGCCCTTTAGATGTGAGTTTTATAATAACAGCTATAATTGGAAACAACCAACTAAATAAAAAAATGATAACACAGGAAGAGAAAAGCAGATCAAAGACCCTTTTGTAAATTTTGTTGTCTACTACATCTAATGGTAAGGAACGCAGGGTAATTATGGATAGCGAGCCCATACTGTCAACCTTCATCTTCCCATCCCCAAAACGTTGATAATTTGGAATAATTCTTACCCTTTTTCCTTCCCGTTCTCCCACAGAAATAATATTTTCTATTTGGGTTTCACTTACCATCGGCATAGCTACTACTATGTCATCAAACTCGTGTTTAGCAATTACTCTTTCCAAATCCGTGGTTTTACCGAGGTAATGTCCATTCAACGCCGGCTGTTTTTCCTCATCAAGAAAACCAGTAAGTTGGTAGCCGTAATACTTGTTGGTAACATAGTTCTGATAAAAATCCATTCCAGCCTGACCGGCACCTACAATCAATACTTTTCGTAATAATTTGTCACTGCTTCTAATCCTTTTAAAAAGAATTCTAACTACCAGTTTTTGGACAGGCAAAAGAATAAACACTAAGGAACAATGCAGAAAAAAGTGTTTTTGATGAAAGGAGAAATGCTTGTATAACTGAAATAAAATAAATGAGGTGGATAAAACATAAATACAAAATGACTTTAAAAAACTTACCCACTCAATAGAAAAAGGTTTCATTCTCAGGTCACTATATAAACCGAACGCCCTGCCTGAACAAAGCCAGCACGCTGAATGAATTGAGAAGATAATAAAAGTGGAGGTTGAAAATAAAATTGCAGAGACTTCACCAAAAAGAAATCTTATAATAAGAATAATAAGAAACAGGAAAAGTAAATCCGCAAAAATTTTTGCCTGAATTAGCAAGTTAGATTCTCTAAGCATAATGGTGTTGTTCTGGTAGCTGGTTGAAATAGTGAACCGAGGAAGTAGAACCGTATTTTTATTTTTCTGAAAGACTTACTTCAACATAAACCTGCAACAAGCAAAATTTACTTGAGCATAAGGCATCTGCTGTTTATTTAAAAGTGATTTGGTATTCATAAATAGATAATTTTTCAGGCGTAAAATTTAATAGCAATGTAGACATTTAAAAAACCATAACTAAGCCTCGTATATTATATTTTTCTTAAGCTTAAATTTTATCGTCTATAAATGCATATTGCTTGCATTTAATAGCGCTAAAAAAATTGCCTGCCAGATTACTAACCTGAATACTAATTAGAACAAGAAGCTCTTTCGATAGGTTCTGAATTACTGGCAATTTACTATGGCATAGAGCAAAAAAATTGGGTGGACAAAGCCACCCAATTGAGTAAAACGGTTTATATAAAAAGTAGATTTAGCAAAGAGTCATGTTCTAAAACTATTTCTCAGATAGATTTATTTTTAAAAATTTTTTGAAAAAAAGTGGAACTACGATGACTTTTAAACAGTAAAAATACATGCACGGTATTGCTTATATAAATCCGGATAACTGTGAAATAGAAATAGCAGGGAAACAGAACTCACTTAAAAGATATAGGAAGCAGAAAAGCTGGAATGCAGATTATGTAAATCAGTGCCACGCTGCCACTGGTAGTTTAATGATTTTATCCACGAAAAGCGGGCGTCGTAAATAAACCGCTTATGTTGCCAGTTTTTGCTTAGTTGAATAGATAGATCAACCCAATGCCTCATGTAATCTCCTACTGGTCTAAAAGCATCGTTATAAAAGTCGTTGTTATGCGTCACTCTTTCTAGCTGTAATCCTGTTTTCTGAATGCCTTTAATCAGATTTAAACCAATGGTCTGGCTGCCACCACCCGGACCGATGCCGGCACCAATTACCTGTCCTTGATTAGTATAACCGTCGCGAACCTGGTGGTGGATATACCATGTGGGCGATCCCCGCAGTTGGGCTGTTGGCGTTCGTTGCAAATTGGTAAACTCTGCCATCAATTCAAGGTCAGTGTTTGTAGTTGATTCAAATAACTTTCGAAAACCAATAACGTAGGCTCGTGAATGTTCCGGCTCCAACAATAAGTCCCGCATATCTCCTGAATGATCATTTCTTCCGAACTCCGCATATAGCTCCGTTTTCTCTTTTGGCAATAGCAGACGAAAAAATAAGGAGAATAATTGGTCTCGTTTCAACGCATCCTCAATATCAGCATCAGTAGAACTGCCTTTAAACAAATGACCAATAACAGGCAAATAGCCATTGAAAGAAGCCTTCACATCGGACTGATATAAGTAGTGCACCCTGGAAAATCCGAGATATAACCCTTTTGTCCATTTGGGTTGCCAGGTTATTACCATTCCATTCAAATACCTGTTGCCATGGGGCTTGGCTATAAAAAGCTGCTCCCCGTTAACTGTTCTGCCGGTATCGGCAGACAGGTAACCCGATTTTTTTAAAAAGCCACTAAGTAGTTGCCCTTCAAAAGAACCAATGGGTGAAAGCAGTGGTGCAGCAGTGTTGAAGGTAATATGCGGAAAGCCCGGTGCATTGTTGCTCATTATAAGAGCATTGCGGATGCCTGGCCCCCACCAAAGATTTTCGGTGGAAACGCCTAAAGAAAGCTTTTTAAAACTAAACCTGACGCTTGACTGGCCCGGAAAGATTTTTGCGTAACTGCGGTTTCCAAACCTTTCCGGCCTATCAATCAAATTCAAAACATTTATGTAATAACTCTTCCAAATGCTATCACTAAATTTTGCCCCCAAACTGGCAAACCCCTTGTTTTGCGCATACACTACTTCAGGCTGAAGCTGAATAGTGAGAGGTCCAAGCTTTGAATAGCCACCAAAGGATAAACTGCCTTGGTAACCATTAGCAGGAATCATAGAACCATCATTCCAGCCATAAGGATGATGGGAATTATATTGTTGCTTGAAGGTTAGCGGAAGAAGCCGTACTATTTTTAAAAGACCGCTGTTAGAAGGTTTCCCAGCTGACCAAATTTCAGTTTGATAGAGGGAATCATATTCCATCACTGTCTGGGCCTGAAGAGGCCTTAGCATAAATGAAATATTTCCATCCTTTTCTCCTTTGATTTGACCTCTTCTCCAACTTTCTTCCAGCAGGGGAGTGCCGACGGGGAGTGACTGTGTGCGAGCAGTAGTGCCTGTCAGCAAAAGTGAGAAAATAAAGATGTTGTAGACGGTAGTTTTGATCGCAAAACTATACACCACATGAATTTGATCAACCGAAGTTGAGAGAGTGCTTCTATCTTTCATCGGGTTTACCAATGTGTAAATTGTTAATCGCAAGCTGACCCATTATACCGTATTCGATAATTTCAAATTAAATCTTATCCCTTAATTCCAGTTTTTGCGTTACCAGCAGTAACCATTCCTTTGTACAATTTTTATAAAGCATGATTCGGAAGAAGCTTTACATCTTACTGCTGAACTTTCCATTAAAGTTTCATGATTCTAAGACAATACTAACTGTAGCCCTGACAAATTTTGCCAATTCGGTTATCTTTCCCGGGCATTGCAATAAATTAGATTGATCTCCATAACCTATGTGCATAGGATAACATAAATGAAGGAGTAAACCGCCTGATAAATAGGAGGATAAGAAGGCTAAAGCCTTTAAAATCCATTAAATCATTTTTTAAGCAATACTGCCGAAATTTTACATCTGCCCAAAAGAGTTTAAGACCCCTTCTTCTTTTTCTTTGTTCCATTCCTATACGTACACGCAAGAGCGGCTCCTGCACACAGTGGAATGTAAATCCTTCTTTGGCAATTTTCAGAAAGAAGGCATGGTCATCGTTGATAAATTTATACTCAGCATAGCCACCCGCTGTTTCCCAAACCCTTTTATGAAAAAAGATAGTAGGGTGAGTGATACAACAATTATAGTTGAGGCGGCGGATAATAGCTTGAGACCTTTCAGGGCATTTTTTTGTTGCCACATAATTTGAGATGGAGAGTTCATCATCATATTCATCGCTTAGCGTACACACAAAATCGACCTCTGGATGTTGATGCAGGACACTGATTTGCTTTTCGAAACGGGTAGGTTCTGAAAAATCATCGCAGTCCATAATGGCAATCCACTCATAGGCAGCATTTCTTATCCCTACATTGCGGCTGGCTCCCCCGCCCAAGTTTATCTTGTTAGTAATTTTCCGTGCAGGGATTGTACCGCTATCAGCAACAAAAGCATTAATGCATGCATCAAGCTCCGGATATACAGGACCGTCCACAATAAAAAGAAGTTCATCCGGCTGAACTGTTTGGTCGATAAGCGATTGTAGTGCTATTTTAAAATAATCAAGCACGGTTCCCCGATACACATTAAAAACACAGCTGAATTGAATTGGATTTATCATAAAGAATGACTTAACTGATTTGGTAATGCAAGAGTATTTTTTTCAAGTACAGTGGATTGTTGGAAAATAAAATAAAGAAGAAATGGAATTGTCCACCAAAAATATCTAAACTGGATAAATGGAATAAAAAGAAATACGGCCAGTAACGACCAAAAATATTGCAATTGAACTTTATCTATTCTCGGAATGATCCGGGCAAATAAAAGGCTCAATATACCAACGATAAAACTTGGAAGTGTCATTAAAAAAACTTCGAAGCTGGTAAAAAAAGATTTTATGGCAGAAATGCCTCCAACTACATACAGCAGAAGCCTTAGCAACAACCCTACTATTCCTATAACCGGCACCTGCACTAATTGATCAATTGCTTTAATGATAGGGGCAGAGCTGATTTCTTCCGGAGCATTATTCAAGTATAGCTCAACACTTAGCGCATCAGGATAAAAAAAATTTACAAGTATTGTAAAAAAATTGATAGCCAGCAAAGTAGCTAAGAAATAATACTTGCCGAAAAAATAAAGAAGCTTTTTAATCACTGCGCTTACAAGAATCTGTGATTTTAATATTCCGCATACAAGTGCAATCAATAAAAAAAACTTACTCCTGTTTTCTCCTCTAAACCAGTTAAATAAAATAAGAAAGCCTAAAACTGTAAAGTTTTCCTTGCTGGGTATAAATAACCAACACCATAAATGAGGCATGCAAACCAAACAGGCAAACGTGTAAAGTGCCGGTGAAACCCTTAATGATTTACCTAAAATCCACAATTGATGTATGATCATTACTAACACTAAAGCATTAATAATTGCCATACGCCAATAGGCTTCTTCAATATTAATAAGGTACAACAAATAGGGTAGCGAGAACCAGTTTAACCCTCCTAAGACAAACCCAAAAAAGTCAAGGTCATTTATATAACTGTTCTCTATGTTGTGCGACATTTCTATATAAATACTTGCATCTACATTGCCAATATAAGGCAGCACACTCTTTTGAACAGGTGACAGATTAAACGCAACCCCCAGAAATACAAAAAGCAGAAATAAAAAGATTGCTTTCATAAAATGCGACTTACTTACGAATCAACTCAAATATGCCGCATCCGTAATGGCAGCCGTAATTTTTATTAATTGATTGATCGTCCAACTGCTGTTCGGGATAAAAATCACCGGCATCGTCAACAAACGAAAAGCTTTTCACCGTGAAGTCCTTTTGTAAAATTTCCAGCAGGTATCGTACAGAGAATACCCGGTGAGCATTAAATTCTATTCTTTGTTCACCAATGGGAACTGAAAAATAAAAACAACCGCCTTTCTTTACAATCCTTTGAATGTTACTCAAAGCCTTTTCATGCCCTAAATAATCTATGGGATCACCATACCGGCCCAGCCCAAAATGTTCGATAGCATGAAGAGAAGAAATAGAGTCGCAGGAGTCTATCAAATGGTCAGGCAGATTCATTAAATCGGCTTGGGTAAAACTAATATTTTGCGATTTACTTTTAAGATCCCGAAAGTCAATAATCTCAATGGGCCTGAATGCAGCAACATGGGCTACAAAGCCATCAACCCGGGAGCCAATGTCTATGTGCCGGTGTGGGTTAGCCTTACAAATTTTTTGCGCAACAAAAAGGTCCTGATGATAATAGTGCCCTGATGCAACCCCTGCTTCATCAGCCCAATCGTGCAAAACCGGAAAGGCGCTTCCAAATTTAAATGAGCTACTATTTTGCTTTTGCTTTTTTATTATTCTATAATCCCGGTAATACTTAGGCAAGCCCTTCATATTCAGAAACAACCGATACGCATCCAATCCAAAAAAATTGGACATTTTATTTAGCCTTCTAAATGTCTTGTTCCGCTTCATTATTTATTATGATTGTATAAATATTTTGATTGTTGAATTTTTTATTAGGTTCCTAACATGCCTGAATATTTGAAAATCACAAAGCATATTACTATTCTTTAGCATAGTAACCGGTACATATCAGCCGGAACTTTTTTTGTTATTCTGTTGTGGTTACATATTCTGATCAGGTTTCGTTTGATAAACCCTTCATTCTTTAAATAGATAATCTTCTCTCCATTTTTAAAAAAATTATGCAGAAAGCATAAAAAAAACTGGTAACTCACCACCGGTTTATATTGAGGAAAATTAGTTTGCAGATAATTGTAGAAACGGTTTAGTTCAACGATTTGTACTTTATGAAGCGTAGTGTAATTTCTATTAAGTAATACATCTAAAATAGTACTGTCCTGCTCGGGGCCAAAAAAATGTGTAGCGTATCTTTTTGCAATTTCAATACGTCTGTTGTCCTGATGGTTTCTGTTAGCTGAACTGATCTGTTTTGCATGTACACGGTACAGCAACAACACATCGGGACAGTTGCCTAATTTATAACCCTTTGCAGCCAGCCGGGTCCACATTTCATAATCCTCTATTTTATCGAAGTCGGAATCGTAGGGGTTCTGCAGCAGCATTTCCTTTTTTGCTAAGATTGTAGGATGTGCAAAGCAAGATGCAAACAAAAGAGAAAATCTGATTGCAGCATCTTCAACAGGAAACTTCCTTACTTGGTTGATATAGTTGCCAAACGTCTTGATAGAGCTGCCAACCAGGTCCAGTTGATGCTCTGTTAAAAACCTGACTTGTGTTTCCATCCTGTGCGGCATGCATATATCATCTGCATCCATACGCATAATATACATGCCGTTGCTCAACCTGATACCTTCATTAAGTGTAGCAACCAATCCAAGATTTTTCCGACTTACGATGCGAACCTTTGCATGGGAGCGGTATGTATTAATAACTTTTTCTGTAGCATCAGTTGAACCATCATTGATGACCAGAAGCTCAAAATTGCTGTATGTTTGATTCAATACGGAATCAATCGCTTTGGCAACATATTTTTCGCCATTATATACAGCCATGACAACAGATACAAGATTATCCTGTCCATCACTTAGCAACATATACCCAACCTTTTTTTGAACC
Organism: Flavisolibacter sp.; assembly: GCA_028288675.1. GTDB lineage: Bacteria > Bacteroidota > Bacteroidia > Chitinophagales > Chitinophagaceae > Flavisolibacter. The sequence goes on along the minus strand of JAQBNG010000083.1, from coordinate 10,481 downwards.
CAAGAGAAATTGCTGGCTGTTATTAAACCAAGGAGAAGGCAACACTACTTTATTATCATCAAAGGTTGACAACATACAGGCCATATAACTCAATGTACTGTTTGGAATAACCGCATAGCTGAATTGACGCATCAGTAAAAAATCACTTATCGGGTTTTTTATATCTCCCTTTATAAAACGGGCATTAGAAAAATCACCAAAAAACCGCTTTGCAAACTCAACATCATCAGAAAAAATAAATAAGCTATACTCTTTGAGGTTCTCGGTTACTGTTAGTAGACCTTTTTTATAATACTCGAAGCTGCAAACACCCATGATTTCCTGCACGGTTGTATTGGAATAATAGTCACCACACCGAAGGTGAAGCATTACCGGATTTTTAACTGCTTTAATCAACTGATAATTATCTAATGAGTCTTCAGCTGGCAGGAGTGTATTAAGGTGCTTTACCAAACTATATTTCCGCTTGTCAGGAAATAGTGGAACTTCCTGAAAATATCCATCAATAAAAATATACTTAAACCGGTGTTTGATTGATAGTGCTTGCATAGCTGTTTCGTCATCAATATAATTTCGCAGCAGTAGCTCAGGTTTTGGAATCCATCCTTTTTTATATAATCTCTTTGCAATAATTCGCAGGTACATATTCACCAAAAGATATCCCTTTAAAAAAACATTTACTTGTAAATGTGACAATGCTTTTAAGAAGAAAATCCTCTTTTTGTAAAGTGAATAATGAGAAGTATCGTTTATCAATTGATCCCCCTCCTTCATTACCGCATGGGCAAATGAATACTGAATCAACTGGTTACCCAAACCGCCTTTAAAATGTATAATCAGTTTCATACGACCTTGATAACATTTAGTTTCTTTGGCAAGGCCAACACCTGCCAACCTAACATTACAGATGAAAGTGTAGAAATGATCATCGCATAGGTGAAAAAACTAGAACCTGTAATAAGTTTTTCAAATGAGGAAATAAAGAAACCGGCCACTATAAAAACGACACTAATAAAAACACTTATATAAATCAATTCCTTCCACATGGTGCGCAACGCTATTTTCACACTTACTATAAAGAGCACAATACATGCAATAACATTAATTAGTGTAAGGAAAGTAGTTTTATCGTCAGAAAATTTGGTTACAAACCATATAACAAAGCAGAATGTCAAAAGGCCTGTTCCTAAAAAAATGTATCGAAACAGGAACCGTGGGTTAGCTAGTACATGAGTAATCATTCCAAGTAAATTCAGATTGATTCGGATGCAATTAAATACCCATGCAAATACCAGAATTGTAAAACTAATCTGCACATCCGTCTTAACGATAAACTGAAATATTAATGCATAAGGAATAAACCCTAAAAAAAAGAAGGAAATGTAGATGGGGTAGGAAACTTTTAGAAAAGCACCGAAGCGTTTTAGTTTTAACTCCTGATTAGGTTCATCGATCAGACGATAGAAATCCGACTGAAATAACTGAGTGAGCACCGACTCAAATGCAAAACAGAATTGATTAGCAAACCCAAACGCCAAGCCAAGCATACCTACAAATCTTAGGTCAAAAAAATTTGGAGCAGCTATACGATAAGCATTAAAGAACAGCCAGATAATTGCTTGTAGGACTGCAAAAGGAAGAAGAAATTCCTTAATTAACTTTTTTGAAATAACATGGGACAAACTTGCATACTTTATACGGAAAGGGCCCAGGTATTTTCTGCAAATGAAAAGATTCATTAAAGCAGGAATGACAGCACCTACAAATGCACCAATTATCCAACCAGCCACACCGCCTATAAAATGAAAAATAAGAACAAACGAAAGCAAGCCAAATATTGCCTTAGCAACCTGCAAAAAGATGGAAGCCTCCACAAAATTTAATACAGTCATTTGCGAGGGTATAATTGCGGGTACATGGAAAAAAAAAAGAAAACAGGCAAACAACAGTTGTAAACCAATAGATAACCCTACACTCATAAAATTGATATAGCATAGAATTATGGGTATGCAAAAAAGTGTAAATACTAAAGTTAATAATGCATACTCATACATTTTTTGCAGGAGTATGCCATTGCGTTGATCTGAACGAGCTGTTAATGCAAGGTAATTGCCATAAGAACTGGCATATACAAATCCAAAAAAAGTATCAATATTTTGTAAAAGAGTAATTAATCCAATCTCTGTAAGGGTTAAGCTTTGAGAATAAACCCTCAGTAATAATAACGAGCAGACGGATATTCCCACTTTGCCCATAACTACTGAAATCAGTTTTCTCATAAATTAGTTGTCAATACCTCTGAATATTTCAAAACAGGAATCGGATGATGCCTGTAAAAAGTTTATTTATGTTAGTTGAATCTGAAAATGAATCTGCCTAACAAAAAGAGAACGATAAAGAATAATGCACCGAATGCCATAATCGCTGTTAGAGTAGGCAAACTTGTTTTTTTATCCGTTAGCAATTCATCAGGACGATCTAAAATCTGCACTATTGGAGTTTGTTGTGACAAAAGCAATTTACTGGCTTCCAGATTTTTTGTTACCTCCACATAAATTGTACTTAATACCATTTTATCACGACCTGCAATTTCAGCCGGTACACCGGCGGCTTTAAAGCCCGGATTGACATCTAATAATTGCGTACTTGCGACGGTATAAGACTTACGGTTAAGTAAGTAGAGTAATGAATCTGCACGCCGCTGCATTTGATTGATATTTGTCTGTGCAATTTTTGTTTTCACATCCAAATAAAAAACTGTTGCTTCTTCAACCACCCTTTCAGAAAAAAGGCGTGCAAATAAAGGATTAGCGGCCGCCAATGTAACCGTGATAATTGATCCCTTTTTATTTTTTCGTTCAGCCATTAATGCCTTTCTCACAAGGTAGATTTGTATTAAGTTTAGTGTACTGTCTTGCTGCGATGTAAGGTTAGTTTCGCTTACAACATTGCTGTAGTTTAATTCCGCAAGTTCTGGTCTTTTACTCCATGCTTTTTTCCATCCCGAGAATTCTAAAAAAAGATCAGCCAATGTTACTTGAGGCTTTTGAATCTGACTGGTTTTTGATAACAAGACTTTGAAAATAATTTTTTTTGACTTTAGAATTTCGAAAATGTTGTCCCCCGCAAAAAGACTACCACCACTCATACCCAAACTCCCCATATCCATCCCAAATTGTGAAGCAAGCCCTGCTAAACCACCACCACTACCCGATTTCTCTTCCAAAATAAAACTTGTAAGAGCTTCATACCTGGGCTTTTGTAAAAAGTAATAACCCGCACCCAAACTAGCGCCTATCATAATACACAATAAGAGTACCCACCATTTTCTGAGGAGATATTTTGAGAAGGATTTTATGGTAATTAAAATATCTCTTACCGAATAGGAATCTTCTTCTTTACTACCAATCATTATATATTCTTTAATAATTATACAGTGTAAACGCACTTGTGCAAGCATGGCTTCGCCACCCTCAGTCACATCGTTTTCAATCCAGGATAAAAACAATTCAATGGCAAGCAATGGCTTCCGCTCCCACCCACATTTTTCGACTATAAATTGTTGTTATGTGCCCAGGTAAATGTTCACCTTTTGCTTTAGTAGGTGCCACATATCTATAATCCTGCTCTAAACAAGCTATCGCCTTATTATCGCAAACGCTGTAATCAACGCTGTAAACGCCGAAACTAATATCCCTGCCTTTGCTAAATCAAGACCTTCCCTCTTCGGCTTTTGCGGCACAAAAATATTAGACCCTGGTTCTATCTTAGGATAGCTGTTAAACAGCCCTAACGTCTTTCTAATTTTAGCTGACCTGCCATTTGCATAAATCACAAACGCTTTATTCTCTTTTCCTAACTGCGTAACACCACCAGCATCGGATAGATAATCGTTCATGCTCTTGCCTCTTTCATACATCACATCTACAGGTCTGAATACTTCTCCGTTAATACTTACCGTATTATTTATACGAGGTATGATCAATTCATCGCCTTCTTCCAACGTAATATCATCGGCGCTGCCGGGGTGCTTTAAAATATAATTAAGATCAATAGCTACATCAGTAGTGTTTTTGGCCAGGAAATCAAACCGTGTCCCCGTAGTATCTTTTTTTACAGTTTGAAAAAGCCGCCTGATCTCGGAAGTATCCGCCACCTCTTTTTTCTTGCGTATGAACTTTGCTCCACTTGTATTAGCCGTGTATAAAAGCCCGCCTGAACGTTTGATTATGGAGCTTAACCGCTCTTCCCTGCTTTGTAAAGTATAAACGGCTGGCATCAAAACTTCACCGCTTATTTTTACGCTGATCTGTTTTTTATAGTACGGGTCTTCTTTAATAGTAACGATATCAAAAGGCTTTAACTGCAAATCTGCAGAACTGTTTGATAAGTCCATGTTGCCATCCACCTTAATCAGTTCTACAATATCACTTCCTGACCGGCTAACATCCACATCTCTTTTACGGCGCGAAATTTCAATTCCTTTCCCGGTTGCATTATCAGCGAAGCCTTCGGCTTTTAGTAATAATGACTTTAAGGAAAGATTGGTTTCATATCTGAATATGCCAGGTTGGCGAACGGCTCCGTTTATGGTAACCGTTGCTGTATCTTTTAAATCAAATAAGGAAGCTATTTGTATGCTGTCTTCTTTTTGAAGGATTAAGCCTTCTTCGAGGCCCGAAATAATAGGGCTTAATTCAACGGCTATGTATTCTTTTGTAAGGTCTCTGCCAGTGCGAACCACTAAAGCCCTGCCGGTAAATACATCTTCTTTTAAACCCTGGGCTTTATAAATTAGCTGCTTCAAGGTCATCCCATTTTCCAAAGCATAAGCGCCAGGTTTAAATACAGCACCCTTGATAATTACGCGGTTCTGGTAGCGGTTGATAACGGAATCAATTAAATATTCATCACCATTTTTAGGTTTGAAAATAACAAGAGAATCTCCTGCTATGTCAATCACTCTTTTGTCAAAACCGGTAAACCTGCTCCCGGTAATTCTATTTCTAAATGCACTGCTTTTAAAGCCCCCGGCAAATTGCAAAACATCGTTTAAGCTTTCAGTTTCCTGTACTTCAAAAATTCCCGGCCGATTTACTTCGCCATTTAATGTAACCAGCAAACTGGCAAATGGTACCCGGATAACATCATTGTCTTCTAAACGCAGGTTGCCACTGAGGTTGCCTTTTACCAAAAAATCATACAAGTCGGCTTGCTGAATGACTTTGTTATTTCGTATCAATTCTATCTTCCTGAACGAACCGTTTTCGGCAGGACCGCCGCTTACGTACAAGGCATTAAATAAAGTGGCAAGCGATGGCAGGGTATAAGTTCCGGGCCGGTTAACGGCGCCGATTAATATCACCCGTATGCTACGGATATTACCAAGCGATAACTCCAATTTAGTACCGCCGCTTCGCAAGGCCGGATAATATTTTGTCAACCTGCTTTTTAAAATAGAGGTAGCGCCATCAACTGTTACGCCGCTCAAATTAATAATGCCGGCATATTTTACATTCACTGTTCCATCAGGACTCACTTTTAATTTTTGCTGCGAGATGTTGAGCCCGTATATATTCAGCAGTATTTCATCATCCGGACCAATTACATAATTTCTGGGCGTTGCCATTCTAAGGTCAGGCTCAAAACTAAGGTTGGCGGTAGAAAAAAGTTCGGAGCCGAACAGCCTCGACCGGGCTTTGATACTTTCATAAGATTCGTAGGCAGGCTTGGTTATTTTGGAAGTAGTGCGCTTAGAGGTTTCCGGAGATTTAGAGCCGGTTTCTGACTCTGCTTCGGGTGCATTTGTATCTAATTGCTGAATACGCAATTGCAGTTCCTGTAACTCCGAAGAAGGCAAGCCTCTCCGGGTTAATTCGGCCCCAAGCTGCGCTACCGTTAAGCCATTTAACTGTGCTTGTTTCAAGTAGTTTCGCAATTCGGTATCGGAAATCTGCGAAGCTTTTACCGTACTCAGGTCAGACGGAATTTGTGCCCAAAGCAAAGTGCTGAAAGAACATAAAAGCAATAGAAAGAGGGCCCGAAAGCGTTTCATATTTTATTGGATTTAGACATTTAAACTTTTTAATTTTAAAAACTAAATGTCTGTAACTGATTGATTTTAAATAAACACGGTAAAAGTAAGGGGCTTGGTCTCAAATAGCCGACAATATCTTAACAGTATTTATTGTAATATCATCTCCGAGAACTTTAGCCGCAAATATCCGTTTACATATAAGTTTATTTGTAAACGAATCGGTAACTGCCCCGCTATCACGGTTCAAAGCACAATGCCTAACAGTTAAAGCCGGTAATCTACGCGTCTGAATATTTTGTTGAACGAATCTTCACCAGGTAGGTTATCCTTAGATAGCAAATCACATCAGTAATAATGTAGAATGATTTTATAATATTATTTCGATCTGTATCTAACCTGTATGAGGGTTAAAAATTAAGCTCCTGCAGCATTGTTTTATGAAAGGAGTAATAAAGTAGATGTAAGTATTCAGGCAGAGATATGACTGCCACCTCGTTGAACAATTGAATACACAACCTATTATTGTTTTACCGGCACCAGTTTATAAACAATCCCCGGAGATTCCACCGCCATATACAGGTAACCATCGGGGCCCATAAGGATGTTTCGCACCCTGCCTATATTTTTGAAAAGAATCTCTTCTTCCACCACCTTGTTGTTTTTAATAACACTGCGGTTCAGGTACTGAAAACGCAAGGCGCCTGACATCAGGTTTCCTTCCCAGCCCTTATATTTTTTTCCTGTAACAAATGCTAGCCCGCTTGGGCCGATGGATGGTGTCCATTGATGAACAGGCTGCTCCAGGCCTTCTTTGGCGGTTTTAGTATCAGGCGACATTGGCCTTCCATTATAGTTGATGCCATAAGTAATAAGCGGCCACCCATAATTTTTACCGGGAGCAATAATGTTGATCTCATCGCCACCACGGGGGCCATGTTCATTATCCCATAGCTGTCCTGTTTTAGGATGAAGCGCTAAGCCCTGCGGGTTACGGTGGCCGAAAGAATATATTGAAGGAGAGGCCCCTGTGACGTTCACAAAAGGGTTATTCTCAGGTATGGAACCATCGGATTTAATACGGTGGATCTTTCCTAAGTCGTTGCCAGTAATTTGTTGCGGGTTTTGTTTTTCATTACCCCTTTCTCCCACCGAAAAATACAACATCCCATCCCTGCCAAACTGTAACCTTGCGCCATAATGAATGGTAGATGTGGAATAGGGTGCTGCAACAAAAATATCTTTACCGTCAACCAGTTTATCCTTATCCAGCCGTGCCTTTAAAATAGCGGTTGTAGCAAGCGTTTTACCGTTTTCAGTTTTAAACTTAGCATAAGAAAGATAAATCACTTTATTGCGTGCATAATCCGGGTCAAGCACCACATCAAACAAGCCTCCCTGGCTTTTGTTCAACACTTCAGGAACACCTTGTATTAGGGTAGTGCTGCCGTTTTTCTTCAGATGATAGAACTTGCCATTCTTATCGGTAATCAACATTTCGTTACCGGGTAAAAATGCCATACCCCAGGGACTGGCTAACCCTTTTAAAACCGTATCTAACCTGATGGCCAGCGACTTTGTTTTAAAGAAGTTTGAAGTGGGCTTTGCATTGCCGGTAAAGCGTTCAACATTTTTTATCCCAGTCATGATATAGTCGGCCAATTGATAGGTTTCTTTTTCGGTAAAAGCAGAATCAAAAGCGGGCATGCCTTCATCGTGATAACCAAACTTGATGGCTTTAAATAAATCCTCCCTGCTCTTGCCATGCTTCCAATCCCTATCAACAAAGGCGTTCATTTTTTCGCCATGGCAACCGCCGCAAAAGTTTTGGTAATGGACAGCGGCTTTATCAAACAGCGTGTCTTTATAAAAGGCCTGCTGACGAATGGAACCGTTTTTCTTTTCACCAATCTTAGTAAACCCTAATAAGAATACAGCGCCGGTACAAATGAATAGCAACACGCTGACTACTTTACTCATGATTAATTTTCTTTAGTTGCGGGCAAATTAAAAAAGTTTTGCCTGATGCCGGTCAATCATTTCAACCAGCGCTTTTATTATTGTTATCATGCCTAAATTAATGGAGTGTCAATGATTCATGTTAATCCCCAGCTCATTAGATACCTGATAAAAATTTTACAACCTCTTTCATTTCTGCCCCGGTTGTATTAGTTTTCGACCGGCAAATCCACCCTATGAAAAAAGCGTTTATACTGCTCCTTGTTACCACTTACCTGCAAGCGTATTCCCAACCGGCACCGGATAGCTCGGAAAAACTTGTTGCGCAAAAAGAGAACATCATCAAGGAAAACACCATTATTAAAATAGAAAATTTAGGCTGGAGCATTAACTCCGAACTGGCTGAATTGAGGCCTACTATTTCGGCCGACGGCAACCACCTGTTTTTTATTTGCGAGAACCATCCTATCAATACAAAAGCCGGCACCGTACGCAACTCCCAGGACATTTGGTATTCTCACCGCGACAGCTTTGGTAAGTGGAGCGATGCCATGCATTTAGGCTACCCGCTTAACACCTACCATTATAATGCGGTGTATTGGATATCGCCTGATAATAACCGCATTCTTATTCGCAACGCTTTTGTAGATGGAGACTATTACAGCAATGGGGTGAGCATGTGTTATCGCACCAAATCGGGTAAATGGAGCCTGCCGCAAATGCTTAGAATACGGAACTATTACAACTACGATCTTGGCCGCAAAAACGGCGCAAGCATGGCACAAGACGGACAAACCCTTTTACTCTATATGAGCGAAAAAAGTGGCAGCGAGGACAATGATATTTACGTATGTTTTCTTAATAGCGACAGTACTTGGACTGAGCCTAAATCGTTAGGCAAAAAAATCAACTTAAAGGACTATAATGAAATGACGCCTTACCTGGCAGCCGATGGTGAAACACTTTATTTTAGCAGCAACCGGCCCGGCGGCATAGGCGATAACGACATTTGGATGAGCAAACGCTTAGACAAGACATGGCAAAAATGGAGCGACCCTGTGAACCTGGGGGCACCTATTAACTCGGCGGACTGGGATGCATTTTTTACAATGGATGCAGGAGGCGAATATGCTTATATGTCGAGCAGCCAGACAGGAGGCTACGGAGAAAGTGATATAGTAAGGGTAAAGTTGTTAGAGAAAGAAAAGCCGCTGCCGGTAGTATTAGTAAGTGGTAATGTTTTTAATGCAAAGACAAAATTGCCTCTTAGCGCTTCACTGGTGTATGAAACCTTGCCCGATGGAACGGTAGCCGGAAATGCCGTATCGGAAGCCACTACCGGGGCGTTTAAAATTGTATTGCCTTACGATAAAAATTACAGCATACATGCCACAGCAGATAAGTTCTTTGCCCAAAGCGAAAACCTGAATCTTGATTCTTTAATAAAGGCAGGCTATAAAGAAATTCATAAAGATCTATACCTGGTGCCTATTGAAATTGGCGCTGTTGTGCGGTTGAATAATGTGTTCTTTGATTTTGATAAATGGGACCTGCGCCCTGAAAGTTTTATAGAGCTTGACCGTGTAGTAAAGCTACTTGCCGAGAACCCTGCCATTGAAATTGAAATGAGTGCCCACACCGACAGCCGTGGCAATGATGATTATAATTTTAAACTAAGTGATAACCGGGCCCGTTCGGTTATGGAATATATTTTATCGAAGGGAATAGAGCCTAAGCGTATTGCTTCAAAAGGTTATGGAGAAACCAAACCATTTACTGATAATAATACAGATGAAAACCGCCAGTTAAACAGAAGAGTGGAGTTTACAATTTTGAAGAATTAAATCCTCGATGTCAGGGGAGATACTATCAAAATATAGCAATGGCTTAACCCATAAACTTATTTATAAATCCGCTTCAGATCCTTTTCAAACAAGGTAAAAGGGTCATTATAAAAGGACATAAAATCAGGCACCGAGGAATGCCCGGGATAAGGTGCATAATAATGCGTGGCACTTCGGCTGTCGTTGCGCCATACTAACACATAAGAAAGTTGCATGCCTTTCGTTTTCAAAGTCTTTAATAAAGTTTCCGTCCACCAGGTTCCATTAGGTATTGATTCCAAACCAGTTTCGGTAAACGCTGCCAGCTTTCCTTTTTTCTTTGCATAATCAGATACGATCTTCAGCTTTGTCAAACCGGCGTCCAGATCATATTTACCATCGCGTCCGAAATCACCATAGTTATCCATGCCTACCATATCCACCCATTCATCACCGGGATAACGGTCAAGAAACTGGGCTTCGGTGTTGAATTTATTATCGGGTGAAAAGGCATACAGAAAATTGTGAACACCTAAACTATCACGCAGATATGAAACAGTGAAGCGCCACAGTGATACGAATTCCTCCTTTGTGCAATGCCCTGCACCCCACCAAAACCAATCGCCATCAAACTCATGAAACGGACGAAAGATCATTGGCGCCAA
>JAQBNG010000074.1 GCA_028288675.1 Flavisolibacter sp. | reverse complement strand
AGCCGATGATGGATTAAGTTCGTAAACACTGCGCAACGTTTCCAGTTTATAGCTTGTACCATACAAGGCAAACAGGGCAAGCATGTTGGCTTTCTCAGGGTTGTTCTTGCACTGCGCCGTGTAGGTTGGAATATTTGCAGCATTACAAAAATCAGTGGCCCATAAAAATCCAAGAAAATTATCTTTTTTATTATTGCCGGAAAGAGGGAAAGCTTTGCTAAAACTATAGGCGGCCCCGCTTTTTATACCTAACCGGTATTGGCTTCCTCCCTTGTACGATAAGGCTAATTGGTTTACCGCCGCTGTGTTGGCATCTGTAAAATAGTCATCGTACCAGCGAATACAATCGTTATAACGGTTGTTATAAAAAGAGAGCTTACATCGTTGAAAAGCCCACTTGCTTTTTAAAAAAGGATCGCTGGCTTTTGTGAAAGCAGCATTCGCTTCGGCTATGTAGTTATTTAGTAAGATGCTATCGGTTTTATTGTCGGTCCACACATCATTTATAATAACCGGCTCGAATTTTTTTGCGAAGGCGAGATAAGAAACTGCTTCAATGTTTTTGTTCCTGATTAAAGAGTTGGCAGCGGCATTACCACTAAGGAATTTTGGCAGTGGTTTACTTTCAGTAACACTTTCTTTTAAACGGACGATGTCTTCTTTCCCTGATTTGTATACCAACTGCACAACAGCTGCCTGTGAGGATTTTGTATAGTCTTCCCATTCCTGTACTATACGGTCATTCTCATAGCCTGATGAATCCTGGGCCCAGTCATCATAAAACGTTAGTAGTGCTGTGTAGTAAAAGGGTTTATATACTTTACTGGTTCCGGCGCTATTACTAAAAAATGAGGTGTAGTAATCATAAGGGTCTTCGCTTCCGCCACAGGTAAAACTATTTTGCGGGATAGCTATCAGCAGTGAACTAATGAAAACTGTCAAACAAATTTTGTAACGCATGGCCGTCAATTTTGGTAAGATCTTTCTCGTTGAGATGATATAAAATTACCGATAGTTCTTTTGACTTTAATTTGTCAGCAACTAACTCTGCGCATCTTTTTACAGCGGCGGCATCGCTTGTTTCATGCCGTAGCCATTGCCCGGCTTTAAAAGAAAAACCTTTAATGATCGTATCCCTGTCGAACTGGATTCGTTCTTTTCCTTTCCATCTTTCACCCTGATCAAATTCTCTCACCAAACCTCTGTACTGATCGCCATCAAATAAAACCCACCAATCAAAAATTGGCAATGCCACATCAAGTGGGAGTTTATAGGTTTCTAAATTGTTGATGTATTTCTTTAGTTCGCCTTCATCAATAATAGAATTTTTTGTTTGCGGGTGGCGGAGGTTGCCCATGTTATAACACATTAGCAAGCCCCTGTCGACCGGCGGCACACCTGATTGCGAAACAAACTTTAATTGGTGCAGGCGAATAGTTGCAGAGACAATCTTATTCTGAAAGAAAGACTGCTGCTTTAAGCCATTGATCAGATAGAAGTACGCCTCTTTTGTAGTCTGCGTCCAATCGCAATCCAACTGAATTTCGTTGGATAGCGGTAGCTGATTATTCGTGGCGATGGAAGAAAGAAGATTTGCCAGGTTTACAGCCAAACTATCCAGCCCTTTTTCATCAAGAAATTGTAAAGGCTCCTGGGTAATAAAAACAACTGGTGTAATGGTGATATTTGCCAGCGGGGCCTGGCTAAAAATACTTTTGGCAACAGGGAGTGCCGAACGATTTTGGCTATCCCAATCCACATCAAAAAACTTTACATAAAGCTTTTGAACAGAAAGACCTTTAAGCGTTTGTTGTTCCTTATCTGAAAGTTTAAATACTGTTTTCCACCAATAAAAAGAACGCTGCACTTTTCGTTCTTCGTGGTTGTTGCAAGCGCAGCAAAAAAGAAGAAGTATAAAAGTGCAGCGTTTAAAAAAGATGAGGCAGTTCAATAGTTTTATTTGTTACCAAACATACTGTTTACAGCGCCGGATAACATCGGATATTTCTCTACTACAAATGATTTGATGGTTTCCAGTACCTGATTTGCCTGCTCATCGCTAAGGTTAGCGCCTGTTTTTAGCCGTTCTGTTAACTCGCTAACTTGTCCTTGCACATTGTCTTTGCTTACTCCAAACATAACCGCGGATTTATAAGATTTTGAATGATTACACAGATTTAAATCAGCTAATCAACACATCAGCTAATTTGCTAATCATCATGCTACTTTCAACAGGCTCAATTTGCTCCTGTCAAACTTGCGGGTAGCATACTCCATATCAAGTGTAAAGAACTTTTCTTTCGATGATGGTAACTCGAACATTGCATCGGTCAATATGCCTTCGCAAATACTGCGTAAGCCTCTTGCACCCAGTTTGTATTCCATCGCCTTCTCCACCATAAAGTCCAGCACGTCTTCTTCAATTGTCAGCTTAATGCCTTCCAGTTCAAACAAGCGGACATATTGCTTTATCAAAGCATTCTTGGGCTCTGTTAAAATGGCTCTCAATGTAACGGCATCTAAAGGATCCAGGTGCGTAACAACAGGCAGGCGGCCTAAAAGTTCCGGTATCAAACCAAAAGCTTTAAGGTCCTGGGCATTTACATATTTCAGCAGGTTTTTTTTCATGGTTTCCTGTAGCTGCTTATCTACATTAAAACCAATAGTATTGGTTTGTACCCGGCGGGCAATTATGCGGTCAATACCATCAAAGGCACCACCGCACACAAACAAAATATTTTGTGTATTGATCTTTATAAGCTTTTGCTCAGGGTGCTTACGTCCACCTTGTGGCGGTACTAAAACATCAGTGCCTTCCAACAATTTTAGCATACCCTGCTGCACGCCTTCACCGCTTACATCACGGGTAATAGATGGGTTATCGCTTTTGCGGGCAATCTTGTCTATTTCATCAATGTAAACTATACCGCGTTCGGCAGCGGCCACATCATAATTACAAACCTGCAATAAACGGGTAAGGATGCTTTCCACATCTTCGCCCACATAACCAGCTTCTGTAAATACTGTAGCATCTACAATAGCAAAAGGAACGTTCAGCAACTTGGCAATTGTTTTAGCCAGCAGAGTTTTACCCGTACCGGTCTCGCCAACCATCACGATATTGCTTTTCTCAATTTCAATTTCATCTTTTTGCGT
>JAQBNG010000057.1 GCA_028288675.1 Flavisolibacter sp. | reverse complement strand
TTTCGGTTTGAAGTTAAAGGTTTCGTTTAGAAATGGCGAAACTCAACTCCTTATCTTTGCCGCCCTAAATTAAGAGTAGGCAGTAAGCAGTAAGTAGTAGGCAGTAAAAGCTCCCAACTGCTTACTGCCTACTACTTACTGCAAACTTTTCAAAACATGGCTTTACAAGCAGGTATCGTAGGACTTCCCAACGTTGGTAAATCAACACTTTTTAACGCAGTAAGCAATAGTGCCAAAGCGCAGGCAAGCAATTATCGCTTCTGCACTATTGATCCCAACATAGGATTGGTGGATGTGCCGGATGCCCGGTTAAATAAATTGGCTGAACTGGTTCAACCAAACCGCATTGTTCCTACACAAATTGAAATAGTTGACATTGCCGGACTGGTACGCGGCGCCAGCAAGGGCGAAGGATTGGGCAATAAGTTTTTAGGCAATATTCGTGAAGTAGATGCTGTGATTCATGTGATACGTTGTTTTGAAGATGAAAACGTTTTACGTGACGAGGGCGCCATTAACCCGGTTAGCGATAAAGAAATTATAGATACTGAACTTCAGTTAAAAGATTTGGAAAGTGTTGAAAAGAAAGCAAGCCGTGCGGAAAAATTAGCGAAACTTGACCCAAAGGCTAAAGCTGAATTAGAAGTGCTGCTTCGGTGTAAGCAGCACTTGGAACAGGGTAAAAGTATTCGTGAAATGGATTTAAGTAAAGAGGATTTAGTAGCGATTGCCGACTTGTTTTTGCTTACGGCAAAACCTGTTTTATACGTGGCCAATGTTGATGAAGCCTCCATGCATACTGGTAACAAATTTTCTGAAATGCTGAAAGAAGCCGTGAAGGGTGAAGATGCGCAAGTGATTGTTATGAACAACAATATTGAAGCGCAGATCTCCGAAATGGAAGCCCCCGAAGACAAGGAATTGTTTATGGAAGAATACGGCATGAAAGAGCCGGCTCTTGACCGCTTGATTCATTCTGCTTATAAATTATTAAACCTGCAAACCTACTTTACCGCCGGCGTTCAGGAAGTTCGTGCCTGGACGATTCATGAAGGATGGAAAGCCCCGCAGGCTGCCTCCGTTATTCATACTGATTTTGAAAAAGGATTTATCAAAGCGGAAGTTATTTCTTATGATGACTTTGTAAAATACGGTTCAGAAGCTGCAGCTAGAGAAGTAGGAAGATTAAGGATTGAAGGAAAGGAATACGTGGTTAAGGATGGCGATGTAATGCACTTTAGGTTTAATGTGTAACATCGTAATCCTGCTTTCTCCAACAAGGTAGATATGAGCTCTTAAGTACAAAGGCCTTGATGCAATACTTATAAAACACAATCATTTTTATGATTGAGTTTTTTCTTTTTGTACCAGAGGCAAGTGCTACTATGAATCTTTTCTTGCGTCGCACTCTTGTACATTCTGTAATTCTATGCAGCATTACAGAACCAGTCTGTAAACATTTATACTGCATGTCAGTTTAACGTCTCTTATACCAAAGCGCTATGAAGATAACAATACTGTAAGCAGAAGCCCGGAGGGCTTCAATATGAGTAGCCCTGGGTGCAACCCGGGGTATGAAAGAGATAGTAGGTCAACAACCCTGAAGGGGTTGAACGGCTTTGGCTGTTGTTCAACCCCTTCAGGGTTGGGTAAATTCATTGCCTCAATTGTACCACCGGTTTCACCGGTGGCTATTCATATTGAAGCCCTCCGGGCTTAAAGAAAATACGCAACCTGATAGCGGTTTGGTATGATATGTCATCCCAAGGAACGAGGGATCAGATTGATAGTATATAAAACAAGAATTAAAAATAAAAACATTGCCAGTTATCCAAAAAGTATGAACCACTTCATTTTGCATTCGCCTTGCTATGGTCATCATCAGATCCCTCCTTTGTCGGGATGGCAAGGCCGAAGTTTTATTGTAGCAGTCAGGTTGAAAGATGGAAGAGCGGATATATATTGTCTAATAGAATTACAAGGAGCACAAGAGTGCGACGCAACAAAAGCTTCATAGTACCACTCCTGCTTAATACATAAAGCTTTACTTACTCCATGTACCTGCCTTATTTTTTGCTTAAAGCTTTTCCGGTGGCGCTGGCGATGCATCTTTATCTACTTCCACCTCAATAATACACGGGCCGGTTGAACTAAATGCTTTTGCTAAAATTCCCGGCAATTCATTCGGCGAAGAACAAGCATATCCTTCTGCACCGCAGGCTTCAGCCACCTTTACAAAATTAATAGGGTGCAGGGCAATCCCATATTGCTTCGCTCCTATCTCCTCTTGTTCAAAGGCATCCATTGCAAGGGTATTGTTTTTAAAAATTATAACCTTCACCGCCAGTTTATACAATACCGCTGTCGCTACTTCACCCATCAACATAGTAAAGCCACCATCGCCAACCATAGCAATGCACTGCTTTTTTGGGTAAGCCAACTGCGCTGCAATGGCGTAAGGTAGTCCCGGGCCCATGCTGGCAAGGTTGCCGCAAACGATAATCTGTTGCCCTTGCTTAGCTTTTAAATGTCGTGCTGTAAATACGGTATGGGCGCCGGTATCCACGGCAATTACAGCATCGTCTTTTAATAAACCGCTTACCTGTGCCACTAAGTAATGAGGCTGAATTGGTGTTGATGTAACGGCTTCCAGATTTTGCATTTTTTCCTTCCAATCCTTCATCTTGTCCTGGGCCTTGCTTAAAAAACTTCTGTCCGAATGGTAATCAATTTTACGTAACAATGCCTGAAGTGTAGATTTCACATCGCCATGCAAGCCAATCTCTACCGGGTACCGAAGCCCTATCCGTTTGGCATCACGATCAACCTGTACCCCTTTTGCATTATTCTCTTCGGGGTAGTATTCCAGGTAAGGCATGGTGCTGCCTAAGATTAATAACACTTCGCAATCATCCATCATTTGCTTTGATGGTAATGTTCCTAACCTGCCAATGCCACCGGTGGTATATTCATCCTCGTCATCCATCAGCATTTTACCCAGCAAAGCTTTTGCAACGGGAGCGCCTAATTGCTCTGCAACCTGCTTTAGTTCCTCCTTGGCATCCACTGCACCACGGCCCGCAAGGATCATGATCTTAGAACTTTTGTTAAGCAGTTCTGCTGCCCTTGCTATCTCCTCTTCCGGTGCAGTATCTACCCGTGGAGTATACGTGGATGAGCCGGTAAGATGTCCGCCCTTTTCTGAACGTTTATCATCGGAGAGTTTCTTTTGCTGCGTATCGGTAGCGATGGTAAGATGTGCAACACCAGGTGTAGTAAGCGCCACCCTGCAGGCCAGGTCAACAATTACTTGTGCATGAAGCGGACCGGTTATCATTTGGTTAAAGACGGCGATATCGTTAAGCATCGCAACCGTATCTACTTCCTGTATGTACTGCGTTCCGGATACATCGTGCGGTACACTGCCGGTTATGGCAAGCACGGGTGCGCCTTCCATAGCGGCATCATATAAACCATTCATCAGGTGTACGGCACCGGGACCATTTGTACCCAGGCAAACACCTAACTTACCCGTACATTTTGCATAGCCGCTGGCCATAAAAGCGGCAGCTTCTTCGTGTCGTACCGTAATGATCTTTATTTCCGATTTCCTTTTTCGTAAGGCTTCAAATATGGGATTTACCCCATCACCTACGAGAGTAAAGACAAACTCTACCTTCCAGGCAATTAGTTTGTTAACCAATATATCGGCTGTAGTGTCGGACGAGTTTCCGACCATGAACTTTTCTGCCATGGCATTTTATTTTTTAATTGACTTGTTCCTGATGCTATTATGCCGAAAACTGTGAGAAGAATGAAGCCTGGTACAAGAAATCTTCTGTAAAAGAATCTTATGGTTCAATGTAAATTTTCAGCCGATACATTGAAACACAAAAAATTATACCCGTAAAAAAAGAATTCAATAAGGTGTTTCCGCAACGCTGAGTTCTACAAAATGCGTTGGGATTTTAATTGCTAACGGACTTACATTTTTCGCTAAGAAATTTTTTGATTTATAAGAACGTATCCCTTTTATCTTTGCTCCAGTTCTTTTCAACATCACTTATCAAGAAAGGCAGAGGGTAATGGCCCTGTGAAGCCTTGACAACCTCCTTCTTTTTATCCTTCGACGAGCTCAGGATGATCAAAGAAGAAAGGTGCCAACTCCATCACACAGTGTACCTGTGTGACAGATAAGTCAGATCATGCTTTACTTCACTCTTTCAAAATAGTAAGCTCTTCTGATTTAGCGGAAGAGCTTTTTTTATGCTGCTACCTGTGATAGCAAAAACTCTTTCGCTGATTTACTTGATTGTCGTCCCTGGTAAGACTGTTTGAATTTATTAAACAATTTTCTCTAACCACCTTCGCCCCAAAGCGGAGATGACAAAAATTTTACGATGAGTACATTACATTTCGAGACACTTCAGCTTCACGCCGGACAAGAACTTGATACAAACACAAATGCAAGGGCTGTCCCTATTTATCAAACTACGTCTTACACATTTAAAAACGCCGAACAAGCTGCCAACCTGTTTGGACTAAGAGAGTTTGGAAATATCTACACCCGTATCATGAATCCAACCACTGATGTATTTGAAAAACGCATGGCAGCACTTGAAGGTGGTGTTGCAGCAGTGGCTACAGGTTCGGGGCAGGCCGCGCAGTTTTTAGCACTTAATAATATTCTGCAGGCCGGCGATAATTTTATCTCTTCTACTTACTTGTATGGCGGCACGTACAACCAGTTTAAAGTAGCTTTTAAACGCCTTGGCATTGAAGCCAGGTTTGCCAATGGCGATGATGTGGAAAGCTTTGTACCGCTTATTGATAAGAATACAAAAGCGATTTATTTAGAAACTATCGGCAATCCGAAGTTGAATATTCCCGACTTTGAAAAGTTTGTTCAGTTAGCAAAAGAGTATGATCTGCCCCTTGTTGTTGATAACACATTTGGAGCAGGTGGTTACTTATTTCGCCCTTTAGAATGGGGTGCCAATGTTGTAGTAGAAAGCAGCACAAAATGGATTGGCGGTCATGGTACATCTATTGGCGGCGTAGTGATTGATGGTGGTAATTATAACTGGGGCAATGGAAAATTTCCGCAGTTTACCGAACCATCTGAAGGCTATCATGGACTAAAATTCTGGGATGTGTTTGGCGAAGGCAACCCTCTTGGCTTACCTAACATTGCGTTCGCTATTCGTGCCCGTGTAGAAGGCCTGCGTGATTTCGGCGCCAGCCAAAGCCCTTTTAATTCTTTCCTTTTATTGCAAGGCCTGGAAACACTTTCTCTTCGTGTAGAACGCCAGGTACAGAATGCATTAGCATTAGCGCAATGGCTAGAACTGCATCCTGCCGTGGAGTTTGTACAATATCCCGGGTTAGAGAGCAGTCCGTATAATGCCTTAGCCAAAAAATATTTGCCCAATGGTTTTGGTGGTGTTTTCAACTTTGGAATCAAAGGAAGTAAAGAACAGGCAAGCAAGTTTATTGACAGCTTGAAATTAATAAGCCACGTAGCTAATGTTGGCGATGCAAAAACGCTTGCTATTCACCCTGCCAGTACAACGCATGAACAATTAAGCGGCGAAGAACAAACGTTGGCAGGTGTAGCACCAAACCAGGTTCGCATTAGTGCAGGCTTTGAACATATTGAAGACATTAAAGCAGACTTTGAACAAGCCTTTGAAAAGGTATTGGCCAAAGAGTTAGCATAAAATTTATAAAAGCAACCATCTTATAATTGAGATGGTTGCTCTATTTATGACACAGGTATTTTCTTATAACGAACCCTTTGGCTTAGAATCCGGAACAACATTGGAAGGGTTTCATTTGGCCTACACAACATTGGGTACACTTAATGAAAAAGGCGATAATGTTGTTTGGATCTTTCATGCATTGACAGCTAACAGCAATGCTGCAGAATGGTGGCCGGGGTTGGTGGGCGAAGGCAAATGCTTTGACCCTCAAATTCATTTTATTGTTTGTGTAAATATGCCCGGCAGTTGCTATGGAAGTATTTCACCGTTGGACCTAAACCCTGCTGATGGTGAAAAATGGTACCACCGTTTTCCGCAGTTTACTACAAGGGACATGATCCGGTGTTATCAAAAATTGAAAGCATTTTTAGGTATCCAGTCTGTGCATATTGCCATAGGTGGTTCTATGGGTGGGCAACAAGCCTTGGAATGGTCTGTTGAAGAACCCACTCTTTTTAAACACCTTGTTTTATTAGCTACCAACGCAAGGCACTCTGCCTGGGGAATTGCATTTAATGCCACCCAACGTTTTTGTATCGAGGCTGATGTTACCTGGCGGGAGTCGTGGGACTATGCAGGATTAGATGGTATGAAAAAAGCGAGAGCTATTGCCATGATCTCGTATAGAAATTATACGAGTTACGCGGCAGCGCAAACCGGTTGGCATGGAGAAGCTTCTAACGAAGTGCCCATTCTTTCAAAAGCTGAGACCTATCAACGGTACCAGGGGGAAAAATTAGCCAAACGGTTCAATGCATTCAGCTATTATTTTTTAAGTCGCTCAATGGACCTGCACGATGTAAGTCGCTGTCGTGGTACAATAGAAAATACATTACAAAAAGTACAGGCTGCTACTTTGGTTATTGGAATTAGTTCTGATATTTTATTCCCGGTGAGTGAACAGCAACTGCTGGCGGGTGCTATTCCGGGAGCGCAGCTTTCCATTATTGATTCACTCTACGGCCATGATGGCTTCTTGCTGGAGTATGAGCAAATCGAAAACCTGATCAACCAATTTTTAAGCCCTAAAAAAGAGGTGGTGACTTCCACCTTTTCTTATTCATAAAAAAAGAACATGCAACATAATACGGAATTGAACATAGGACTCTTTGGCTTTGGCGTAGTTGGCGAAGGCATATACCAGGTGCTGAAAGGAACACCTTCTTTGCAGGCATCTATAAAAAAGGTTTGCATTAAACATCCCGATAAAAAGCGTGATGCGCCGGCTGAACTATTTACTACAAACTATGATGAACTGATTCACGATCCGGAAATTAATTTGATTGTAGAACTGATTGATGATGCCGTAGAAGCTTATAAAATTGTAACCACTGCGTTCAGAGCGGGCAAGTCTGTTGTTAGTGCCAATAAGAAAATGATAGCCGAACATTTACCTGAGTTGATAGAGTTGCAACACCAGCATAATGTATCGTTTTTATACGAAGCGGCTGTGTGTGGTAGCATCCCTATCATTCGCAACCTGGAAGAGTATTTTGATAACGACCTGCTACAGAATATTTATGGTATTGTAAACGGAAGCACTAACTACATTCTTACAAAAATGGATGCAGGTTTGAATTATAGCGCTGCCTTGCAGGAAGCTAAACAAAAAGGTTTTGCTGAAAGCAATCCTGCGCTGGATGTGGAAGGATGGGACGCTACTAACAAACTCACTATTTTATTAGCCCATGCGCATGGAATTAAAACACCACCATCTGCTGTGTTGCGACAAGGCATTACCCGCCTGCACGAAGGTGATGCTGCCTATGCAAAAGAGAAAGGATTGAAGATAAAATTAGTAGCGCAGGCCTCTAAGTTATCATCGGGAAAAGTAGCGGCATTTGTGTTGCCGCAGTTTGTAACAAGCGACAGCCAACTGTTTACCGTATCAAATGAATACAATGGCGTGATTGTAGAAACCAAGCTGGCCGACAAGCAATTTTTTTATGGCAAAGGGGCAGGCCGCTACCCTACTTCATCTGCTGTGATCTCTGATATTTCTGCTTTCAGTTATGAGTATCGTTACGAATATAAAAAGCTTAAACGCAATGAAACAGCGGCTTTAACCTATGCTTTTTACCTGCATGTATTTGTTAGCTTTCCTGAATGGGCTACAGTGAACAAATGGGATTTTGAAGAAGTAACAGAGTACCACAGCACACCGGGGAGGCAATACTTAAAGGGCCTCATAAGTGCTGAAAAACTACGAGCCGCTGACTGGTTTCACAATGAGTCTGTATCTGTAATTGTACAGCCCGAGGGTATTGTGGAGAAAGAAGCGTTGGTGCATAAGAGTATTAAGAAAGTGAGCTTGCAGTTGGCGGGTGTTGGGTTGTAATTTTGTTTTGATATTGTTTATAGAGTAGATCGTCCCGCAGCTTTGCGGGACATTTTTATACTTGGCATAGGTCCAATCATTCGCCCTGTTGTACAAAGACTAAAGTGCAGTAGTTTGGCGCTATCAAAAGGTTGCCAGGTGCGGTGCATAGAGGCTTATAATCGAATACAAACGTTTGCGTATATTAGTGAAGCCAATACAGCTGTTGTGCATAATTACATATATGTATGTCTACAAAATCCTTTTACGACTTAGATTACATCATTGAGTTGAATGAAAAAAGACTTGCGCAGTATACTTCAGCTTATCAAAAAGTTTTAGAACGATTGACAAATATCATCTTAATTTATTCTGCCATAACCATATTTCTTGTACCCATTTTTCGAGATGTGTTTTTGGCTGAGATAAGACACTGGCTTTTATTTATTTGCTTTGCAGTCTTTGCGGTTTTGTTTTTAATATCCGTCTATTTTACAATAAGGTTAGTAATTCCTGTAGAGATCGCGTATTTACAAATGCCAAAAAGATATTACGAAGAATACAGAATTACCTACGAGCAAACTATTAAGAATCCAGACGAAATTAAAATACTACTTAAGGCATCCTACATAAACGAACTTGAAACCGCCTTGCACACTAACGATCAGGTTTTTCGGCGAAAGAGCTCTTTTTATTACAATGCACTTATGTATGCTCTTCTCTCGGCTATCCCTTACCTAATTTGCTTAGGTTTTCATGCTTCTAAAAGAGACGATAAAGTTCAAAAGGTGCAAATAGTAAATTCAGAAATTAGCAGTAAATTGCATAAAAGTGAAACAATGGAAAACAGTTTAAATAAATCAAACAATGGTAAGCAGTCTAGTAGTTCAACTACAACTGCTACTACACAGTTACCAGGTGTGAATAATGGTCAAGTTATTTCATCTTTACCAAAGTTAATTAAGGAGAATTCACAAAATTCTTCAAATAAGAAAAAATAACTACTTACAATATTACATTGCTAAAATGCCGGCTGACTAATCATCAGTCGGCATTTGTTTTTCAATTGTATATCATCTGACTTACCAAATAGACGGGATGATATGAACGGTATTTCAGCAAGCCCTTTCTCATTACCTCCTACATCCTTCCAACATTCCTATTCAGTTTAATATTATTCTTTTCCGCATACAATTTCCCACTACTAATTAGCTTACCATACAATTCCTCAAACTTAGAGTAATGGTTATTAGAGATAGCTGCCCCCCCCGCCCTTGTTTGCTCTTTTGAAGCGCCTTCATCATACATTTTTGCAAGGGCTACATACTCTGTTTTATAAACCGGTAGCACATATTCATACAATGCAATCGACGCTAGCCGTATATCTTTTGTATCTGTTGTTTCTTGCAAGTCTTTTATTTTTTCGAATGTTTCTTCAATGAAAGCCATTTTAGTATTGATAACTTCTTTGCGCAGCATAGGTGCAAATTCATCTTTTGTCTTACCCATTTTTATAGATGGTGATTCCAGCTTACTTAACTGTCCATCACTGGCAAAGCCAACTAAAAAATCTGAATTTAAAACGGCAATGTCAAAGCACTTTTCCGGTGTGGCAGTATTACAGGAAGCCATGAACAAACAACAGATAATTGAAAGAAGTAAAGTAGGAGTATTTCTTTTCATACAAGTTAATTTACCGGAAAAGTAAAGCTGTATGTAAGGTGTAAAGAAGTATAGATTGCAAGCGGCAGGTGGTTATCAACTACCGGCTAAACTAACCCATGAAAAATCACTGTTTATTCATTAAGACACCTGTTGAAAAGCGATAAGAACGTACAAGAGTGCGATGCAACAGACGATGCCATAATATACTACTTCCGGTTACATTTAAAAAGAAAAAATGGTCAGACAAGTTTATTTAGAAACATAAGTATCGTCGCAAAGCTTGGGCTGTCTTAAGGACTCCCTCTCCAACAAGTTGGAGAGGGCTGGGGTGAGGTCTCAAAACAATGCCCTTATCGCCGCTCTTCCTACATGTATTGTCCTTGTATCAGCAGGCTTTCTGCCTTCATACTGAAAATTAATTTCTACATTATTCAGCAGTCGCTTAGTAAAATCGACCGACCATAAATAGTTGGCGCCGGGACGAAGCGCATCTAAAATAATATACTCCACCGAAGCGTTTTTTGCGGTAGCTACCGGCACTTTGTAATTAATGTTATTGTAGGTAAACCGTCCTATGATACTGCTATTCTGAAGTACATTGTACTTGGTTTCTACGTTCAGCGAATTTGACAATGACTGCTCACCACCATACATCTCCTTGTTCTTTTTATTCTCTAATTTATAAGAGGTTTGTATGCGAAAGACCGTACCGCGGATAAAAGAAATTCGTGGCTCCGCATTGTAGATAGACAGCTCATAATTGCGGTTACCAAACGCAGGTGTAAATAGCCCATTGGTACCTCTTTTCCCGTTAAGATCAAAGGTTATCGTAGGAGTGATATTCCAGCGAAGCTTTGCATTCCAATCTATCGTTTGTCTTGTTTCATAACCATAGGTAAGCAAGGCCTTACCACTGTTGCGGATGTTGTTTACATCAATACCCCATTTGCCGGAAAAGCGATTGAACGACACCGAATTTAATAAGGCTGTGATATTAGTTAACAAGGCCGTATCAAGAATAGAAAACTTAAAAGGATTAAATTCAAAGTCGCCTTTGGCTATAGACTTTTTACTTTTTTGCAACGATGATTGTAAACTAAACCGGGCGACAAATTTTAAGAAGCTACCTGCCTTTGAAGGATTGATAACGGCTCTTGGATTAAGATCAATCCTGTAATTAAACGTGGTATAATTCGCTTTTGTAAACTGGTTGGTAGGTGTAAAGATCCTGATGAATTTTGCCTGGTCGGGAAAGAGTGCTATTTCAAATTCGTTGATCTGCTGAATGCCGTCATTGTTGGCATCGATCCAGGTAAACTCGCCTTGGCCAGCCGGCACTTCAAGGTAGGCATAATCACGACGCTGCTCCTGGCCTGTTCCTAATTCGTACAATATATTTCCGGTCAGCAACCCTTTCCATTCCGAGACATTATATTCTGTTCTTCCTAAAACGGTCCTGTCATCTTTTTGGGCAGAGATAGTGTTGTCATACACTTTTAAAACACGGTAGGTAGTACTGAAGATCAACTGGTGTTTTTGGCTTTCCAATAGTTCCATGGAAAGATTGGTGTTGTAGCTTCTGTCGCCTCGCACCAGCGCTTTTGAAGTAGGGTATTTATCGCTCCGTGTAAAGAAAGTTAGTCCCCATTTATTCTTTTTTGTTTCATTCGATTTTACATAAGCCGAATAAGTATCGAATGAAAAACTAAGCGGCGAAATGCTATCTCTGAACTTGCTTCTTATTTCATTCTTCTCTAACGCATAGCGAAATCCCAACCGAACGGATGATAGTTTTTTAAAGACCCGGCTAAGATCGACCACTGGCCGGATGAAGCTTCCCTTATTATCCTGGCTATTGAAGTTTGTAATAGAAAACTGGTTGTTGAATGTCCATCCTTTTGCATTAAAAGTATGTTGCAGAATATTCTGGTAACCTTTATAATTATCGCTTCGTTGATAGGACATGAACTGGTAAGTCAATGCACTATTGCGAGCCTTTAGTGCAGAAGAAAGCCGTAAAATATTTTCTGTCGCTGGTTTTACAAGAAGTGGCAATCCCCACTCGCGGCTAAATTCTACAAAGCGTAAACGTTCAATAGGCCTGAACTTTTGCTGTACATGTTCATAGTCTATATTGGAAACGAGTTGTAATTTTCTTGCCTTGTTAATATCGATTGTATTACTAAACTGAAGCCTTGCCGCCATGCCCACATCATCTCCGCCATCTTTTGTTGAAAAGGTATTTACATCATAAGTGCTTAAAGCCACTTCGGTTTTCAGTAAATTATTGCTATCGATCTGGAACTCGGTCCCGAAGCTGATAAGCTGTTGTTTTTTTGGCGTTACCAACAACATTACCGGTTCAAAACTGCCCTGTTGAATTCCATTAACAGGCTTTACGTAACGATATACTTTTCCGTTTGCGCCACTAAAGTCGGGCACATAGTTACCGGCGCCTTGTCCAAGGTTGGAAAATGACAGGTCATATTTTGCCGAGTCGGGATTGACGGAATATTGGTAGAATGAATCAACTACAAAACCACCAACGGTATCATATTTTCTCTGATATAAAATTCTGTTTGTTGAAAATGTATCCTGTAAAACAGTTGGGTATAATGCTTTGTTGATGCTATCGCCGATGTTGAATAAAAACTGTTTTTGCCTTGCATCTAATGTTTGGTTGATGCTGGAGTTTTTTGAATCGCTGTTGTTGAAAGCACCGATCCGGAATTTTAATTTGTTATTGATGGCCACCTCCTGGTTCAGATACAGATTAGCATTTAGATAGTTTCTATCGGCATACTCAAATTCAATCTGAATCCGGGAGTCTTTGGTGATCAGCCTCCTCGGCATAAACGTTACTTCAGCAGTATTGTAGTTGATAATATAATCCTGGTCTTCGCCCCGCTGTAGCAATTCACCATCTATATAAACCCGCTCTGTATTTCCCAATACAATAAAAAAGGACTCGTTGTTGGCACCCTTTAAACGATAAGGTCCCTGGTTGCCTTCAAGGTTAGGCGTGTTGCTGGCATCTAAAATATTACGGGTAAATTTTCCTTTTGCAATGGAGCCGCTAACCAGTGTAGTAGATTGAACTGCAGAAGAAAGCTTGTTGGTGGTTTGAAAAGAAATGCCCTGCAGTCGTTTATAAAAATTCAGGAAATACATGCCGCCTTGCCGGATGTCTATATCTCCCAGATTTAATTGCCAGTTGCGTTTTTTGAATTGAAGAAATACCTGGTCGAACTCGTTTAGTTGTTGTGTCGTTCCATCAGGTTGAATGGGGATGTTGTTATCGGTTAAAGCAGCGGAAATTTCAATGCTGTCTTTCAGCATACCATTTAACTGCAACTGAAAATTTGAATTGACAACAGCATCCTGGTTATTACCAAAGGAAAGGGATCGCCCAAAGCTGCCGTTGTATTGAATGTTGCCAAAATCAAACAAACCTTTTGAGCCTGCCTGCTCACTATTATTAAACTCAAATGGCCTGATGTAGAGATTTTTTAAAATTGAATCGAAACTGTTTCGCTGTACTACTGCATTCAACTTATTTGGAAACACCCGGTAAGTTATTGCGACCGTATCTGCCATGGGCTTTGCCTTCCAATATAAAACAGCGTTTATAAAATCAAGACGATAAGAAGATGAATCAACGCCGTTAATGGTAAATGTTTTTGGAATGATACTAAGCGTGTCTAATAAAATACTATCGCCGGTTATTGCAACCTTTTTCATTCTTAGATTAGAAAGAGGTGTAGTTACAGGGTTTTGGGCTTCACCGGTAAGCGCCAGCAAAGCAAAAACAACGAGGATTGATATGCGGCATAAAAGCGTCAACTACAAAGGATTTGGAAGCGTGTAAAAATGCACTTTAAAACGGGTAAACGGGCGAATAATTGTTAAAGGATGAGATTTGAACGGTGAACAGAAAGATACCTTACCCGTTTGATAAAAAGGATCTGCTATAAACAAGTAGAGACGCAAACCATTGCGTCTCTACAAATTCACACAGCAATTTAATTTAATTGTCTGCTGATAATCCTGCTGCCAGGTAATCCTTATGCATACGGGATATGTTGGTAATAGCAATTTCTTTTGGACAAACGGCCTCGCAGGCACCGGTAAATGTGCAGGAGCCAAAGCCTTCTTTATCCATTTGCGCTACCATGCTAATTACACGCTTATGGCGTTCTGGCTGGCCTTGCGGCAATAGACCGAGGTGTGAAATTTTTGCTGAAAGAAACAGCGAAGCAGAAGCATTTTTACAAGCTGCCACACAAGCGCCGCAGCTAATACAAGCAGCAGCAGCAAACGAGGCATCGGCATTATCCTTGTTGATAGGCAATGCATTACCATCCACAGCATTACCGGTATTTACCGAAATAAAACCTCCTGCCTGGATGATCCTGTCGAATGCAGAACGATCCGTAACCAGATCTTTTATAATCGGGAAACCATTGGCACGCCAAGGTTCTACAACAATGGTGTCGCCATCTTTAAAAGCTCTCATGTGCAACTGGCAGGTAGTAGTCGCATGCCATGGTCCATGCGGCCGGCCATTGATATGCATTGCGCAACTACCACAAATACCTTCACGACAGTCATGGTCAAAGGCAATCGGATCTTGTCCTTCTACAACCAGGCGTTCGTTAAGGATGTCAATCATTTCGAGGAAAGACATTTCAGAGGAGATGCCATCTACCTGGAAAGTTTCAAATCTTCCTTTGCTTTTGTTATTTGCCTGGCGCCAAACTTTAAGCGTCAGTTTCATTTCGTAGTGATCCATAAAACAATTGTCTTCTTAAGAATGTTTTTTTCTTTTTGAACCTGTATTGACCAATTATGGAATTGTCAAATTAACTAATTATTTATAACTCCTTTGGCTCGGCTTCACCACATCATACACCAAGTCTTCTTTATGTAATTGCCAGCCTCCGCTTACATGCTCCCACGCAGCTACATACATAAACTGGTCGTCTCTTCTATCTGCTTCCCCTTCGCCAGTTTGAAACTCTTCTCTAAAATGACCACCACAGCTTTCTTCCCGCTGCAGGGCATCCATACACATTAATTCTCCCAGCTCAATAAAGTCTGCTATGCGACCTGCTTTATCCAACTCAGGGTTGAAATCATTAATAACACCTGTTACTTTTATATCGCTCCAAAACTCTTTTTTCAATTGGCGTATTTCTTCAATCGCTTCACGTAAGCCTTGCGCATTGCGGGCCATTCCGCACTTATCCCACATAATTTTTCCTAAACGCTTATGCATGCTTTCAACGGTTTGCTTACCGTTGATGCTCATGAATTTTTCAATGCGTTCTCTTACTGCTTTTTCAGCTTCTTCAAAAGCAGGATGAGAGGTAGGAATATTTGCTACACGTATCTCATCCGCCAAATAATTACCAACGGTGTAAGGAATAACAAAATAACCATCAGCCAATCCCTGCATTAAAGCAGAAGCGCCTAAACGGTTAGCACCATGATCGGAAAAATTACATTCACCCAAAGCATACAATCCGGGGATAGTAGTCATTAATTCATAGTCGACCCATAAACCACCCATCGTATAATGCACAGCAGGATAAATGCGCATGGGTACCACATATGGGTTTTCTCCCGTGATCTTCTCGTACATATCGAACAGGTTGCCATACTTCTCCTTCACTACCTCCTTACCCATTTTTGTAATGGTTTCAGCATCAACGTTGCCAAGGTTTCTTTTACTGGCTTCTATTTCGCCATAGCGTTTTATTGCGGCAGCATAATCTAAGTAAACAGCTTGTTTTGATGTACCAACTCCATAGCCTAAATCGCACCTTTCTTTCGCTGCACGGGACGCCACGTCGCGGGGAACAAGGTTTCCAAATGCAGGGTATCTTCTTTCTAAATAATAATCTCTTTCATCTTCTGGAATATCAAAAGGCTTTCTTTCCTCGTTTAAATTTTTTGGTACCCAGATACGTCCATCATTGCGCAACGATTCGGACATTAATGTCAACTTGGATTGATGCTCTCCTGTAACAGGGATACAGGTTGGATGAATTTGTGTAAAGCAGGGGTTTCCAAAAAATGCCCCCTTCTTATGTGCCTTCCAAATAGCAGTTGTATTAGAACCCATGGCATTGGTTGACAGGTAAAACACATTACCATAACCGCCGCTGCATAATAACACTGCATGACCAAAATGACGTTCAAGTTCGCCGGTAACTAAATCTTTTGCAATAATGCCACGAGCCTTTCCATCTACCTGCACCAGCTCAAGCATTTCGTGACGGGTGTACATTTTTACATTGCCCAAAGCTATCTGCCGCTCAAGTGCCTGGTAGGCGCCTACCAGTAATTGCTGGCCGGTTTGTCCGGCTGCATAAAACGTACGCTGCACCTGTGTTCCACCAAACGAACGGTTACTTAATAACCCGCCATATTCCCTTGCAAATGGAACACCTTGAGCCACGCATTGATCAATAATAGCGGAACTCACTTCGGCCAGGCGATGAACATTTCCTTCACGGGAACGATAGTCGCCACCTTTAATAGTATCATAAAATAAACGAAAGACAGAGTCGCCATCATTTTGATAATTCTTTGCAGCATTAATGCCGCCCTGTGCAGCTATGGAGTGAGCACGGCGGGGAGAATCCTGGAAACAAAAAGCTTTTACTTTATAACCTAACTCTCCCAATGCAGCAGCAGCGGAAGCACCTGCTAACCCTGTTCCTACAATGATGATCTCCAGCTTTCTTTTGTTAGCAGGGTTTACCAGCTTTACATGGTTTTTGTAATCGCTCCACTTTTTTTCTAATGATCCTGCAGGAATTTTTGCGTCAAGCATAAATTAATTTCGAGTTTCAGGTTTAGAATTTCGGGTTCTTAAATTCTATCATTCATTTCATTATTCAAACGTCCCCTATATTGAATCATTTTTGTACCTAGCAAAAGTGCTGCTATGAAGCGTCTCCTGCAATCTTTGATTTGTTCTAATCTTTTTCTTTCAGTGAAAGAAAAGATTAGAACCACTCTTGTACATTCTGTATTTCTATTCTGCTTTGCAAATTCACCGTTAACGAGGTCATGCCGGAACCTTTATCTACGTTCATCCAATTGCCTGTTTTGTATTCACTTCTTCATTCATCGGTTCCTTGTTCCTTTATTCGATATTTAGTTGTTTAGTTCGGATTTACCCAATCTAAATACATACTAACCGGCATCAGAATAAACATCACACACACTATAATTGTAAACCCGTATCCTAATCCTTTTAACAAGCTTAAATATTTTTTGTTGTGTACTCCCATGCTTCTAAAAGCACTGTGGAAGCCATGCCATAAATGAAAGCCTAAAACTATCACACTGATGATATAAATGATAACAAGAACGGGATTTTGAAACACATCATACATTCTTAAAAAGAGGTTATGCATCTCCGTTCTTCCGCCATCATAACTCACCTGGGCTAAATCCTGTGATACTCTTGATGCCCACCAGAATTTGGAGATGTGTAAGATGAGGAACATAAAAATGAGCGTACCTAACAGGGCCATACTGCGGCTCATCCAGGTACTTCCCCGGCTGCCTAACTCTATATTATAGCCTTGTCCGCGACGGGCCCGGTTCTTAGCTTCAATAACATAACCCTGGATAATATGAATGATAAATCCAATAAATAAAACAGCTTCCAATATTCTGGTGATGATAGTCGACCCCATAAAGTGGGCGGCTTTATTAAACATTTCGCCGTTGTCAGTGGTATCCACCCAGTCGGCAAAAATGCAGGAGTTGAGTCCAACATGAACAATTAAAAAAGTTACCAGGAAAATTCCCGTTAGCGCCATTACGAACTTTCTGCCAACTGCCGAGGTAAAGAATTGGGACCATTTCATAAGTGGGATGCCAAATTTTTGTGTGGGGCAAATGTAAGTGTGGATTGTTAAAATTTTATAACAAAGTCAAATTAGAAAACCTACAAAGCAATCCTATGATTCAACTCTTCATCAATTTTTTTAAACAGGTGGTATGGATTATAAATGCGCCAGTTATTTATCTCCATTAGTTCTATATAGTAATTGAGCTTTGCTTTTTTAAAATCATGCTGCGTTGCCTGGGGCATATTAAGACTCACTATCCAACCAGCTTCATCGGTAACTTCTTCAAACCATTCCTGGTAATAATCTTTATCGCCGCTATGGAAGTTGAGCACATTTTCAGTAATTAAAATAAATTTAAAAATGCCGTCCAGCATAAACTTGTCAACAACTTCCCGCTTCAATTCCATGATGTCATTTTCGATGGCGTCATTCCACTCACCTAATAATTCAATTACTACATATTTCTCATCATAGTCGGCCTGTAGCACTTTCAGGTAAAGTGTACGGCTTCCAAAGTCATCCCATTGGGGATGTATATAATAATTATAAACCGAAGCGGTAAATTCAAACTCGGAATATTGCCTGTTATAAAACGGCGAACGCTCATCTT
This sequence comes from Flavisolibacter sp., assembly GCA_028288675.1. Classification (GTDB taxonomy): domain Bacteria; phylum Bacteroidota; class Bacteroidia; order Chitinophagales; family Chitinophagaceae; genus Flavisolibacter. The sequence continues at coordinate 33,726 of JAQBNG010000057.1, read as the reverse complement.
CTTCACTCACATAAATGTGCCGCCAGTTGTAATATGGTTCTATATTATGCATACACCCAACTCCCTGGTTTGCCGGAGAGCTTAGAGCTTTTAAATTTGATGGTTGTTTTTACAGGCAACGTCTTCTCTATTTTATATCAGATTTTATTGTTGTAATTATCAACTGCTTTTTTCACGCTTCTATATTTTAAAAGCAAATCTTTTGCTTGATCGTAATCGTTCAAACTAATTTTATCCATAATCATTTTCGTGCCACGGTCAATTAGTTTTTCATTAGTGAGTTGCATATTCACCATCTTATTATCCTCTACTCTTCCTAACTGTATCATTACAGTTGTAGAGATCATATTTAAAATAAGTTTCTGCGAAGTGCCGCTTTTCATGCGAGTGCTGCCCGTTACAAACTCAGGCCCAACTTCAACGGCAATTGGAAAATCTGCGATAGTTGCTAAGGGGGACCCGGGGTTATTTGTGATACTTCCTGTGATGATATCTCTTTTTTTCGCTTCCTCCAACGCTCCAATAACGTAGGGAGTGGTACCGCTGGCTGCTATTCCAATTACTACATCCTTATCATTTATGCTATGTTTTTCCAGGTCAGCCCAACCCTGCATCGCATCGTCCTCGGCATTTTCAACTGCCTTGGTTATAGCTTGTTCGCCACCGGCAATAATTGCTACTACCAGCCCATAAGGCACACCATAAGTTGGCGGGCATTCACTTGCATCCACAACAGCTAACCGCCCGCTTGTACCGGCGCCTATGTAAAACAATCGTCCTCCGGCCAGCATTTTATCGGTGATGGCGCCTACCAATTCCTGTATTTGCGGTATCGCTCTTTCAATAGCGTCAGCAACTGTTTTATCCTCGTTATTGATACTGGTAAGAATCTCTCCAATTGACATTTTTTCTAAATGCCTGTAGCTGCTTGATTGCTCGGTTATTCTTATAAATGAATCCATGAAATTCTTTTAAGGTTTTAAAATTGGCGTTTAGGCGATGCTCATCTACTTACTTAATGTTCTTCTTTTTTGAACTAAACGGGTGTACTACTATCAGGCTTTTGTTGAAATTTTAATTTGTTATTTTATTTTCTTCCGGTGGAAGAGAATAAAATAATCACTCTTCAAGGTTCTTATCGCTATTTGGCAAATAAAGTGCAGAGAACATGAGTAGATAGAGTTAAATGCATAAAAAGAAATTAGCCACCGAAAACTTCTGTTTCTCGTTTTCTTTCTCTTTAAAAAAACTTCTCAGATCAGCACCACTTCGTCTTTGCCAACTTTTTCCTGCCATAATACTTTTACTTTTTGGGTAATAATGGAGTCAATTGATTTGCCTGTGTAATCAGGTTGTATGGGTAATTGCCTGCTGTATCTTCTGTCAATTAAAACCATCAGTTCTACCTTTGACGGCCTGCCAAAATCCATTAAGGCATCAAGAGCTGCACGTATGGTACGACCGGTATATAAAACATCATCTATTAATACAACATTTTTGTCTTCAATAGAAAAGCTGATGTCGGTTTGGTTAGGCACATGCAGCTCCTTGCGTACATCATCACGATAAAAAGTAATGTCCAGCTTTCCATATTCAACTTTAATTAAATCATTCACAGCCCTTACTTCTTTTACAATTCTATCAGATAAATAAATACCCCGTGGTTGTAACCCAATAAGAACTGTGTTGCTGAGATGCACATGATTTTCAAGCACCTGGTGAGCTAAACGTTTTAATGTTATACTAATCTGTTCTGCAGTGATAATACTCTTCAAAACTGGAAATTTCAATAAAAATAGAGATTCTGCTTTTACCAATTTGTTGAATGATTTACACAAAATAAAAAGCCCTGCATTGCAGGGCTTTTTATTTTGTAAAGTAATTTTATTTACCTGCGCCGAATTGATAAACAAGTCCAATTTGAAAAACCTGGTTTTTTACTTCCGGGCCGTTGTTAGAAGTTCCATTGTCATCTTCAAGAGTATTAGTAAGTCCAAAATTGTAACGGGCATTGATACCTAAACCGATTCTTGATAAATAACCTAACCCTGCTCCAATTGATAAATTAAACTTATCGAAGTAGGTGTGGTTATCGGTGTCAGTGTCGCCGGGACCATCCTGGCTGGCATTTAATAACCATCCCGGCTGAGGTCCTGCTTCAATCATCACCCCGCTTTTTGTCATATACTGGAGCATTAAAGGGACATTAACATAAGACAGGTCCTGTTCGTAGGCTGCAGTAGTTGCCCGGTCAGTAAGTCTATACTTTGATACTTTACTTCCTTGTCCGCTATATTCTACCTCTGGCTGAAACCGAAACATTGGGCTAATAGGTATGTTTACAAAAGCGCCAACATGAAAGGAGGTTTTCTGATTTACATCAGGTTCGGTAGGCTTAAACTCATTCAACCTAACATTGGCGAGGTTGGCACCGGCTCTAATTCCAAAACGAGTCTTTACTGCCATTGGTGTTACTAACTGCGGTTTGGTTTCCTGAGCGAATAATGCCGTACTCACACATAGGGTTAAAACGATTAAACTGATCTTTTTCATACGTTATAAAAATTTGTGGTTTCCACCATTTGTACAAATACAGGGCCGACAAAAATGGGGAATTTGTTGATTCTAAGTGCTAAGCTTATTTAGATCGTGCTTTATGCTTATGATCAAATAAATAAAATACGCCTAATTGAATTACACTATTGCGATAGTTCACAGTGCTATTCTCTACAACATTAGTTACACCGATATTATATCGTGCATCAGCTCCAAAGCCAGAATAGCCGAGGTAACTAAATCCAAGTGGAATGGAGAAATCAATAGACTTATAATTGTCTGAAACATCCCCTTCTGTATTTCCCGCTTTGTTTTTGGCTTCAACCATTATTCCAAGTTGTGGACCTCCCTGTAAACGAAAACCGTTATCGAAATTGTATTGTAACAGCACAGGTATGTTGATGTAATTCAAAAGCGTTTTTACATCGGAACCATATTGTACACCCTGAGTTGAATACATGATTTCGGGTTGCAACGAAAATGCCGGAGTAACATGGATATGAGCCAAACCGCCAAAATGAAATCCGGTTTTTAAATCACCATCTGTGTTTGTAATAGTAGCGAAGTTGATACCGCCCTTTAATCCAAATTTTGCATCCTGTGCAGAAAGTGCTAAGCAAAGAAATAGCGCAGATGCAAATAAAGAAGTCTTCCTCATAATTTTTTTTAAGCCATTATGCAAAAAAAAGGCCGCAAATGCTGCGGCCGTTCCATTTATACTTGTTAACACAAACATTTATCTCGAACCACCAAGTTGAAACGTCAGTCCTACCTGGAGTACATTGTTTTTTATGTTGGCTGTTCCGGCATTATTAATATTTGTCAGACCAAAATTGTATCGAGTGTTTATACCAAAGCCAGACGCTCCTTTAAATCCTAATCCAACACCAAGAGAGATATCTGTTGATTTAAAGTCGTCTTTTTCAACTGCACCTAATTCTGTATCATTTATTTTATCGGAAACACTTGTCAAAAACCCTAATTGCGGGCCGGCTTCTCCGTAAAATCCTTTCCCTACCATTGCCTGAACCATTACTGGAATATTTACATAGTTCAGGTTGAGATTAAGCTTTTCGTTGCCAAAAGGATACTTTGCACCCTGGCTGGAATAAACAGCTTCCGGCTGAATAGCGATTTGTGGACTCACAGGAATGTTAGCGAATAAACCTGCATGATAAGCGATGCGGTTGTCAATACTATTGTTTTCGTTATTGGCGAGTGAAGCCATGTTTAAGCCACCTTTCAAACCAAAATGCATCACCTGGGCATTAGATGCATAACCAATTAAAATAACTGATAAAATAAAGCTGATCTTTTTCATATGTTAGAATTTGTAAATGAAAAAACAAAAAAGAGGCCGCAAACTTAGCGGCCTCTTTTATTAAGATTTTCTTTTCAAATTCCTTCACTCTCACCCCGCATAAAAGCGTAACGGTAATCTGTTGCGGGAACATAAGTTTCTTTTATTGTACGGGCACTTAACCAGCGGTATAAATTTATCATGGAGCCAGCTTTATCGTTGGTGCCGCTGCCTCTTGCACCACCAAAAGGTTGTTGGCCAACTACTGCACCTGTAGGTTTATCGTTGATGTAAAAATTACCGGCAGCATGGCGCAACCGTTCTGTTGCTAATTCGATAGCAAAACGATCACGGGAAATCACAGCGCCAGTAAGTGCATAAGGCGATGTTTCATCTACGAGATGTAATGTTTCTCCATATTTATCCGCGTCATAAATATGTATGGTAAGTACAGGGCCAAAGATCTCTTCGCACATGGTTACATACTTTGGATCTTTTGCTTCAATAATGGTTGGATGAATAAAGTAACCATCTGTTTTATCATACTTGCCACCAACTAAAATGCTTGCATCGGCAGATGTTTTTACATCGTCAATATACTTTGCAATCTTGTCAAAGCTTTTTTCATCAATAATAGCATTGATGAAATTTTCGAAATCTTCTACGCTTCCTATTTTAAATGAATTCACTCCGTCAACTAACAACTGTTTTACTTCATCAGCCATGTTAGATGGAATGTAAGCCCGGCTGGCTGCAGAACATTTCTGTCCCTGATATTCAAATGCACCACGAAGCAATGCAGTAGCCACCACTTGTGGGTCGGCGGAACTATGAGCAATAACAAAATCCTTTCCTCCTGTTTCGCCAACAATACGAGGATAGCTTTTATAACTTCCAACATTTTCACCGATGGTCTTCCACATCTGGTTAAAAACCCCTGTTGAACCGGTGAAATGCACACCGGCAAAATCCCGATGCGAAAAACATACTTTACCTAACGTTGGTCCATCAACATAAATTAAATTAATAACTCCATCAGGCAGACCAGCTTCTTTTAAAATTCGCATAAACATTTGTGCTGAATAGACCTGTGTATGTGCCGGCTTCCATACTACAACGTTTCCACACAGGGCTGCACTCGTTGGGAGGTTGCCACCAATAGCCGTAAAATTAAATGGAGTGATAGCTAACACAAAACCTTCCAATGGACGCCACTCCATGCGGTTGTGCATACCAGGTACGCTAATTGGCTGCTGCTTATAAATCTCACTTAAAAAATGAACGTTGAAACGTAAGAAATCAATGAGCTCACAAGCGCTATCTATCTCTGCCTGGTAAACGCTTTTGCTTTGTCCAAGCATAGTTGTACCGTTCATGTGAAAGCGATACTTGGTAGAAATTAGATCAGCGGCCTTTAAAAAAATACCTGCACGATCCTCCCAATTCATGTTTGCCCATGCTTCCTTTGCTTGCAGGGCACAATCAATTGCCTGGTGTATATGGCTTTCATCACCTTCATGATAATGACCCAATACGTGTGCTTTTTCGTGCGGCGGATTTATAGCTGTGAGTTTGCCCGTTCTTATTTCATCTCCACCGATGTACATTGGTACATTAATGATCTCACTTTTTAATTGTGCTAAAGTTTCTCTTAACGCTTTGCGTTCTGCCGAACCGGGTGCATAAGAATGAATAGGTTCGTTAACAGGTATGGGATATGAAAATGTACCGAAACTCATAAAATATTTTTTTCGATTCGTATAAATTTTTATTCTGGACTATTACACTTATCATTTTGCATTTGCCTAAAAGTTGCCGAAGGTATATACCGAAGACTTCCTCTTTGCCGGCTTTGCCAGACCTAACCAGACATTCACTATAGCTGCAAAACTTTACTTCTTTTGAAAGGTTTAATTAAGCATCTTGCTCTTTTTCCATCATTAAATATGCTTTGATAAAACCATCCAACTCGCCATCCATCACAGGGCCTACATTGCCTACTTCATAATCAGTACGATGGTCTTTGATCATCTTATAAGGATGAAAAACGTAGCTGCGTATTTGTGAACCCCATTCTATCTTTTTCTTGCTGCTGTTCACAGCATCTTTCGCTTCATTTCGCTTACGGAGTTCCAGTTCAAACAACCTGCTTCGTAACATTTCCATGGCCATTTGGCGGTTGCCTAACTGGGACCGATCCTGCTGGCAAACAACCACAATACCGGTAGGAATATGTGTTAACTGAACTTTTGTCTCTACTTTATTTACATTCTGTCCACCGGCACCGCCGCTGCGGGATGTTTCCATTTTTACATCCGCTGGTTTTATCTCGATGTTGATGGTTTCATCTACCAAAGGATAAACAAATACGGAACAGAAAGATGTATGCCGACGCGCATTTGAGTCAAATGGAGAAATGCGGACAAGGCGATGAACACCACTTTCAGCTTTTAAAAACCCGTACGCAAATGCGCCTTCAAACTGAATCGTAGCCGTTTTAATACCTGCTCCATCGCCATCCACCCAATCTAATATGTCAACTTTCCATCCTTGCTTTTCGCCATACATGCGATACATACGGGCAATGATTTCCGCCCAGTCCTGGCTTTCTGTTCCACCTGCCCCGGAATTGATTTGAAGAACAGCCGTTAGTTCATCTTCAGGCTGATTAAGAGTGCTTTTGAATTCGGCTTCTTCAATGGCTTGCACGGCTTTTTCATAAGCGGCCTTCACATCTTCTTCGGTGCCTTCTCCTTCTTTCCAAAATTCAAATAGCACGGCAAAATCTTCAATGGACGCATCCACGCCATTGTATAGGTTCACCCAATACTCATTAAGTTTTGTTTCTTTTAAGATGGAAGTGGCGCGGTTGTTATCATCCCAGAAGCCCGGGGAAAGTGCCAATTGTTTATCGTTGTTTATTTTATCAAGGCGGTTCTCAACGTCAAAGAAACCTCCTCAGGACAAGCAAACGGTCCCTCATATCCTTCAAATATTCTATTGTCATAGCGGCGAAGATAAAGGTTTGCAGCAAAATGAAAAGGATGATTGTCTTAGTATATAGAAGGGTATAAATACCTGACTTGGAGCTATAAAACAGGAGTGGCAAATATTTTGTCATACCATTGTTGATCCCTATCCAAAAGGAAAGCCCTCGTATTTGAATTTCTTAAACTAAAATTCTACTTCATGGCTACCCCTAATGAAATCTCGCTTATTGCGGGTCTAGTGATTTCAGGCTTGTTTTATTTACAAATCAAAAGTTATGAAGCGCAGGCAAAAAAGGAAGAAATGCTTGACTCGTTTTTGAAAAACTGACCCCTTTTACAATCCATTCTTTTACTATGCTTCAAAAGAAACAGCCCCTTTCAATTAAGAAAGGGGCTGTTTTAAAACCCATCAATTTGCTCATTTTTCCTGTTAACGCGGAATAATAGTTTCTTATCCTAAATAGGCTTTCAATGCGCTGCTGTACCTGGCTTTTTGCAAACGCTTGATCGCTCTTTCTTTAATTTGGCGAATCCTTTCTTTTGTTAAATCATACTTCTGGCCAATCTGCTCAATGGTTGTTCCATTTTCACCATCCAGTCCAAAATATGCATTTACAATTTCCGCTTCCCGTGGAGAAAGTGATTTCAACACCCGGCGAATTTCATTACGCAAAGAGTCTTTCATTACATCTTCATCGGTATCATCGCTTCCTTCCAACAAATCACCCATAGCTACATCTTCTGCCTCGTGTACCGGCGCATCCAAAGAAGTATGGCGTGTATTACTTTGAAAAATATTATTGATCTCCGTTTCGCTCATTTCCAGAATGTCGGCCAATTCTTCTGTGGAAGGCTCTCTTTCGTGTTCCTGCTCAAAAGCCATGTAAGCTTTGTTTGCTTTATTGTAGGTACCAATTTTATTTTGAGGCAAACGAACCAAACGGCCCTGTTCGGCCAAAGCCTGTAAGATTGATTGACGAATCCACCAAACGGCATAGGAAATAAATTTAAAACCTTTGGTTTCATCAAAACGCTGGGCAGCTTTGATCAAACCAAGATTTCCTTCGTTGATCAAATCACTGAGTGATAAACCCTGATGCTGATATTGTTTTGCTACCGAAACTACGAAACGAAGGTTGGCCTGAACCAATTTGTCTAATGCCCTTTGATCGCCCATCTTGATTCTTTGGGCCAGTGTAGTTTCCTCTTCAGGATTGATCATTGGGATTTTTGAGATCTCCTGAAGATACTTTTCTACAGCCTGAGAATCACGATTAGTGATCTGGGTAGCAATTTTGAGTTGCCTCATAATTTAATTCCTTGATTGTTAAATGAATGAATAAATGACAAAATCCAATTGCAGAAAGTTGCACTGAATAAGTTAATACCGTGTAAGTCTATCCGCAAAAGTAATTTGTAAACGGCAAACGTCATAGCCGTTCTTACTAATTCTTTTCTACAAAAATTGTACTACACTATATTTCGTGCAAACCTTGTTAGTAAAGGATTTTAGACAGCCTAAGTGAAAATGCTTATGTGAGTTATTCACACCTTTCTGAGGCTGGCCTGGTTCTTTTGCCACAGAAAAAGCCAACCAGCCATCCCGGCAATCACTAATCCTACAGCAATTACTTCAGCCTGAGTAGGCCGGAATCCAAAAAAATCCATTAGGTTATTAACCCTTATTTTTTCGATAAAGAAACGCTCCAGCCCATTTAAAATAAGATAGAGGCAAAAGACCGAGCCCGCCAACCTAAACCGTTTTCTGACTGCCCATAAAATTAAAAACAGGAAAGTGCCGAAAATGGTCTCGTATAAGGGTGCAGGAAAAACCGGTATAGCCAAGCGGTTGCAGTACATATCGGTGCAGCCGTCAATAGGGATACCCATTTTATTTACATTATGCGGATAGTGGTACGCAAATAACCAGTTGGGCAAAAAGCCTAGCGCGGATGGTTTTGTAAATGATGTATGCGGTACCGAATCTAACGCACCATAATGTTGTGAAAAAAAGCTGGCATGTGCCTGCACCGAATCTTGAAAATCTGCTGGAACAGCTAAAACTATTTCGTTATTCGCATCTACTTTATAGGCACTGTTGTAGATACCCCAGTCGCCATCACCTGCTACCTGGCAACCAATGCGGCCAATGGCATAAGCAATCATTAAAGGAGGAGCAATAGCATCGGCTAAATGCCGCACACTGAACTTATTCTTTTTAGCATAATAAATAATAGCCGCACCCGCGCAAATGAGGCCTCCATAAAAGGTTAGCCCACCACCAGAAAATATATAGTCGCCGGGATGTTTTAGAAAATCACTCCAGTTTTCGAAAATATCAAAAAGCTTAGCACCAAGCAGGCCAACAATAAGCGCAATTACAGTTATCTCCCCAACCCTATCGTGTGGCCATATACGCACCACTCTTTCTTCGGGGCTTTTTAACTGTTGCTTTTTTCGTTCCCGCCATTTCATCCACACAAAAAGTCCTCCTGTCACTAAACCTAATGGTAAGCTTCCATTACCGGAAAAAATATAAGCCTGTGGATCCTGCATTGCATCGGAACCAATAATAAAAAGGGCAAGAATTTTAAAACCAAAAAGAAAACCGAGGAGAAAGTTGATCACCAATTCTGCTGTGGTTGCTGGACCACCTACCACGAGTTTGCGTTCTGTGGGTAAAAAAAACCCTTGCTTGCTTTTTCTTTTTAATTCGCTGGAAAGCAAAGCTGCCGCAACTAAAAAAGCAATTGCCACAAAAAAACCAAATGAATTAATGAACCGTAGAAAGCCAATCTTAACGCCAAAAAAATCTTCGAAAACGTAGTACAGGTTGGGATACATTAGGAAAGTTTAAAATTAAAAGTTCAAAGCTGGTTTATACAAAACGCAAACTTTGAACTTTAATGCTGCCACCAGGCAGAAATCAAACATAGTTCATCTTAATTGCAATATTGGTCAAAGGCGTTAATGAGGTTGGCTGCAATCATTTGCGCCGAACGTCCTTCAATTTGATGACGCTCAATAAAATGAACCAGTTCGCCATTTTTAAAAAGGGCAATAGCAGGAGACGAAGGAGGGTAAGGCATCAGGTGCTGACGTAAGGCTTGCACTGCTTCCACATCATAACCGGCAAAGGAAGTTGTAAGGTGATCGGGTTTTTTTGTTGCATTAGTAACAGCCATTAAAATACCCGGACGAGCCGTACCGGCGGAACATCCACACACCGAATTAATCATAATCAAAGTCGTGCCTTCTTCTTTTAACTGGGCTTCCACTGCTTCACCATTCACTAATTCCTTAAACCCATTGTCGGTCAATTCTTCCTTCATGGGTTGTACTATTTGTATTGGATACATGTTTAAAAAATTTTGGCAAATCTACGAAACTGCAACAATAGCAAACCAACTGTAACATTTTGCATATAATGGCAGCAGAAAATTAGCTGAAATGCAGTTCTGGCAGGCTTTTCATCAATTATGCCGACTGGTATATTGTTTGAAAACCATACACCGATTAAAACATCTACTAACTATAAAACTTATTAAACTATGACAGTTGTACGCTTTAAAAACAGACCCAACGGCGCCGCTTCTTTTAACAATTTGCTAAGCGACGTTTTTCCTCAAATGCCGTCTTTGTATAGAGACGAGGCCAGACAAACAATTCCGATTAATATTAAAGAGACCGAAAAAGAATTTTTGATTGAATTAGTAGCACCGGGATTGAACAAAGAAGATTTTGGAATTAGCCTGGAAGATAGCCTGTTGACAATTTCAGCAGAAAAAAAAGAAGAGGCTAAGAATGAGAATGAAAAAACAATTAGGGCCGAATACAAATTCGCTTCATTCAAACGCTCTTTTACAACAGATGAAAAAGTAAATGCAGAAGGAATTACTGCACAATACGTTAATGGTGTTTTGATAGTAAACCTTCCAAAGAAGGAAGAAGTCAAACCGGCAATAAAAAATATTACTATAGCTTAAAATAATTATAACGCTTTCTCATAAGCAGTTGGTTTTGGTTTATCGACCCCCGTTTCCACGGGGGTTTCCTTTTTCCCTAATTTGCGGCTTTGAACTTTATTTATCAAAATGAGAAAACTGACTTTCGTTTTTTACCTTCTTATAGTAAGCCTTTCACTATTGGCCCAAGAAGATAGCCTCCCTCAATTTCATCCTGATTCTTCGTTACGCATTATCAACCTCAATCCATTTTTTTCGTTGCATGTAGATTCAGCGTTAAGCTATCAGTTGCAGATAAATAAAAATCCTGAAAACTATTTTTGGTACTTAAAAAATGCACCCGTTGGTTTAAAGATTGGCAAGGATGATGGTATGATCTCCTTCAAAGCATCAAAGGCATATTTTCTTTCCGGCAAGCTAAAGTATGATGTGCCTTACAAAGTTTCAGCAGGCGTACAAAACCTGGCCGATGCAGTTGACAAAGTGGATACAAGCTTTAACATCATATTTTTTAATACCGAAGTAATTCCGTCTAAAATAAAACCCACGGTTTATGGAAGCATTTGGATTGATGAAGGGGAAACAATCACCTTCAGGGTAATGTGCGAATCCGGAAACTTTCCCATTGAATCAGTGATGATGAGTACATCGGCTCCTATAAAAGGATATAGCATAGTACAAAAATGCGGTGATGAATTTAACTGGACGCCAGGCTATGAAGTAGCAAAGCCAACCGATACCGGTAAAGTAAAAGCTGTAGTGTTAAGCTTTATCGGCAGTACAAAAATGGGCATCAGGGATACGGCTACCGTAAGGATTTTTGTAAGGGATGCTGTAGACCAGCCTATGGCCGTACAGGAATTTAACCAGGTTACAAAAAACATTGATAACTATGTGCTGCAACTGAAATACACTTTTTTACAGTTGGATAAAAAGCTAAAGAAGACCAAAAACGTAAGAACCACTTTCGATCTTACGGCTGCTTCTACCTCGCTTACCGGAACGGTTCTTTCTACGTCAAGCGATGGAACCTCGCAACGCACCGGAAAAATATTACCAAGCATAGGCTTGGCTCTTGTGCCTATCAAAGAAGCAGCAGTGCCTAACAAATCCATCGATCAAAACCAGGCAAGCCAGATTCGCTCCTCCATTAAAAGGTTAGAGTACATGCGCCAGGATAACCAGTTAATAAATGAAAAAGACCCCGAAGTGATCCGTAAAACGGCTAAGCTGAAAGATGAAATAAAACAGGTGCAAATGCAGTTGATCGATGTTCCCCTAGATTTTACAAGCGAACTTTCAGCAGAAGAATTGAACCAGTACTTTAATAGTCCGAAAGTGAATAAAAAATACCGGCTGAAAGGATAAGCATCCATAGCTTTCCGTTAACACTAAGCAAGTTGTTAATTATCTTCAAAACCAACGTTTTCAACCTTTTATAGCAAATTCTGGCGGGTATTTTGACTCTATATTTATCAAAAAAGAGGTATTCATGAAAAGTATAAAATCTTTATTAGCGGTAGTTATTATTGCAGTATTGATGGTGAGCTGTACAACAACCCAAAGAGCAATAGGTGATGATAATTACGATGACGATGTGAGAACAGAACAATCAGGTAACCGTTTATATGTTCAAGACCAGTTTTATGGAACAGTTATCCTAGAAAGGGATCCTTTTTCAGGACGTTATTACGACGTGACAAACGGGTACAGAGGCTTAAATTCTCCATACAATGGTTTTAACGGTAACAGGCGCTATGGTAACTACAATAGAAGTTATGGTAATTATAACAGTGGTTACAGCAATAGAAATATAGGTACTGTACAACGGCCATCAACGCAACAGCCTGCACAACCAACAAGGGAAGAAGCAAGGAAGAAAATTTTAGGTAGTAATAACTAAAAGTTCTTGTGTATAAGTCAGTTTGACTTTTGTTTGTACTCTGTACTATCTATTTCGAAGTCATTAGTAGGGACATGAACAACATTCATTTCTTTAACTTGTGATAGCTAAATAAGTAACGGCAATAAGAAATTATTTAATTTTTCTTATTGCCGTTACTTATTTTATAAGGTTTCTAAGCTTTATAAAATTACTCTAAGCCACTTGCGGCACATAAATTCCAAACGTAGATTTCTTACCTAAAGCGTTCAATATCCACAAAGAAATTATAGGATAAAAACCATCTACAATACTCATTGCAATAATGTAAGCATACTTGCTGTTGATGCCAAAATAACTGTCTAAATTCCAGGTACCTAAAAGCATATTTTCTGCCATCTTAACTATAAAACTGGTAAAGGCAAAAAAGATGAATTGCTCCCACATCGGACGTTCATGCGTGCAGTAATAAAGCCAACCCAAACAAATACCCACCCATAAGAACGAATGAACAAAATTATTAGCCCAAGGTAAAAAACTCATTACTCCAAGGCGGTAAAAAAGATAGTTACCGGTGAACATCAGAAAGGCCCATAATCCAACTAAAAAAATATAGTTCGCTTTGTAATTTAATTCCAGTTTCGGCCTGGGAGAGCGAATCAGCAAATACATCAATGCATAAATAAACAGCACTAACAGATAGTCAGGCCAGTTATTATCCACTCCAAATATTTCGTTCATAAAATTTTTTTAAGAGTATGTGTGATTTTATACTTTATTCATTTCAGTCTTTATCAGTGTAACCCTGCCCGTACCGGCATTATCAGCCACAAACGGAACAGCATAATCTGCAAGCGCCATCACCGTAATTTGTGGGTTTACGCCAACAGAGGTAGGAAACACGGAGGCATCGGAGATAAAAAGGTTGTCGTAGCCATATACTCTCAGCTGCTCATCTACCACACCGGTCTTTTTATCGCGACTCAGGATATTTCCGCCCTGCGGATGACCAGTGCCCAAGGTTATGTCGCTACTGTCTTTAATATCATGCTTCATTTGTTTTAGTGCATTTTCATCAGCATATTCGTGATACTTAAACGTATTGGGCATCACACATTCTGCTCCCGCTTTTAAATAAATCAGCCCGGCTAATTCAACACCTTCAAGCACCGTATCAAAATCCCTTTTTGTTGGTTTGTATCTAATATCCCTTTTGGTTAAGCCACCTACTCTTACTTCCGCATTGCTTTCACTGCCAACCAACACGCCGGTGCAGGCCATACGGTTATACCGTTGCATGTTTTTATAATGCTCCTCCCACCAGCCTGGCATTACGGTGCTTTGAAACATAGGCGGGTTAAACCAGGTTTCCATAATGTAACCCCTTGTAGGATTTAGCTGTAAATAGTGCGAGATCTGTAACCCTTTGTAAGAATTTATTACTTCTGGAAAAACAGCAGAAATAGGCGACCCCACGTTGAAAGAAATATGTTTGCCGGCACGGCCTTGTGCAATACCTGACCGTTGCAACAACAAACTTGAAGAGATAGCTCCTGCTGCCACAACAAAAGTTTTCCCTTTTATTTCAACCTTCCTTCCGTTTTTAAACTGGCCAATCAGCGAGGTAATTTTCTTTCCCTTTGATCTTAGTTTTTGCACCTCGCAACCGGCGATGATCTGGAAATCTTCCCGCCGGCCCTGCTGCTTCAAACTTTCCTGAATTTGTGGCAAAATGTTATTAAGCATGGAAAGCTTCTTACCAAACCTGCAACCCATATTGCAGTAACCACAACCTACGCAATTGCAAATGTTTGCCGCAACTGAATCCACTTCATACGAGCTTTTATCAAGCTGCAAAGCCGTAATGCCCTGCTTGAATTTGGCACCACCCGGGTTCATGTATTCTTCTTTCGACATGGTATCTGGCGTACCATCAATTTTACGAACGCCAATCATTTTGTTGACTGCCTTATTGCACTTAACATATCGCTCCAGGTCTAATCCCGCATCAATACCATTCCTGTCATTCCAACGATCAAGTACAGCTAAAGGTGTATCAAAACAAACCGCATTATTAACTACACTTGATCCGCCAACTGCACTGCCTTGAATCACCTGGAAACGAAAATCAGCGGCCTGTTGTAAGGCACCATCCGCATACAATTTGGAAACCATCTCAATTTCATCTTCGTTAAACTGCGATGGATCGGTATGCTCGCCGCGTTCAACCATCAATACCCTTTGACCCTTTTCCACCAAGCCTTTCGCCATTATAGAAGCACCCGGCCCGGAACCAATAATTACCACTCCATCCCAATCAATAACATCGCCTTGTATATCTTTTGCGGTAAGAACATCTAAGGATTTTACCTGCCCATACGGTAGATCAAGTAAACGTTTTGCACTATCATCCCGTTTTGAAAAAGGAACATATCCCACAGACTCATGCACACGGCTATCGTTATAGTAACCCATATAACATAACTGTTTTCCAATGCGTATCATAGCCTGCACCATAGTGCGAATAAATTCCGGCGCCAACCGTAGCGACACATCCTGGTAAAAATGCCTTTCTAAGAAAGCTTTGCGTTCATCGGGACGCATGTACGAAGTCAGCGGTTTTAAAAACAGCACAGGGTAAAGTTCAACAGCCATTAAAGCCATCTTCATCACCCATTTTGTTTTTGCTGTAAAGGAACTCAGGTAGCGGTCAACATTCGATGCCACTTCCTCTGATGATATCATTCTTTTATCGCTTGTAATTACCACTTCGGCCAGAGCCTCCAATGCCCTGAATTGCATTGGCGAAAAGTACTGAAGGCCGTACCTGGCTTTTTGCGCTTTTTGATACAGAACTATAAGAATACCATTTAGAATCGCATCAAAAATGGAAGAATATATTATAAGGGTGCTAATCTTCATTTCGCTTCCTCCGGCTTGTATCACATAATTGTTACTGGCGAAGAGAATAAGTACGATACCTGATAAAACAGCAAATGCCATTACCACCATGATGGCTTCCACAGCAATTAAATAACGCCTCACATCGCCCGCTGCAACAAAACAAAGCGCTGCAAACAAGCCCATTTTAATAGTGGAATTATTGGCAAAAGCAGGGTCGCTGATAAAAGCATACGGTTTTAAAAACGGAGGCATTAAACCTATAGCAGGGAGCAGGTAAAGGAATACCCCTCCCAGGTAGATAAAAAATAAAACACGCAAATAAGATTTCAGATTGATTTCTTGTAGCGTTAACGTGTTGCTGTTGTTGGTTGACATACGATTTAATTAAGCAGTGTGAAAGAATGGTTTTCATCGATAGGGCAGCATTGTCACAGGTAAGAACATATTAAATATAGAATATATTTTGGGAAATAGAAAGGGTACAGGCTCTCTTTTAGTCGCATAATTTTACATAAGGGTAACGGCGGTACAGCCCTATGGGCAAGTGACATAAATCATACATAACTCCATTACTCTAATGCATCTTTGCGCCTTATGCAATTCAATAGCATGTAGCATGAAAAAAGATATTCAGAATAGTAGTGACATTGAAATTTTCGTAAATAGCTTTTACAAAAAGATAACTGCTGACGAACTGCTTTCCCCGATATTTAATAGCAAAATTCGGGAGGAAGAATGGCCAGTTCACTTAGGTCGCATGTACCAGTTTTGGAACGCTATCTTGTTTTCGGAACGGGGCTTTGAAGGAAACCCGATGCAAAAACACATGAGCCTGCCTATTGAAGAAGCGCATTTCTCACAATGGCTTGCTTTATTCAGGCAAACAATAGATGAAGCTTACGAAGGTCCAAAAGCTGAAGAAGCCAAATTGCGGGCAACATCTATTGCACAGGTCATGAATTTTAAGATTACTTCACTAAAGACGAAATAGGTTATGTGTTCCTTTTTACTCAAAACAAATAGACCTGCAAAATTCCTGTCTAAATAATGATGGCACATCTCTTTTTATTATTGCACATATGCATGAACACATCAGGGAACAATTTTTTAGTAAAGAACAAAAAGTTCTTTCACTAAAAAATTAGCAATGAAGTACATTAAAACTACCGACGCCGGTTCTGGCGAGGAAATTCAGCTTTCTTATAAAGATTACGGCAGCGGCCGACCTGTGATTTTAATTCATGGCTGGCCTGTGAGCAAAGACATGTGGGAATACCAGATTGATGATTTGGTAAATGCTGGTTTGCGGGTTATAAAATATGACCGCCGTGGATTTGGTAAAAGCGACAAGCCCTGGGATGGTTATGATTACGATACGTTTACAGACGACCTACATGCGATACTGGAAAAGCTCGACCTGCAGGATGCAGTACTGGTTGGCTTTTCAATGGGAGGCGGTGAAGCAGTACGTTATATAAACCGTTATGGAACGTCTGGCAGGGTAACTAAGCTTGTATTGGTAAGCTCCGTAACGCCTTACCTGGCACAGGCTACCGATAATCCTGATGGAGTTCCACAAGCAATATTTGCTGAAATGATGGAAAAAATGAAAGAAGACCGTATTGCTTTTCTAGACACCTTTGGCGAACAATTTTTTGGTGTAAGTATGATCAATCATCCGGTTAGCAAGCCTTTCCTGCAATATTTCCGTGGCCTTGCCGAAGTTGCGTTACCAAGAGCTACCCAGCAATGTGCCATCGCTTTTGCCAATACGGATTTCAGGGCTGATGTAGAAGCTGTAAACGTGCCAACCCTTATTATTCACGGTGATGCTGATAAAACGGTTCCGATAGAAGCTAGTGGCGCCCGTACAGCGAAGATGATCCCAAATGCTATTTATAAGGTTTACGAAGGAGCACCGCACGGATTGTTTTATACGGATAGAAAAAAACTGAACGCAGACCTGATTGATTTTTGCAGGGAAACAGGTTCTGCCCAGGCGCTTCAATCAAAGCAAAACAATTCGGCTACATTTTAAGGTACAACGTCAAATAAATCGTAAAAAGACCTGAATTTCCTTCAGGTCTTTTTTTGCTTTGGCTAAAAACAATTTTCTTTGAAGTATGTCCGTAGAAATTTGTGCGATAGCCTCGGGAAGTAATGGTAACTGCTACTACGTGGGCAACGAAAATGAGGCGGTGTTGGTTGATGCCGGCATTTCCTGCAAAGAAATTGAGCTTCGGATGAGGCGTTCAGGCCTGTCGCTGGAGAAAGTAAAAGCGGTTTTTGTTTCGCACGAACATACTGACCATATTTCCGGTTTAGCTGTACTTGCAAAAAAATACAAGCTACCCGTTTTTATAAGTGAACGGACCTTAAAAGGAAGTCGCCTTTGGTTTGAAAAGGCCTGCCTCAATCATTTTACAGCTAACGAAGAAGTGGTGATTGGAGACTTAAGTGTCAATCCGTTTTCTAAGTTGCATGATGCGGCCGATCCATACAGCTTTACCATTACGTCGACCGGTATTACCGTAGGTGTGATAACCGATATTGGATCAGCCTGCGATAATGTGGTTCATCATTTCAGCAAGTGCCATGCGGCTTTTTTAGAATCCAACTACGACGAAAAAATGTTGGACAAGGGCCGGTACCCTATCTATTTAAAAAACCGTATCCGCAACGGGCAGGGGCATATTTCGAACAGGCAGGCATTAGAACTTTTTAAAAAATATCGCTCTGCTTCCTTATCGCATCTACTTCTTTCACATTTATCGCACAATAACAATTGCCCTAACCTGGTCTCAGAATTATTTACATCCAATGCTGGTGGTGTGCAAATGATTGTGACCTCAAGAACAAAAGAAACAGCTGTTTATAAAATTGGATTGTTAAGCAAAATGAAGACTAATAATTATGATGTGCTTGTACAACAGCCGCAACTTGCTTTTTCATTTGCTTGAATCTTAATAGCGTACTACAGGACATCCATACCGGTCTTTGCCACCAACTGCTAATCGCAGACCAATTGAATATTTTGAATAGCTGTCTTTTCTGTTAGGGTTGCCAGCTTCACTAAACCCATCAATATAATCGGAGGTAGTAAACCGTTGTGCTGCTTCCGTATGCAGTGACAACTTTTCACTCAAGCTGTATTTCAATCCAATTCCTACTGGAAATATCAGGGCACTTTTTGGAAGATCGTGATCAATGTCTTTTTGTAAATTTTCGAGTAAGGCAGGTTCTGTTGCGGCAAAATATTCACCGGCAAAACGGCTATAGTCTCTTTGCACTTTTAGCCCTGCATACCCAATGCCACCAAAGACATACGGCGACAATCTTCTAGCCCTGCCTAACGGGCTGTATTCTGCTGCTATAATAATTTCGGCAACACGTGAAGTGAACGCAAAAGCCCGGTATTGACGATACTCAGGCTCCGTATATTTTGCTTCATCGCCACGAAGCTTTCCAAAGTTTAACTCCAGCCTTGCTGATACATTTGGCGATAGGTGTTTATTACCTCTTAAACCAAAAACAAATGCAGGTGTTTTTAAGGAGCCCGATCGCCATGGCGAAAGATCACCATTGTAAATAAATGCTCCTGCATTAATACCGACCGAATAAGTAGAAGTGAACTGTGCGCTGCTTTCTTTGTGATAAAGAAACAGGTAGATAAAAACAAAAATTCTCAGTGTGGCATTCTTCATTGAACTCTGGCTTTAGTTGTAACGCAATCTTTTAAACAGACAGCGGTACTATGTGATTATAAAAAGCGTAGAGTTCAATTCATGTGGTAAATGATTCTTCTTTAAAGAGAAAATAAACCTGCGCAGATGTCTCACCTGGCGCAGGCTTAGCTTATTTAATGAACGGTTTTAGCTTGCACAAAATTGCCTGAAGCGTCAAACTCAACTGCATACTTTGTATTGTTGGCATCAATAAATACAACGTAACCTTTTATAACACTTGCCTGGGTTATAGAAAAGGCTTTTTCAAAAACATAATTAGGATAAGTTGTTGCCAGGTAGTTAGCTGCTACTGAAGGCAGGGCCGATAGCTCAATGCTTTGGCAATTGCCAGTCCTGGTGTTTAGCTGTGTCCTTTTTACAAACGTTCCTAATGCAGTAAATACTGTAGCGAAAGCGCCGCTGTTTCTTGACAAAACAACAATGCTGCTGTCACGGTTTTTGAAAGCCTTTATTAAAGTATCACCTGGATAATTTGCTGCAAAATAACCAGTGATAGAAGAAGGGAGAGCCGTTAAAGTAATGGTGTCTCTATAACCGCCATCTCTATGCTCAAATCGTCCGCCACGATGATGACCGCTGCCATTCAAATCGCTTTTTTCTCTTTGCTCCAACACCTTTACAAAAGTGCCGCCGTTATCAAACTGGAGCCCAACCGGATTATCGTTGTAATAGACTACTACAACATAGCCGGTTACTGTTGACGAACTGTTTTTAATTGCAACCGCTTTTGAGAAAGTAGCTCCTGGATAATTCGTCGTTAAATAGCTGCTCACTGAGGCAGGCAGAGCCGATTGAGCAATAACCCCGCGACTACCTCCACGGCCACAGGATTGCAAGAGATAAACACTGTCTGTTGGCGCTGCAGAATTAGTAGTGCCAGCTGTTGACGTTGCAGCAACAGCAATGGTGTTTGAGGTTGGATCGTCGGTGCCTGGTAAATCATTTTTCTGGCAAGAAGAAAATACAATTGCAGTTGAGACCAGGACATAAAAGGTCCTTAAGACATAGGCTTTCATTTTCATGTAGTTGATTTTTAAGTAAGAAAAGTGTAGAGGTGTAACCGATAATTACGCAGTATATGTAACGACAGAGAAAGAGAAAAGGTGCGTAAGTTTAATCGTCACTTACAACTTATCGGCGAATGAAAAGAATGTAGCGGAGTTTGAGAAAAACGATTATTTAATCCATGACCTGACAAGATCATAATAACTATTGCCGATTGGCAATTCAACTGAAGTGAGAGTTATTTTACGATTAACTACCGACCTTATTTTAGCCAGTGGTATAATATAACTACGGTGAATTCGGGCAAATTGGGATGAGGGAAGCTTTTCCAACACTGCCTTCATTGTCATTAGCGTCATCACCGGCCTGGCGGTGGCCAGGTGTATTTTAATATAGTCTTCTACGCTTTCTATATACTCAATATCACTTACGTTTATTTTGATCAACTGGTAATCGGCTCTTACAAAGAGGTGTCCTGCTTCTATGCTTCCAATTCTTTTGTATTGAAAGACATCGCCTGCTTTCTGAGCCGCTTTTTCAAACCTGCTAAATTCTATAGGCTTCACCAGGTAATCAATAGCATCCAGTTCAAATCCATCAATCGCATAATTTTTGTAGGCTGTGGTGAATATTACCATCGGTTTGTTCCGGAGACTTCTTACCAGATCTGTGCCTTTTATATCAGGCATATTGATATCAATAAACAGCAGATCAATGGCATTGTTCTCAATGTATTCCTTACCGGCAATTGCATCGTCGAAGCTATGTGCTACTACCAAAGCTGGTATCTTATTAATGTATTTTTTTAGTACTTCTAATGCCAGGGGCTCGTCGTCAATCAGTACACATTTTATCTGCATAGGATGGAGCTTAAGTGGTAATAAACAGGTTAACGATGAAATGATTATTTTCAGTATCAATCTTCAATAAATGCTTTTCAGGATATAAAAAGGACAGTCGCTTTTTTGCATTTTTAATACCCACCCCTTCCCTTTCCTCTACCTCTTTACGTATGATTTTGTTTCGACAGAATAAGTTGATTCCGTCTGCGACAGATGCTATTTTAATTGTGATAATACAATCTTCGTGGTTACTCACTCCATACTTGAAAGCGTTCTCGATAAAGGTCATAAATAGTAAAGGAGCAATCGTTTTCTCAACTGTAGCGCCAGTTACTAAAAATTGCACTTCTACCTTTTTACTAAGACGCAGCTTCTGCAACTCAATGTAGTTGCCGGCACAATCAATTTCGTTTTGCAGGGGTACAACATTGTGCTGGGCATCATCTGTTACATAACGTAAAATATTGGAAAGCTTTAGAATGGCATCAGGAGTATGATCGCTTTTAGTAATGGCTAACGAGTAAATATTATTGAGGGTGTTGAATAAAAAATGCGGGTTCACCTGCGCTTTTAAAAAAGAAAGTTCAGCGACCGCCTTATCAGCCTCAGCCTGTATCGCCCTGCGTTCAGTGGTACGCCATTGCTGTAAAATCTGAAGCACCGAACTGGCCGACCAGACAGCAAGAAATAATACGATGCTCACTATATCCAGCTCTTGTCCTCCTCTCCCACGTGGTCCCCTGCCGGGTTGGCGATCCAAAAAATCAGGTGGGCGTCTGTCATGCAGGGGAGGCCGGTCGCCATGGAGAAGAACAAGCCGGTCGAAGGGTTTTAAATAGTAAATAAGTAACAAAAGGATGAAGATGCATCCGAAATAAAAAACAAACTTTTTGGACAAATAAAATCTTGGTAAGAGAATATAGGCGTTGAAATAAAACAGCGACAAATACACGGCTACAAATAGTAAGAACGAAGGTGATAACAGGCGGGGAACGTTTCCTATCTCCGAAGAACTTACAAAGGCGATTATAAGGCTGAAGAATAAAATCCACGCTGCAGTATGAAAGCCTATCCTTGTTGCCTTTCTGTTCTTCATAAATAAAAGGTTATAAAATTGTTACCAACACCTGGTTAACTTATTTCCAAAGCATAGATAATCCATCTGCACTCAGTTTGTATAAATGTAAATCTTCATTCGTCCATACAATCTATTCATTCATCTATATTAGGAAAACGGGCTTTAATCTTTGAAAGAT
Organism: Flavisolibacter sp.; assembly: GCA_028288675.1. Classification (GTDB taxonomy): domain Bacteria; phylum Bacteroidota; class Bacteroidia; order Chitinophagales; family Chitinophagaceae; genus Flavisolibacter. The sequence goes on along the minus strand of JAQBNG010000057.1, from coordinate 11,280 downwards.
GTTTACGTTCTGTAAGCACAGAAATTACTCATTTGTATTAAAGAAAATTTATGGAAAGAAAAGACTTTTTAAAAAACGGCTTTATGGCCGCACTGGGTTTTGCAGCTATTGCACCACTGACAAGTGCCTGCAAGAAGGAAAGTACTGATGGTACAAGCACAGGCTCCGGTACCTGCACTACATCACCTGCTGAAACTGCAGGTCCTTTTCCTACAAAAACTCCTTCATCATTGGTGTCTGCTGATATCAGGAGCGATAGAACCGGAACCCCTTTAACTATAAAGATTACCATCAATAATAAAAATGCAAATTGCGCAGCATTGGCAGGTGCTATTGTAGACATCTGGCATTGTGATAAGGATGGATATTATTCAGAATATGGTGGCTCAGGAATGCAATCAGCCAACTTTACATCGGTTCACTTTTTAAGAGGAAGACAGGTAACAGATGCGAATGGATTAGTACAATTCACATCCATTTTTCCAGGCTGGTATTCGGGCCGTGCGCCGCATATACATGTACATGTGTATAGTGCCGGTGGAACATCGTTATTGGTAACACAAATTGCTTTTCCAACCAATGTATCTGACATAGTTTATACAACCGCTACAAATTATTATACAAGAGGCAAACAGGATACTTCCAACACTTCGGACAATGTATTCTCTGACTCTTTAGCAAGTGAACTGGCGACAGTATCGGGAAGCGTTTCCGCAGGCTATACCCTTACGCACCTGATAACTGTAGCTGCTTAATATATCATTAGATGAAAAACCAAAGTAAGACATTGAACTATCTGCAATGTCTTACTTGTTAAAGAGATATGCTGAAGCAATATTTTATAATTAACCCAATCCAATGACAGAACTTCCCAAAGGAAAAATCTTTCTTGCGTCTGATCGTGGTCACACGGAAACCGGCTGGTTTAGAAGTTATGCTACCTTCAATTTTGGAGCTTACCAAAGTGAGCATAAGAATGCTTTCGGGGATTTATATGTTTTGAACGATGATACGCTGGCTGGTGGCAAATCGGTTTCCCTAGCGGTAGAATCTGACTCACAAATTTTTTTATTACCTACGGTGGGAGCAATCCGTTATAAGGATGACAATGAAAATGATCTGCTTCTTGAAGCCGGTCAATATCTCCCGGTATTTTTATTGAAGAACACTACTTTTCAGGTGTTCAATGCTTACGAAGATGACTTAATAAACTTTATTCAACTTTGGTTTAAAGCGCCGGTTCCATCGGTGCAAAAAATAACTGAACCAGTTTCATTTGATATTGAAGCAAATAAAAACCGGCTTATTGAAATTTTTTCTATCCCGGTTTCCTCACCAGCACCAAGCCTTTTTATTGGCAAGTTTGATGGAAGGAAGGATGCCATGATTAACCTTGTAGGTAATGCAAATGCCGCCTTCTTTTTCGTGCTTGAAGGTGCTTTTGAAGTAGCAGATCGTTTATTGGAAACAAGAGATGGCCTGGCGCTGTGGGATATAAAGGACATAGAATTAGAAGCACTATCAGCTAATGCTATTCTACTTGTAATTACTATCCGGATATAAGTAATGATTAACTGGTGTCATGTTAAGTATAGGGTGGCGTTTGCGTGAGGGATAGAAGCGGAAATCCTTTTTTGCCTTTGCCTGATGCTTCGACAGGCTCAGCATGACAAAGGCAAAAAAGATTGCAGCGGATAGCCCGACGGCGCCTCGCCGGCACGCCCAGCTAAAGATTTGCCATAGTATAGTTAGCATGACACCAGTACATAAAAAAAGCTTTGCCGTAGCAAAGCTTTTTTTATTAAGAGTTGAACCCGGTACCTATTACCAATACACTGAATAAAGTGCAACGAGTAATCCTACAATAATAAGCGCACCTACGGTAAAACCAGGTGAAAGCTTAAACATCTTTCTATCTATTTCCAAACCATTAGGAACAACGCCCCTCCTGTTATCAACCAGGCTGATAATTACCATCCCTAATACCGAAATAAGAAATACAAATCCCATACGATCAAGGAATGGAATTTCATAAACACCTGCAGCATTGGGCTTGGCAAAACCAAACTGCGCCAAGAATGAAAGGTCCATTATATTGGGTAAGAACTTGAAGAAAAGCGAGAAAGCAAAACCACCTACGGTTGCAAATAGCGCTGCATTAGAAGTTGTTTTTTTCCAGAAAAAGCCGAGAATAAACATGGCAAAAATTCCAGGGGATACAAAGCCTGTGTATTCCTGAATATATTGAAAGCCACCTTTTTTATCAATGCCTAACAATGGAGCAATCAAAACGCCTAAAATCATAGCTACTACCACAGTGATTTTACCAATGCTTACCATTTTAGCTTCAGAAGCTTCGGGGTTTATTTTTTTCTTATAAATATCCAAGGTGAAGATGGTGGAAATACTATTGGCCTTGCCTGCAAGCGACGCCACGATAGCGGCTGTAAGTGCGGCAAAAGAAAGTCCTTTTAAACCGGCCGGAAGCAAGTTTAATAATACCGGGTAAGCTTTATCCGGGTTGAGTTCGCCACCCTGGTTCATTTCTGTTTGGAAATTCCCCTGCTGGTGAAGCACATAAGCGGCAATGCCTGGCAGTACTACGATAAGAGGCATCATTAACTTTAAAAAAGCAGCAAACAAAATACCTGCCCTGGCTGTTTTTAAATCAGCGCCTAAAGCTCTTTGCGTAATATATTGATTACAGCCCCAATAGTTTAAATTCACGATCCACATACCACCTATCAATACCGTCATACCAGGAAGGTCCATGTAATTGGCATTGTCTTTTTCAAAGATCATGTGAAAGTGATCATTGGCCTGCTGGGTCATTATTTTAAAACCATTAACGACGCCGGTACCACCAAATTTTTCAGATACAAGGTTGAGTGCGATGTAAGTTGTAACCAATCCACCGAGTATTAAAAAGAACACCTGGATTACGTCGGTATATCCAATCACCTTCATACCACCAAGCGTAATAAATATGGCAAATATGGCAAGCACATACATACAAAGCGTGGTGTTGATACCAGAGATGCTGTTAATAGCCAAAGCTCCCAAGTACAAAATAGAAGTAAGGTTTACCACTACGTAAAGCAAGAGCCAGAATACCGCCATGATCATAGCTACCGTACCATTATACCGCTGGTTTAAAAACTGCGGCATGGTATAAATCTTATTCTTTAAATACACAGGTATAAAAAAGATGGCAACAATCATTAAAGTGGCGGCTGCCATCCACTCGTAAGTAGAGATAGCCAGGCCCATTTTAAAACCACTACCGCTCATGCCAATAAATTGCTCGGCAGAAATATTTGAAGCAATAAGAGAAGCACCAATAGCCCACCAGGTAAGAGAACCTTCGGCTAAAAAGTAATCATGCGATGCGCTGATGCTGGCTTTCTTTTTTCTCTGGTAAACATAGTAGCCATAACCTGCTACAACAAGGAAGTAAAAGATAAAGACTAAATAATCCTGTAGTACGAGTCTGTTGTTCATAAGCGAAAAAAATAAAAATTAGTCCGGTTAATAAATAATGTTTGCTTTTATTGATAATAAACTTCGCTCCACTTCAATTCTTTTTTGAAGTTTTGAAGCTCTGTTTTTTTATTGATGAAAACGCATTCAATGCCTGCAATCTCTGCAAAATCTTCTAAATATTCTGCAGATAAATTTTGACTGTAGCAAGTATGGTGGGCACCTCCTGCAAGTATCCATGCTTCGCAGGCGGTTTGCATATCGGGTAATGGTTTCCATAGTACACGGGCAACAGGAAGTTTTGGCAAGTCGTGTTTTGGCTTTACGGCCTCAACTTCATTTACTAGCAACCGAAAACGATTGCCCATGTCAATGATGGAAGCATTCAATGCAGGACCACCGGCAACATTAAATACTAATCGTACAGGGTCGGCTTTACCACCAATGCCTAATGGATGAACCTCACAGGTTGGTTTACCGTCGGCAATGCTTTCGCAAATCTCAAGCATGTGGGCACCTAAAACCATTTCATTTCCGGGTTCAAAATGATAAGTGTAATCTTCCATAAAAGAGTTGCCGCCCTCAAGACCTGTTGCCATTACTTTCATCAGTCGTACCAGCGCCGCTGTTTTCCAGTCGCCTTCGCCGCCAAAGCCATAGCCGTCATTCATTAAACGTTGTACTGCAAGCCCCGGTAGTTGTACCATGCCATGCAGGTCTTCAAATGTATCTGTAAAGCCTTTAAAATTTCCGGCTTCTAAAAATTTGCGTAAACCAATTTCGATCTTAGCTGCTTCGCGTAAAGAGGTATGTTGCGATGCTCCCTTTTTCAAACTATCAGCAAGCTTATATTTCAAATTGTAGTCTTGACAAAGGGCATCAATCTCGGTATCGCTTGTTTCGTTTATCACTTTTACCAGATCCCCAATTCCATGATAATTTACGGCATAGCCAAACTTCATTTCAGCTTCAACCTTATCACCTTCGGTTACAGCAACAAAGCGCATGTTATCGCCAAAGCGTACAAACCTTGCGCCCTGCCAGTCGTGCCAACCGGCTGCCGCCCTGCACCACACATTAATACGCTGTATCACTTTTTCGTCCTGCCAATGACCGCAAACCACCTTTCTTTTTACTTTCATTCTTGTGGCTAAAAAACCAAACTCCCTATCGCCATGCGCCGATTGGTTCAGGTTCATAAAATCCATGTCAATATCCTTCCAGGGAATATCGCGATTGAATTGTGTATGCAGATGCAGCAATGGCTTTTGTAAGATTTTCAAACCGTTGATCCACATTTTAGCAGGAGAAAAGGTGTGCATCCAGGTAATGATGCCGATACAGTTTATTGCCGTATTAGCTTCCTGGCAAACTGCATAAATTTCTTCGGGTGATTTTACAGTTGGTTTAAAAACTATGCTGACAGGAATCCCTTTCGCATTGTTTAATGAAGAAGCAATTTGTTGTGAGTGTGCAGCCACTTGTTGTAAAGTTTCCTCGCCATACAAATGCTGGCTGCCGGTAACAAACCAAACTTCGAGGCTTTTTAAATTGTTCATCATTTGTTTTGAATTTATGTACTTAGCCTTTGTGGTACTATTAAGCTTTGGTTGCACCGTTTATCCTGACGAAGAAGGGCACTCTTGTACGCTTTGTTCGCTATTGACCATAGTACGAATCCGGCCCGTGTTTTCTTTGGTAATGCTTTTTTATCAACGCTTCTTTTAACCGTGGCGCAGCCATATTAATCTGTTCGGTTAATAATGCCATGTGTGCAATGCTTTCCAACACGGCGCTGTTGTAAACCGCCTTGCCTGGTGTTTTGCCCCAGGTAAAAGGTGCATGGTTGCCTACTAGAACCATTTCCACTTCTTTATAATCAAGGCCCCGCTCCTTAAAGCAATTCATGATTTGAAAACCTGTTTCGTGTTCGTAGTCACCACTGATCATTTCATCGCTCATTGGTGGCGCACAAGGAACGTCAACCGTATTATGATCGGCGTGCGTGGTACCAAAAATAGGAATGTCTCTTTGTGCCTGTGCCCATGCGGTTGCATAGGTTGAATGCGTATGAACGATACCACCAATGCCCTCCCAATGCTTGTATAAAACCGCATGTGTTTTAGTATCGGATGATGGACGCAAATTGCCTTCCACTGCCCTTGCATCAAAATCAACTATCACCATTTTACCCGGTGATAATTCTTCGTAAGGCACACCGCTTGGTTTAATGGCAAATACGCCTAAGCCTCTGTCAACAGCACTTACATTACCAAAGGTGAACAGCACTAATCCAAGTTTGGGCAATTGCATGTTGGCCTCGTAGGCTTGTTGTTTTATATGATCATATTGACTCATGAAATGGATAGGGAATGATGAGTGTTGTTCTGAACGTACAAGAGTGCGATCCTTCGGCTGCGCTCAGGATAAACTCCACGAAAGTCAAATGGATGTTCTGTCGCCTGGTACATAAAATTAATTTTCATTTTGCTTTTCTATAAATGAACCAAGATGCTTGTATTGTTCGTACCGCTTTTGATAGTATCCTACATTCACTAATCGCGGGTTGTAAGTTTCATCAAAGCCCTGTCCCATTGCTTCCATAGCATCTTCTACTTTACTGTATAAGCCCGCTGCCGTAGCGGCAAACATGGCTGCACCAATGGCGCAGGTTTGTTCTGATTTATGAATGCGGATAGGCATGTTCATTACATCGGCCATTACCTGCATTATGTACGGCGATTTTTTTGCAACGCCGCCTAAACCAATCAAGCCTTTTATACCGATGCCCTGTTCATTAAAGCGGTCAACAATGGCTTTTGCGCCGAAGCAGGTGGCCTCAACCAATGCTTTAAAAATACGCGGTGCATCGGAACCTAAATTCAAATTAATGATAGCAGCCTTTAATTCCTGGTTTGCATCTGGTGTGCGGCGGCCATTAAGCCAATCTACCGCTAATTCATCCCTCTCATTTAGCGGAAGTGCTGCCGCATCTGCAGATAGATCAGCGATCATTTTATTACTGATTTCTTCCCTCGTTTTTTCGTCAGAGATATATTTTAATGAGTAGCTCAACACATTTTTAAACCAGGCATATACATCGCCAAAAGCACTTTGACCTGCTTCCATACCCAGCATCGAAGGAATAACAGAACCGGGAACCTGCCCGCAAATTCCACGTACCAAAATATCGCCTACTTCAATAGCTGGCACCACTAACATATCGCAGGTAGAAGTGCCCATCACTTTACTTAAATGATAAGGCTCAATTTGTCCGCCAACTGCGCCCATGTGCGCATCAAAAGCGCCAACGCCGATGACGACGTTTTCGGGCAAACCCAAACGTGCAGCCCACTCTTTACTGATTGTGCCGGCAGGTATATCAGAAGTATAAGTTTTTGTAAATAATTTTTGTGTAAAGCCTTTTAACAGAGGATCAATACCAGCGAAGAAATCATCTGCAGGCAATCCATTGAAAGCTTCGGCCCATAAGGCTTTATGACCAGCCGAACAAACACCGCGTTTCATTTGATGAACATCGGTGCCACCAGTTAACAAGAAAGGAATCCAGTCACAATGCTCCACCCAGGAAGCAATTTTGCTACGTACTTTTTCATCATCACGAAGTATGCGCAAGAGTTTTGCCCAAAACCATTCGGATGAATAAATGCCGCCTACGTATTGCAGGAAATTCGTGTCGCCTTTTTGCGCCTGCGCATTTATTTCTGCTGCTTCTTTTGTAGCAGTATGGTCTTTCCACAAAACAAACATGGCCGCGGGGTTTTCTTCAAATTCTTTTAGTAACGCCAATGGTGTTCCGGTGGCATCAACAGCTACCGGAGTGGAGCCGGTTGTATCAACAGAAAGACCTGCCACTTTTTGTGCAATGTCGTTGCCTGCTTTTTGCAAACACCTTTTTACAGTTGCCTCCAATCCCTCAATATAATCAAGCGGGTGCTGGCGAAACCGGTTGGTGGCAGCATTACAATATTTGCCTTCTTTCCAACGGGGATAATAATAAACAGCCGAAGCTATCTCGGCGCCATTTGAGGCATCGGCAATAATAGAACGTACTGAGTCGGTGCCATAATCAACACCGATAACAAACGCTTCGCCTTCTTTTAAACCGTTTCCTTCAAGCATAGCAATTGTTGTAGTATGTCCTCTTTGTACGTAGAAATATAGCCGATCACATTTTTATAGACGGTGAATTCTTCGGGACCATGCATTGTAGTGATAACGATACAATCCATGCCGGCATTCAAGGCTGCATCCACGCCTTTCGGCGCATCTTCGAAAACCAGGCAATCCTGCGGCTTTACTAAGAGAGCTTCTGCACATTTTAAAAATGTTTCGGGATGAGGTTTGCTATCGCCTACATCATCGGCACTTACAATGGCATCGATATAATGGCGGATGTTTAAGCCGTCTAAAACAAAATCAATATTGAATTGAATAGCGGCAGAACCGATTGCCATTTTAATATTTTGCTCTTTAGCGAGAGCAAGAAAATCACCTAAGCCATCAATTAATTTTAAGTGAGGACGAAAATCCTGCTGGTAGGCTTTTTCCTTTTCTAAACTCATGCTGTTTTTCTCTTCAATAGAGAACCGGTTTGGGAAAACCCGCTCCAGCAATTCTTGGTTCTTGCCATAACATTCCCGTTTCATTTCATCCAGACTGAGATTGGCGCCCAGGCTATTTAAGATGCGGTGCCATGCCTTGATATGATAGGACATATCATCAATCATGGTTCCATTCAAATCAAATAAAAAGGCTTTATAGCTCCGTTGGCGCATTGCCTCAAATATATTGATTAATGATATTCTCCAGCCACTCCTGCCGTCCGGTTCTTACCTGTGGCTCTCCATTTTGAATAGCATAATCACGTAAGTCTTCCAGTGTTAATTTTCCACTGCTGTATTCAGCACCTTTGCCACTGTCAAAGCTTGCATACCGTTCTTGCCTGAACTTTTTGTAGTCAGACTTTTGAAGGATGTTATCTGCTGTAATCAGGGCTCTTGCAAATGTGTCCATACCACCAATGTGTGCATAAACAAGATCCGAAGGGTCGGTGGAGTTACGGCGAATTTTAGCATCGAAGTTTACACCGCCGCCCTGTAAGCCGCCTGCTTCTAAAAAAATAAGCATCGCTTCAGTTAGTTCATTAATATCATTTGGAAATTGGTCAGTATCCCAGCCGTTTTGATAGTCGCCGCGGTTGGCATCTACAGAGCCCAATACGCCTGCATCTGCTGACACCTGTAATTCATGTGTGAACGTATGGCCTGCAAGCGTTGCATGATTTACTTCTATGTTGATTTTAAAATCGTTCAATAAGTCGTGCTGGCGTAAAAAGCCAATTACCGTTTCGCAGTCAAAATCATATTGATGTTTTGAAGGCTCTGCCGGCTTAGGCTCAATAAAAAAGGTGCCTTTGAAACCGTTGCGGCGTGCATAGTCCTTTGCCGTGTGAAGGAAGCGGGCAAGGTTTTCTTTTTCCCGTTTCATGTTCGTATTCAACAAGCTCATGTAACCTTCACGGCCACCCCAAAAAACATAGTTCTCGCCACCTAATTCAATTGTTGCATCAAGCGCTGCTTTCACCTGTGCTGCTCCATGTGCTAACACATGAAAGTCGGGATTAGTACTTGCACCATTCATGTATCTTTTATGTGAAAAAAGATTGGCTGTGCCCCACAATAATTTCACACCTGTTTCTGCTTGTTTTTGCTTGGCATATGCGGTGATTGACTGCAATCGCCTTTCGTTATCGGCTATATCATCGGTGTAGTCCACAATATCCACATCATGAAAGCAATAATATGGCAGGCCTAATTTAGTAATGAAGTCGAAGGCAGCATCCATTTTTCCTTTTGCCCGTTCTATCGGATCGCTTATCGCCATCCATGGAAAAACATGCGTTGTTCCGCCAAAAGGATCGCTGCCATCACCATTAAAAGAATGCCAGTAGGCGCAGGCGAATTTAAAATGATCTTTCAGCGATTTGCCAGCTACTATTTTATTTTCATCATACCAACGAAAGGCAAATGGATTATCAGTCTCTCTTCCCTCAAACTTTACTTGCGGAATATTGGCAAAATAGCCTTGTGTGTTTTGACCGTTCATGATTGAAGTTTATATTTTTATATTTTGTTTAAAACAAGATGGCTTTCTAATGTTTGCATCTGCGCTTCCAATAAAGCTTTCCATTGCTGGTACAAAGGTTCATAGGTTTTTGTTGAAGAAGGCGCAACTAATTTCAACGGCTTTCTGTTAGCGAAGGCTTCTCCTTCACCCTTGTAAATTCCCGCGCCTACGCCGGCACCGAGAGCTGCACCAATACTGCCATCGGTTTGATAGAGTTCAACCGGTACGCCGGTAGCGTTTACAAACGACTGGGTAAACACATCGCTTAAAAACATATTAGCTTTTCCTGCACGAATAATGGCCGGCTCCATGGCATTTTCCCGCATAATGTCAAGTCCATACCTGAAAGCGAAAGCCACACCTTCCTGGGCGGCACGTACAAGATGCGCCGGTGTGTGAAGATTGAAATCCAAGCCATGTATATGCGCTCCAATTGTATTGTTGCCTAACATGCGTTCAGCACCGTTGCCAAACGGCAGCATAAATAAACCATCAGAGCCAACAGCTATATGTGAAGCGTCTGTGTTCAAACCATCATAACTGTGCTGCGCACCCATAATATTTCTTACCCAGCGGTTAAAAATACCTGCGCCATTTATACATAACAAAACGCCGATGCGGGCCGCCTCACCCCCTGCCCCCTCTCCTCGCTGAGAGGGGGTTTGATGATTTACATGCGCAAAGCTGTTGATGCGGGATTGTTGGTCATAGTTCAATTGATCGCTTACGCCATAAATAACACCCGATGTACCCGCGGTGGCGGCAACTTCTCCCGGGTGCAATACGTTTAACGAAAAAGCATTGTTTAACTGGTCGCCTGCTTTATAGGTAACCGGTATGCCAGGGGTTAAAGAAAGCCTTAGGGCTACTGATTCTTTTACATTTCCGTGAGAGGAGAACAGGGGCTGTACTAGTGGTATCAATGCTTCATCAAAACCAAAGTAGGTCATCACATCTTTTGATATTGCCCCTTCTTTAAAATCCCAGAACACCCCTTCTGATAAAGCAGACATCGTGGTAGTGGATTCGCCGGTTAGCTTCATGGCAATAAAATCCCCGGGCAGCAATATTTTATCAATACGCTCATATATCTGTGGTTCTTCCTTTTTAACCCATGCTAATTTGGAGGCTGTAAAATTTCCGGGAGAGTTTAATAGATGCGATAAGCAATCTTCCTCCCCTATTTCATTAAAGGCTTTATCGCCAATAGAAACAGCACGGCCATCGCACCAGATAATGGCATTACGTAATGTGTCCTGTTCTTTATCAACCAGCACCAGGCCATGCATTTGATACGCGATACCGATAGCACCAATGTCTTTTGGATCATAGCTGTTAATTGCATTGCATTTCAAAATAGCCTGCTGTACATGTTCCCACCATTGATCAGGGCTTTGTTCTGCCCAGCCGCTTTGCACCGCAATAATTTCCACTTCGGCTTCAGGGTACTGCGCCGAAGCAATGCAGTTTTGGTTAGCCGCATCTACTACGGAAACTTTTATTGAAGAAGTGCCTAGATCAATTCCTAATAATAACATGCTTAAAAGATTTAAAAAAGGAAGGATGAAGAATCATCCTTCCATAACGATTGCTTAATGAGAAACCGCTTAGCTATTTTACTACTTGCCATTTGATACATTCATCTTGGAA
>JAQBNG010000037.1 GCA_028288675.1 Flavisolibacter sp. | reverse complement strand
ATAAGAAAAGCACGTTTGATAAAGTGGGCAATTGATGGCAATCCATTAGCTGCAGTACTGTCTTTATATAATGTTCTTTGCCCTGCGTGGCTGCTGTCAAACTGAAGTGTTGTGTATTTGTCAATCCCTTTTGCAGGCAGTGCAGCCAGTTTTTCCAGCGCTAAAAAAGCTAGTGGCATCTTAACCATCGAAGCAGGATTGAAGTAGAGTTTAGGATCGTAATGGAAGTAATAATTTTTAAATGTTGGATGGTTATTTTTATCACGGTTGATTTGCGTGTAGATGATTTGCACGCGGTAAGCATCGGGATGTTGTAGTACTTGCTTAAAGACAGGGTTAGCATTAGCAGTTAATATCTGTTGCAGGAAAGCATCTGTTTCAGGTTGGGCGTTTAATGTATTGATAAAAAGAAAGGATAGAAGAAAAGAGGCGTAATGGCTGCGCATGCAGGAAAGGTAAAAAGTGTTAATGGCGTAGCAAAATAGGCAACAACATTTTGCTTAACACCAGGATGGAAGTAATCCGAGGTATCGAAGATATTTCGTTTGAGAATTATCAGTTGTTTCCCAACAACTCTATCCGCTGTACTCCTTCATAATCTATCGGCACGTTAATAAAAAAACCACCCCGGCCCGCTTTTGCCGAGCCGGTAATTTTCACTTTTACATCAGGGTTAAGTAAAATTTTTGCCGTGTTGCTCAATATGTCTTTTGCCGATGCCTGCAGGCGTAATGGAATATATACGGTATCCTGCGCCGGCAATACAACCAGCGAGTCAAGTGCAGAATGGCCTAAAAAAGAGTTGTTGATATACATATCCAGGCTGGCCGATTTCAGTTGTAAGGGATAACGGTTAGGGTTGTATAATTTTACGTCAATAGCTACTACGTTGTTTGTAAATCCCACCTTCTCCATCCGGAGATTTTGATACCCTAAATATTGAGGGCTTACCGGCTTACCGCAACTGCTGACCAGGTACATCAATACTACTGCAACAGAAAATACTTTTAATGGCTTCATACGTTTTATTAAGGTGAAGATACAATGGCATAATGCATACCAGTAAATAGTCTTTTGTATGAGGGATTGCTGTAGATACAAAAATCTGAAGGGACATGCCAGCTAAGTTTTATCCTATTATGGTCCTATATAACCCACTCTATTTCTCCCACATTAAATTTTTCTTCCACCGCTCCTTGAACCACCAATTGTCCATAGGTGGTTACATCCGTTATCGTACCTGTAAAAGCACGGCCCTCTTTCCTGAATGTCCCGGTTTCGCCCAGCCTGAATAGATTCTTTTTGTAAGCGTCTATTATTGTTTCGCCTGACTGATGCAGTGTATCAAAAGCATTTTCCAGAAAGGTGCAGAGTTCCTTTGCCAGTTGTACCGGCTCAAAATCTTTACCTGTAATTTGTTTAAGCGACACCGCTTTGATGGCTACATTATCAAATGCTGTTTGATTAATATTAACACCAATGCCTATGATGCTCCATTTCCAATTAAAGCCCTGCACTATGTTTTCAATTAAGATGCCTGCTGTCTTTCTGTCACGCCAATAAATATCATTCGGCCATTTGATTTTTATTTCATCACCTGCATAAGATTTAAGAAAATTATAAACACCTACAGCAGTCGCCATGCTTAATAGAAAGGTTTGCGATAAGGAAAGGCCTTCAGGCTTGATAATTATACTCAACGCGATATTTTTATTCGCATCGCCATACCACCTCTTATCTCGTTGGCCTTTACCTGCTGTTTGGTGGTGTGCAAACACAGCAGTGCCGTGCTGTGCCATACCTGCATGTATGGCTCCGATGGCATAGTTGTTGGTACTTTCCGCCTGTTGCAGTTCTATAAAAGGTATCCCTATAGTAGGAGTAAAAGGCAATTAACGCTTATTTTTGAACAAAGAAAACGACTCTTACCTTACTTTAGTAATTGCACACATTATTTGATAAACATAATATTTTAAGTATTTGGAACCATTAGACCTATTGGCAACCCGGAAGAAAGCTCCGGCCCGGCTTACAAAAGCATCGAAACTCTATAAAAGTATCATCAAGGCTATTCAGGATAAAAAGGGCGAGAACATCGTTTCCTTAGACTTACGTAAAATACCTGAAGCCGTTGCTGATTTCTTCATCATCTGCGAAGCGAATAACCAACCGCAAATCAGGGCTATTACCGATTCTATCGAGGAAGGAGTAAGAAAAGCCTGTGGCGAAAATCCTTATCATCACGAGGGCAAACAAAATCTTCAATGGGTGCTAATTGATTATGTGAACATAGTAGTTCATGTAATGACCTCAGAAACCCGTAAGTTTTACCGGCTTGAGGAGATGTGGAGCGATGCTCCATTAGAGGAGCACAACCAATAAGGGGTGGTTTTGTTAAATATTAAATATAGCAGCCCCGTTAAACTAAAATACTATTACTTGCAACCCCTTACTTCAAAAACAAAAAATGTCACAAGAACCATATAAAAGCGATAAAAAACCGCGCCTTCCTAAGTTTAATAAAGCGGGCGGCGACGGAGATAATAACACACCCAAAAAAGGTCCTCGTTTCTCTTTTTACTGGGTATATGCTATCATCTTCGCCGTACTGATAGGCTTCCAGTTATTTGGTGGCCCTTTTACCTCCGACTCTAAGCAAATCACGCAGGAGAATTTCGAGCAAATGCTTATTGCCAATGACGTGCAGGAATACCTCATTGTGTCTAACCGCAACCTTGTAAAAGTTACTCTCAATGCTAATGCGGTTTCAAAATACAGCACGCTGTTAAATAAAAATGTAAATGATAAAACAGAAGGTGCCCAGGCTTATTTCAAAGTGGCTTCCATAGAATCGTTTCAGGATGATATGCGGGAGTTTTACAATGAGCATCCCGACTTAAAAAAAGTAGGTAAGGCGGATGCAGAAAGCAACTGGTTTACACCTATCCTTCAAACTATCCTGCCTTTTCTTTTACTCATTGGTATCTGGATTTTATTGATGCGTAAAATGAGCGGCGGTGCTGGAGGTGGTGGTGGCCCCGGCGGTATTTTTAATATCGGAAAATCAAAAGCCACTTTATTTGATAAAGGCACAAAAGTCAATATTACTTTCTCAGATGTAGCAGGATTAGATGAAGCGAAAGTGGAAGTGATGGAGATCGTTGACTTCCTTCGCAACCCCAAAAAATATACAGCACTTGGTGGTAAAATTCCCAAGGGTGCTTTATTGGTGGGCCCTCCGGGTACAGGTAAAACCTTATTGGCAAAAGCAATGGCCGGCGAAGCGCAGGTGCCCTTCTTCAGCCTTAGCGGGTCTGACTTTGTGGAGATGTTTGTAGGTGTTGGTGCCAGCCGTGTTCGCGACCTTTTTAAGCAGGCAAGAGAGAAAGCGCCTTGTATTATTTTTATTGATGAAATAGATGCTATCGGTCGTGCCCGTGGAAAGAACATGATGATGAGCAACGATGAAAGGGAAAGCACACTAAACCAGTTGCTGGTAGAAATGGATGGCTTCGGAACCGATACAGGTATCATCGTATTAGCAGCCACTAACCGTCCCGATGTATTAGATACGGCGTTGTTACGTCCGGGTCGTTTCGATCGTCAGATTTCTATAGACAAGCCAGACGTAAAAGGACGTGAGCATATCTTCAAAGTGCATCTGAAGCCAATCAAAGTTTCGGAGAAAGTTGACATTCATAAGTTAGCTGAACAAACACCTGGATTTGCCGGCGCCGATATTGCGAATGTGTGTAACGAAGCAGCACTTATTGCAGCCCGTAAAGGAAAGACTGCTGTTGATATGAGCGATTTCCAGGATGCGGTGGACAGGGTGATAGGTGGGCTGGAGAAGAAGAATAAAATCATTTCTCCCGAAGAGAAGAAGATCATTGCATACCACGAAGCCGGACATGCTGTTTGCGGCTGGTTTTTAGAACATGCGTACCCACTTTTGAAAGTAACAATTGTACCGCGTGGTACGGCAGCTTTAGGTTATGCGCAGTACACTCCAAAAGAACAGTACTTATATAACACAGATCAGTTGCACGACCAAATTTGTATGACACTTGGTGGCCGTGCCGCAGAAGAAATATTCTTTGGTAAGATCTCAACCGGTGCTCAAAACGATTTACAGCAAATTACGCGTATCGCTAATGCGATGGTTACTGTGTATGGCATGAGTGAAAAAATCGGAAACATCAGCTACTACGATCCACAGGCAGAGAACCAGTTCAGCAAACCTTATTCAGAAGAAACGGCGAAGATAATTGATGAAGAAGTGCGCCGTCTTATTGATGAAGCCTATACCAGGACAAAAGGTTTATTAACAGAAAAAAGGAATGAAGTTGAAATGTTGGCTGAGAAGTTATTAGACAAAGAAGTATTGTTTCAAAGTGACGTTGAAGCATTGATAGGTCCTCGTCCGTATGAAGAGAAAAGACCGTTAGATGTAGATGATGATGAAAAGCATCCTGAAGGAGGCATCAGCGAAGGCGTTCCACCATACGATTCAGCTATAACCAATCAAGCTCCTGTCGCTCAATGAGTACAACAGCAAAAAACAATATACTGAAGAAAATTCGCATGGCGTTGGCACAACCAACGCCATTGCCTTTTCCGCTGGCCGAAGGAAAGGAGAATCCTATACAACCACAAAGCCAGGACCTGGTAGTGGAGTTTGCAGAACAGTTCTCTGCCTTACAGGGAAAATTTATCTTTTGTGCAGATGAACAAGAACTGGCGCAAAGTTTTGAAAAGCTTTGTTATCAAAATCAATGGACAAAAATTTATTGCGAAGAAGAAAAATGGAAAAGCATCATTCAGCCAAATAGTTTGTATGATGATATAGCCACTTGTGAACTATCCGTTACCAGTTGCGAGTCGCTTATAGCAAGAACCGGCAGCATTGTTTTGAGTTCTGTTCACCAGGGACGCATACCCAGTGTATATGCACCTGTGCATGTTTGCGTGGCTTACACCTCTCAACTGGTATATGATATAAAAGATGGGTTGCTAAGGATCAAGGATAAGTACCGTGAGTTTCTTCCCTCACTTATCACTTTTGCCACAGGCCCAAGCCGCACGGCTGATATTGAAAAGACATTAGTTGTAGGTGTGCATGGACCGAAAGAAGTGTATTGTTTTGTGGTGGATGATACACTCAATATCTAAGAGTTGGCCTTGCATCTTTTAGTGGTCGTTAAACTTCAATGATTTACTTTGTTGCATCTTATCAAAAGCCGGAAAGATTGTTCCGGCTTTTTCATGCTACGAAGCCTGCGGGCAAATGAAAACCTGTTAAAAACTATTTTTGTTATTGGTGAAATACAATAAATAACTGTTAACAGGTAGCACATAATCTACTCGTTTTACGGTTATGAATCACCTTTGAGCATGTGCATATTCATTTCCTGAAACCCAATGCCAGCAATGGTTTGCAGCCATAACTGTGTCTTTTGGCATGGGCTAAATAACAATAAGTTGTTTTACACGCAAGCGGTTTTAATTTACTTTTACACCTGGATAGCATACAAAGCTACTCCCGTTTAGCAGCCGGCATTCCGGCTTATCCCTTCTACCGGTTGCTTCAACCGATTGCCTGCCCTGAATTTTTATTTAACTATGTTAAACACAACACTATGAAAAAATTCTTAGCTATCATCAGAAGATTATTTGAAGGCATGGACTACCCAATGCCATAGTAATTGTTTTGAAAAAATATCAATAAATTAAAAACCCAAAGCCTTGTTGTAGGTGCTTACTGAATAGGTTATTCTATGAAGCTATTTGCTTTAACTACCAGCAGTAACAAACCGCGGGGCCAATTAAAATTATTAGTTATGCATTTGTATATTGATGAAATACTTTACCGTAAAAGCAGTCCGAAGAAAGAGAAATCAACATCGTCTCAATACCGGCTTTATAACCTGCTGTTCACTGGCAAAATTGAGATGAAAGAATATTTAACAGCACTGCGCACTATAAAAGATGAGAGTAAAAAGGAAGAACTAACTGAGCAGGTTTCATGACCTTTTAGTACTGTTCTTTTTCTTTGGAGAGATGGGTAAGCCGGCGGCTTTTACCACAGCGCCTATACCAAAATCAGATTTTATTTGATCCACCGCTTTATAAAGCTGAAGCCTTTCCGCTTCCTTATCAAATAGATTCATCTGCAAGGTCATGGGTACTAAGTGGCTGAACCGCACACCTAACAATCTTACCTTTTCTCCTTTGCGATAGAGCTTTGCAAACAGGTCTTTCACCTTTGCCAGTAAAACATTGTCAAGCGCTGAATAGGCAATGACTTCCTGCTTGCTTACTGTTGTAAAATCCGTATAGCGGATCTTTACGGTAACGCAGCCGGTTAGCCGTTCCTCTTTGCGCAGGTCATGTGCATTTTTTTCGGTGAGCCTTACAAGCTCGTTGTGCAAAAATGGTATGTCAGCATAATCCGCATCAAATGTGTTTTCGTGTGATAATGATTTTTGCTCACTGTAATTTTCAACAACGGAGTCAGAAATGCCATGCGCCTTCTGCCACAACTTAGCACCCCAGTTTCCAAAAACATGCTCTAGTTGTTGCACCGGTGTTTTGGCTAATTGCTCTATCGTATAAATGCCTATTGCATGTAGCTGGTGCTGCGTTTGCTTGCCTACCATCGGAATTTTTTCTACCCTTAAGGGCCAAAGAAAATCTGTTTCTTTTCCATGTTCGATTTCCAGGAAACCATTGGGCTTGGCTTCGTTGGTAGCCATTTTGCTAACCAGTTTATTGGCTGATAATCCATAAGAAATGGGAAGGCCTGTTTCCCGGATTATCTTCTCTCTTAATTCTTTAGTGTATTTACTTACACCAAAAAATTTATCCATACCGGTAAGGTCAATGTAAAATTCATCAACCGATGCTTTTTCATAAAGAGGCACTGTGTCTGCAATTAGCTGGGTCACCATCCTGGAATACTTGCTGTACTCAGTATAGCTTCCTTTTAAAAAAATAGCATGGGGACATAAACGCTTTGCCATCATCGCCGGCATAGCGCTTTCAATACCAAATTTGCGGGCTTCGTAACTGCAGGCGGCCACAATGCCCCGTTGCCCATCGCCGCCCACAATAACCGGCTTGCCTTTTAACGATGGATTTTTTAATAACTCTACCGATACAAAAAAAGCATCAAGGTCAAAATGAGCGATATGGCGCAATGGCGAGGTCATTGTACAAAAATAATTCAGGCTTTATGAGTGCGATAAAATGTTTTATGGAGGTATGAGGCTGATGATAATAACACATTTACAGGCGAGTGGTATTATAAGCTGGTGTTTGTATGAGTAGTAGAAGAAGCCTGAAGGGCTATTCACATTCAAGCCCTCCGGGCTTAGGAAGAAATAAGTTTAATATACGAAGCCTATTTGTATAAAACACATCCCTCCAAAGAGGAATGTATAGTCTGAAGGCGGTGGTGCTTTAAGCCACATCCCCTCCCTGGACGGGAGACCTAACGTTTGATTGTGCTTTAGAACTTCGGGGTGGGAGGCTGTTGCGTGAGGGATAGAAGCGTTATCCTTTTTGGGCCTCCCGAAAAGATAAAAGCGGATAGCCCGGCCCGAGGCCTTGCGAGGGACACGCCCAAAATTTGCCCCGTGGCAGCTGAAACTTAATAGTAAAATAGCGTCACTGGCACTGCCTTTGTTTTTAGCGTATATAAAAAGGAGATAGAATATGAAATTAGTAAATGCTATAGAAGGTGGATTAGCGGGGGCAGGCACACTAAGCCTGTTGCAGGAGGCGCTTCATAAAGTTGACCATTCATCGCCACGGCCTTTGTTGCACCAGGCCGGGCTGCTTAAAAAATTGAAAAAAAATTCAGGGAAGCCAGGTATGAAATCAACAAAGCTTTATATACAGTTAGCATCGGAGCTGGTAAGTAACGCAGCCTTATTTGGCCTTAGCGGATTGGGTAAAAAGCGTAATGCTCTTTTGCGGGGAACATTACTGGGTGCCGCAGCCGGTTTAGGCTCAGCTTTCTTGCAGAAAGAAGACAAGGAAAAAAACGGCGATGGAAACTTTGCAGGCGGAGAGAATGGTATTATACAAGCGCAGCCTGTCAATGCCGACATGAAGAAAAAGATTATGACAGTTACGTTATACGCCGCCGGCGGTTTATTGGCAGGGCTGGCAGTGAAAAACGTCAGTGGTAAAAAAGTAAAAAAAGGAATGAAGAAGTTCAGGAAAAAAATGAAGTGGTAAATATTTTTCTGCAGCAACAACGGAGCGTTATGTATCCGTGATTGAATATTTAACGGCTGTAATGGGCCGTTTTTTGTTGCAGATAACATATCATGGAATAAATTGTATAGGATTTTAAAAGCAGCACAGAATCGTAGAAGTTTGTACTGCATTTATTCAAACAATTAAAACGTAAAAATGGAATATAATCAACTGACCCCCGAAGAAGAAAAAGTGATTGTGCATAAAGGAACAGAACGGCCCTTTACAGGTGAGTACAACAATAATAAAGAATCAGGCACGTATGTATGCCGCCGTTGCAATACACCCTTGTACCATTCACATGATAAGTTTGAATCGCATTGTGGCTGGCCAAGTTTTGATGACGAAATACCCGGCGCTGTAAAGCATGTACCCGATGCTGATGGAAGACGAATAGAGATTGTGTGTACAACCTGCGATGCTCACTTAGGTCATGTCTTCAGCGGGGAAAGATTCACAGCAAAAAATACGAGGCACTGCGTAAATTCTATCTCCTTAAAATTTATTCCCGCCGAAAAATAAAGAGATAGAAATGTCATTATAACCCGGCATGTTTTCGAAAAGGAATTTATGAACTGGAATAATGTATTGAGGTATGCAAAGCACAAATTGGATAGATAGTGTACAAAGCCTTTTCTTCATTAAATGGAAGTAGCTAAAAAAGCCGCCGCCGAAAGCGCAGTTGAATTTATTAAACCAGGAATGATAGTTGGCCTTGGTACCGGCACTACCGCTTATTGGGCTATACAGGCCCTCGGTAAGAAAGTGGCAAATGGTTTGGAAGTTAAAGCAGTAGCAAGTTCTGTAGCATCGGAGGAAGAAGCCAAAAAGGTGGGAATACAAATTGTTTCATTTCATAGCTTCTCTTCTATTGATATTTATATTGATGGCGCTGATGAAATTGATGGCGAAAAAAATTTGATAAAAGGCGGTGGCGGCGCTTTGCTTCGGGAAAAGATTTTAGCCTTTAACAGCAAGGAGTTTATTGTTATTGCAGATGAAAGTAAGGTGGTAAAACAGTTAGGAAAGTTTCATCTGCCGCTTGAAGTAGTTCCGTTTGCACAGCCGCTTACCATGCGGCAAATAGCGGCTTTGGGCTGCAAGCCTTCCCTAAGGTTAAAGAACAACACGCCTTTTATTACCGATAATGGCAATTACATTATTGATTGCGATTTTACAAGCATTGCCAGTGTTGCAGAACTAAACATACAGTTACACTTAATTCCCGGTGTGGTGGAAACCGGCTTATTCCTTTATACAATGGTCGCCAAAGTAATTATTGGTAAGGAAGATGGAACTGTACGGCTGCTGTAAAGATTCCCTATAACTTAGCCGCTCCAAAATACTTACATGAATATAGACTCCCTTAAAGTTTTGTTTCTCGATATCGGCGGCGTATTGCTTTCCAATGGCTGGGGGCATGTTTCGAGACAAGCGGCTGCAAAAAAGTTTGGTTTTGATTACGATAAGATGAACTACCTGCATGAGTTCATCTTTGATATTTACGAGGAAGGCAAAGTATCGCTTGATGATTATCTTGATTCCGTTTTATTTGATGAACCACGCTCCTTCTCAAGAGAAGAATTTAAAGAATTCATGTTGCAGGAATCGAAAGAACTGCCACAACTCCTTCCCTGGCTTATTGAATGGAAACAGCAACATCCGGGTATAAAAGTTTTCTCCATTAATAACGAGCCAAAAGACTTGAACGATCACCGCATTAAAACCTTTGGCCTGCGGCGGCTGTTCGATGGTTTTATATCTTCCTGCGATGTGGGACTTCGTAAACCCGACCCCCAAATATTTAAGCTGGCGTTAGCTGTGGCAGCCATTGAGCCGCATGAATGTATTTATATTGATGATCGTGAGGTGCTCACAAGAGCAGGTGCCAAATCGGGGATGCATTGCTGGCAGCATAAAACGTTTGAAGAAACAAAGAAATTTTTAGAGGGCTTATAACAGCGTTTTATATTCACCTTTTAGTATGAAAGGAACCGTTTTAATTATTGATGATGAGGAAGGACTGCGCAAACTGCTCACCCGTATTGTAACCCTTGAGGGATACGAAGTGTTGCAGGGCGACACACTAAAAGCGGGGCTGGATATTCTGAAACACAGATCAGTTGATGTTATTTTATGTGATGTAAAATTACCCGATGGCAACGGTGTTGATTTTGTAAAAGAAGTAAAAGCCAGGTTTCCCTTGCCTGAAATTATTTTACTAACAGCTTACGGTAATATCCCGGATGGTGTACAGGCTATAAAAAACGGCGCTTTTGATTACATCACCAAAGGCGACGACAATGACCGCATTCTGCCACTGCTTTCGCAGGCAATAGATAACGTAGCGGTACAAAAGAAATCAGCAGTAAAAATCGGTCATGATAATACAACATTGTTTTCCTCTATCATCGGCAACAGTGCTGCTATAAAGCAAACCATTTTACTGGCTCAAAAAATCTCTTCTACCAACACAACCGTTTTATTGCTGGGCGAAACCGGTACCGGTAAAGAAGTTTTCGCCAAAGCCATACATGCCGAAGGCCGGAGAAGTGCACAAACCTTTATCGCCATAAACTGCAGCGCCTTTACAAAAGATCTACTGGAAGGCGAACTTTTTGGCCATAAAGCCGGAGCTTATACCGGCGCACTAAAAGATAAAAAAGGTTTGGTGGAAGTAGCCGATAAAGGCACACTGTTTTTAGATGAGATAGGCGAAATGAACATAGACCTGCAGGCAAAGCTGCTAAGGGTTTTAGAGGGTGGTGAATTTATTAAATTAGGTGATGTAAAAACAACAAAGGTTGATGTCCGCATTATTACCGCTACCAACCGCGACTTAACCAAAGAAGTAGAAGAAGGCCGCTTTCGTGAAGATCTTTTCTACCGGCTAAACACCTTCACCATTTCATTGCCGCCCTTGCGGGAAAGAAGAGAAGACATCAAAGAGCTATCGGATTATTTTTTAAAACTCTTCTGCAACCGCGAGGGAAAACCTTTGCTGCAATTGTCGGGGGAAGCACTGAAGATCATGCAAAACCACCAATGGAAAGGCAACATACGTGAGTTAAAAAATATAGTAGAGCGCACCGTCATTCTTGCTGAAGGCACACAAATTTTACCGCATGATTTACCAATAGCCATGCAGCAGGCCAGTGATATAAATACAGATGAACAAACGTTATCAGCCGTAGAAAAAACACATATCAAAAAGATACTGGCCCACACCGGTAATAATAAAACTAAAGCAGCCGTACTGCTTGGCATCGGGTTGGCAACGCTCTATCGCAAGCTGGATGAATATCATCTGAATAAATGATCGTTTCCTTTCATTCTGATAATGCACCTTCTCATTTTGAGAGGGTTTTTTAATTTTCAGAACCTCTCACTTCTTTCTTAACCTCCGCAAACGAGCCACAGTAAAAGCTTTTAAAGGATTCCTATAGGATGATGCCAGCCCGGTACTGCTTTTGGCAATAAGATGCAAACAAACAAACTATGAACGCTTACTTAAGATTAGTGCGCCGCCGGATGAAGTCCATTCATTTGCTCTATAGCTTTTATATTCTTGTGGTTCTTGTTGGATTTACCATCAAAGCCATTGCTTGGTAACTATCTAAATTCATTAACTCATTATATGCTTACCATCATTTTAATTATTGCCGGACTTCTTTGTTTCTGGCTTCTTTTTAAAGCAATAGACTTTTTTGAAAACATTTAATCTTCGACAGGCTCAGACTGACAACAGGCCAAAATAATTTTTTATGATGACCATACTTTTTTTTCTATCAATTCTGGTATTTATCTACCTGTGTTATGTTTTAATAAAACCGGAACAATTCTAATGGTCTATAATGAATGATCAGAAGTGAGTCAAGCCATTCATAACTCACCATTCACTACCAACTATTCACCACTCATAATTACTCTCATGAACAATGAAATTTTAGGCGTTGTACTCATTTATGGACTGGCAATACTAATTGCCTTCCCCTTGGGTAAATACATCGCAGCCGTATTCAGTGGTGGTAAAACTATACTCCATTTTATGGCGCCGATTGAAAGAGGCATTTATAAATTCTGTGGCATCGATCCTAACGAGGAAATGAACTGGAAGCAGCATTTGAAAGCCTTACTTACTATCAATCTTGTTTGGTTTGTTTATGCGTTTGTAATGCTCATCACACAAGGTTCACTTTTCTTAAATCCTGATGGTAACCCATCGCAAACTCCCGACCTTGCATTCAACACCGCCATCTCTTTTTTGGTTAACTGCGACCTTCAGCACTATAGTGGTGAAAGCGGTGCTACCTACCTGACACAAATTGCTGTGATGGCTTTTCTCATGTTTGTATCGGCAGCCACGGGTATTGCCGCAGCCGTTGTTTTCTTTAGAGCATTACGCGATAAAGTGACGGATCAATTGGGAAGCTTCTGGGTATTTTTTACAAAAGCAATTACCCGAATTTTGTTGCCAATTTCTTTTATTGTTGCCGTGTTATTGGCCTTTAACGGCACCACCACTTCGTTTGCAGCAAAAGACGCTTTTGTTTCACTGCAAGGTGATACAGTTAACATTTCCCGTGGTCCTGCTGCGGCTATGATTGCTATCAAGCACGTAGGTACAAACGGCGGTGGTTACTTTGGTGCCAACTCAGCGCACCCGATAGAAAATCCAAATTATTTTACAAACGGTGTTGAGCTGATCGCTCAATTTATCATCCCAATGGCGATGATCTTCGCCTTTGGCTTTTTCATCAAACGCAAAAAATTAGCTTACGCCATCTACGGTGTTATGACGATTGGTTTTTTAATAGTAGCCATTCCTGCCATTGTACAAGAGGTGGCTGGTAATCCGGCAATTGCCAAACTTGGCGTGCTGCAATCAACGGGTGCCATGGAAGGAAAAGAAGTTCGTTTCGGACCTGCTGTATCGGGCTTCTGGAGCATTGCCACAACTGTTATAGCAACAGGTTCAGTCAACTCCATGCACGATAGTTCTATGCCGCTTTCGGGCATGATGCAATTGTTGGCGATGATGATCAACTCATTTTATGGAGGCTGCGGTGTAGGCTTGCTCAACTACTTTATCTACCTCATGATAGCCGTATTTATCTCAGGGTTAATGGTAGGAAGAACACCGGAATTTATGGGTCATAAAGTAGAAGCAAGAGAAATAAAGATTGCTGCATTAATAACCCTGCTATCGCCGGTCCTTATCCTGACGGGTACTGCTTTGGCCAGCTACTATAATGTTCAGCACCCTACAGCAGAATGGGCAGTGCAGCCAGGTAATTGGTTAAATAACCCAGGCCACCACGGCTTCAGCGAGATGTTGTATGAAAACACGTCGAGTAACGCCAACAATGGTAGCGGCTTTGAAGGTCTTGGCGATAACAATATCTTCTGGAACGTAGTCACTGGTTTTATACTGCTTCTTGGGCGCTTCTTACCTATCATTGGCCCAATTGCTATTGTAGGATTGCTGGCCCGCAAAAAGTATGTTCCTCAATCTGCAGGTACATTAAAAGTTGATTCACTAACGTTCGGCGTTATGACGTTCGCTGTCATCGTTATCATCAATGCACTTTCGTATTTCCCTGCTTTGGCTTTAGGTCCTATCGCAGAATATTTCACCCTAAATCCCTAAAGGAACTTTGATGAAAAGAACAAATGCAATTATGAACCAGGGGGAAGAATATCAATTAAGCTTTGGTTGCGTCGCACTCTTGTACGTTCATATCAATGCGCAACCAAATCGTTATAAACTTTAGTCCGGTATAAAAAATATAAAATGTCAAAAGATCAAAATAGCTCTACATCGCTTTTGCAAGCCGATTTAGTAAACGCCGCTTTAAAGCAGTCGTTTGTAAAGTTAAGCCCCCGCATTATGATAAAGAACCCGGTGATGTTCACCGTAGAAATAGGTACAGCCGTTATGCTGGTTGTTGTATTATATACAGCCTTTACCGGCGATGTTGCGCAAGGCTCGTTAGGCTATAACATCGCGGTGTTTGTAATTCTTTTTCTCACTCTATTATTTGCAAATTTTGCCGAGGCTATTGCCGAAGCCAGAGGTAAAGCGCAAGCGGAAAGCTTACGTAAAACAAGGCAGGATACACCGGCAAAACGAGTTGGCAGTAAGCAGTTGGCAGTTGGCAGTAATACATTTCAAAACGTGAATGCTTCAGATGAATATGAAGTGATTTCTTCTGCGCAGCTAAAATTGAACGACCTGTTTGTTTGCGAGACCAGCGATGTGATCCCAATGGATGGAGAAATTGTTGAAGGCATTGCAACCATTGATGAAAGCGCCATCACGGGAGAAAGCGCCCCTGTGATTCGTGAGGCCGGTGGTGATAAATCATCTGTGACAGGCGGAACAAAAGTTTTGTCGGACCGAATTGTCGTAAAGGTAACCACACAACCCGGCGAAGCTTTTTTGGATAAAATGATCGCTCTTGTTGAAGGTGCTAATCGCCAGAAAACACCTAATGAAATTGCGTTAACAATTTTGCTGGCCTCCTTCACCATTGTCTTCATTATTGTTTGCGTAACACTAAAACCTTTTGCTGATTATGCAAACACACCAATTACTATCGCAGCCTTTATTTCTCTTTTTGTCTGCCTGATCCCAACCACTATTGGTGGCTTGTTAAGCGCCATCGGTATCGCTGGTATGGACAGGGCTTTAAGAGCAAATGTGATTGCAAAAAGTGGTAAGGCTGTAGAAACAGCCGGCGACGTTGACGTGTTGTTGCTTGATAAAACCGGGACCATCACCATCGGTAACCGCAAGGCCACAAATTTTTATGCAGCACCAGGTGTTGATGAAAAAATGTTCATTGAACTGGCGGCATTGAGTTCTCTTTCCGATGATACACC
>JAQBNG010000021.1 GCA_028288675.1 Flavisolibacter sp. | reverse complement strand
TTAGCCACAGAAGCAAAATAGCGATTTAAAGTTGAATGCTTAACGTCCTGCCACAATTTTATAAACACACTGTTAAGCGCATTAGTTCCTGTTTTGATTTTTAACCTGTTTTGCTTCCTTGTAGTTCAGATAAATGTTAATCAAAGGGTCCATATTTAGAACAAAATAAAGAACACAGAGTCCTAATGATAGCAGTTGAACCGGTGGCGTCTCTATTGGTCCAATTCCAAACCAACTTGTAGTTATTTCAGAGGTCAGCGCCAAAGCATTAAAAGTCGCAAGCAAAAGATAAATTCCTGTTGCAATAGTTGCTTTAGTCACGCTTTTTAAAAACAACAATCCTAATCCAATAAATAAAACAAGTCCAAGGTAATGTCTCCAAGTAGCGAGAACTTCTGTTGTTAAAATAGTTGTCCAACAATAAACCAATAAGAGTCCAACAATTATTATTGGAATAAGTAATCGCTTCTTTTCTTTGGTCATTTTGATAAGAGTTGTGTCACTATTGCGCCTAACGTCGGCCGGCTTGGCGTTGTGGCGGACTTCGCAGTTCCGTCAGCCGGGCAGCCGAAGCTAAATTAATGATAAAATGTTGCTGAATAAAAACAAAGCCAAATAGTAAACGTCCAGCCCGGAGCCGCAGCACAACAGCGATCAAAAGTTGATGGCTTCAACATCCCGCCGCCATAACGCCAAACCGCATGTTATAAGCAGCTTTACATCAGGAGCTTCAAAATTTAAGCGACTCGAATCCGCCCCGCAGCAAGTATTCAGCTGGCGGCAACTTACACAAGCGAGTCGAATCCACCGGGCAGCAAGCGTCCGCCGTAACGAGATCGCCCCGACCGAAGCTGATAACAGATCTCAAAGTTGAAGGACTGCTACTTCCTTGCACCGCCGTCGATATACCTGCCCGGACATGTACCTCTGCTCATTTTTCGGCGAGTAGCGAACCTTCCCCGCCAACTGTGAACAGCTTAAAAACTACAACCTCTCCCCAGTCTCCAACTAAGGAAAAACTCCCTGAAAAAGTTTAATAGTGAACAACGGCCGAAGTGCGGCAAGTTCATGTACTGAAGCTCAAAGATCCGCTCAACAAAAACCAATGCGCGGGGCTGAAAAAGTTGCTTATAACGTTAAAGTGTTTATGAAGTTGTGGCATTTGAAAAACGTCAGTTTCAATTAACCACAAAAGCAAAATAATCATTTATAGTTGAATGCCTAACGTCCAGCCACAATTTTATAAACACACTGTTGCATGCAGGCTTTATTTCTCTGTCACCTAAACAATGCCTTTTGTTCTAAATGCCGGTCCAATACCATCGGCAGTATCGTAACTATATATCTGTCGGGACAAGAAACCTAAAAATTAAATAGTTCAGTCCAACTAAGATTATTGACAAAAGAAAGAATAGTTCAAACCGAAATGTATTTTCAAAATCTTTCTTCCATAACTTTTTAGAGAAAAGTGAGATAATATTCGGAAAAATCATCCAATAGATTGTCTTGCCGAAATTGGAGAAGCTACGAAAACATACAATTCCGGATATGATTATAAGAACAGCATTGACTAACCAAAATATAATTGTTTTATCATCCATGTCTTTTCTCCTTTGTCTCCTTTTTACCTGTTACTCTTTTAGTTTTGACAATTTACGGGTATAGAAAAGCTTGCATGCAACACATAAATATACGCACCCAATCACTGCACCCAAAAAAATGAACTATTGATTATCAATACAGTTTATGTCGCCTTTGCCAATTGTTATGTCGCCTTTGTTGCCTGTCAACTAAGATAGTTACCGAAAGTTTCCAGCCCTGCACAAGGCCACGCAGTAAAATCCCGTAAAGAAAAAAGTAGCACCTCGGCTTAGTACGTAAGATCCCTTATATGCTTATCCCGCTTGCCCTCCGCAAAGAAGGAAAGGCCTTCCGCATCGTACAAATAGGCCTCCGCATCAGACGAGGAGGCCTCCTCGTCTCACGATTAGCCCTTCTCGTCAGACAAGTAGGCCTCCGCGTCACACGAAATGGCTTCATCATCACACGAAATGGCTTCATCATCACACGAAATGGCTTCATCGTTACACGAAATGGCTTCATCGTTACACGAATAGGCCTCCGCATCACACGAATAGGCCTCCGCATCACACGAAATGGTGTCTTCGTGTTACGAATAGCCCTCCGTATCATACGAATTGGCTAGTGCTTACGGACATGTACGGTGGCAAAGCCGTATTGCTACTATTAAATTAAAAGAGCATATATACATTGGTTCTTACGTTTCTATTATAGAATTTCACCATTCGAATATTCGTAGTTGCCCTCTCTTGAAAAACACCAATTAACCCAATTTCCACAATCCTAAAAAAAACAGGTTATGGCGCAATTACGCACAAGAACTGGCTTCGACAACATGTCGGACCCTAAAGTAATCGAGCAAGTAAGTTTTATTCACCAGCAGGTAAGCACTCACACTGCCCTTTTTCCCACGCCTATGCCGGCCATGGTGTCTTTTAAAGATGGCATTGATGACTACCAGTCGGCAGTAAATGCGGCCCTCGGTGGCGACCGTGTGCTGGCAGGGCAAAAGAAAATCGCCAAACAAGCCGTGGTGAACATGGTGTACCAGTTAAGCCATTATGTACTGATGACGGCAAACGGCGACAGGCAGATTGCGCTGCAATCTGGTATTCCGCTGGCAAAAGATGGAACCGCTAATGTTATCACCAAGCCCACCGACCTTAAAGTAGTGAACGGCGACCAGGAAGGTCAATTGCTGGTAAGTGTAAAAAAAGTAAAAGGGGGCAGGGCCTACATGCACCAATACTCAACCGATCCTTTACTAAATGAGGGAAGTTGGATGAGTATGACCTGCACGGCTACTAAGTGCAAACTGGAGGGGTTAATTCCCGGCACTACCTACTTTATAAGGGTAGCGGCCATTGGCCCTAAAGACCAGATAATGTACAGCGATGTTGTAAGTAAGAAAGCCGCGTAAAGTTCGTAAATAGGATGCGTTTTGGTAAATGCCACCTTGACTATAGCAGGTGGCATTTTTATTTTCTTTTACCAGCCGGGGATTTAGCAGTAGCTGCGTGTGTTGGCTATGGCTTAGCGGTGTGGTCTGCCAGCTATAGGTTACCGGCATCAATTATTTGAGTTCATTGACCAATCCTTTAAGGGTTGCAATAGCCATTTTATCTTCAAGGTTTTCACTGATAGCACTTTCAATACCTTCTGCGTATGAAGAAGCGACTAAGCCGTTATTTATCATCTTCAAATCTTGTAACAGTTGGTTAATTAACTGCCATTCCTCACGTTAGTCCTGTTTCGTTCCCACCACCAGGAAGACAACTGAAACATGTCAGCATTGCCCTTATACTTCCGATATAACTTTAGCTTCGTGTAAGTAATCATGACGAAATGATATTATCAGTATATGCTTTTCCAGCAGTCGAAATTCTTTTGCTGTTACTTTAAGTGGTAGTTGCGCCTAAGGGGAAAGGTGTTTCTGAAGTTGTGGTAATTGAAAATGTCGGGTTCAATTAACCACAAAAGCAAAATAGCGATTTATAGTTGAATGCTTAACCTCCAGCCACAATTTTATAAACACACTGTTGGTGGCTGTTTCCCTTTTTATGGACATAGTGTTAATGCAAATCATTTTAACACTGTCTAATAATTATTTGCACGCCATCCTGTAATGTATTGGGCTTTATTTCTTTTTATCAACGATCCGAAATCCATGTTTAGCAGTATAGAAGTTGGTTACAGGAGAAAGGATTATATAATCTGTTTTATAGATTTTTCGGTTGAATGAATCACTTGTATTGTACAAAAGCCAATCAACACCCCTGTCGCCTTGCGAGAGAATCAAACCCGGAGCATTATTGTTTTTCCGCCATTTACCCTTTATAACCTTTTTGGTATCTGTTACCCACGTATAAGTACCATCTGAATTAATACGTACAGGTGGCAATTTGTCACCGCCGCTAATTACCTGGTATACGTCGCGGTCTACTACCCGCTCTGTTGCCGCTATGGGCAAATAAAGATCCCAGTCCCCAATGAAAAAAGATGTCCACGAAGCCTGTCGTGTAAGAGTAGTAATAAAGTTTATATCCAGGTAGTCTTGTGCAGTCTTAGCCATGTTTTCCGCTAAATACATAGTAACCCCTTCCTTACTAAACAACTTTGTATTTATTTCTTTGATAATTCCGGGCCCCCATGTTTTGCCCCTGTCGCGACTAATTAAAACTGTATCCCCTACTTTATGAGTGTTAGACTTGATGGTAGGGATCTTTCCATCTTTCGTGTTTACTATTTTCTGCTCCTGCTCTTCATTTACCTGTGGTGTTTTAATCTTCATTTTAGCGCTGATCAATTGTATCACTTCCGCGTTACCAATTTTTTCGGCGTATTGTAGAGCATTCATTCCTTCAACATTTACGCTGTCAACACTCGCCCCTTTCTGAAGTAGAAACCGTACCATAGCAGTATTTTTCCTGGAAATAGCATAATCTAACGCATTACTTCCATTACGTTTAAAATCGATTTGCCCGCCTTCTTTTAAAGCCCAGTTGATGGTTGTTGTATCGTTATCATAGACGGCAGCAATGATCCATGCGGCAAGATCATAGGCGCTACGTTGCTGGCTATATATTCGGTCAAAAGGTGCAAGTATTAGTGCAGCAAAAAGTAATAAGGAAATTGCAAAAGGTTTGCGTAATAAATGTGATGGTGCTTTCATGTGGTATAGCTTAGTTAAATATTCAAAAATTTCATAAACAGATGTAGAGTCCAAAAAACTTGCTGGCAACGTTCGAGTATTTGCGAAGGCAGGGAATTCATTGATTGTCCAGCCTGGTACAAATGCCCATTTGAAAATATGTTGTTGAAGTTAAAAACAAAAGCTGAACATTGAACGTCGAGCCCGAGCTACTGCAGATAGGAACACATAGCTGATGTTACTTTGTCCCGCCCTGCTTTTTGCAAATACTTTTGTTGTGCGTAGTTATCTTTAATTTCGTCTGATAACTTTGCCTTCTTTCATCACAAACTGAATACTTTTGATATTTTCAATATTTTCGAGAGGATTTTTTTTAACTGCAATAATGTCTGCATAATAAGATTGCTCTAAAACACCTCGGTTTTTTTCAATACCTAATAATTCTGCGGCATAAATTGTCATGCTTTGCAAAATGTATGAGGGTGGAATACCTGCGGCATTCCAACTTTTCAATACTTTTAGATTTGATTCTACACGATTTAATTTTGGTAAATCAATAACTACATCTGTTCCAAAAGCCATCTTTGTTCCAATTTTATATGCTCGTTTCAGTCTGTCTACAATCAAGTCCTCCCTTGCTTTCGCCTTAACCGAATCTAAACCATATGCATACCAATTGTCAAAAGAAAGGTCAGTGCCTACTAAAAAAATTCCTTTGTCTTTCATAGATTGAAGTTGGCTATTATCCAAGTTATTTCCATGTTCTATTGCAGCAGCTCCCCCTTTAATTACATTTGTTGCAGCTTCTCCCCCCAAAGTATGAACAGTCACTTTTAGTCCATATTTATTAGCTTCAGCAACAGCTGCTTTAATATCTGCTGAATCATAAATACCATTATCGCCTGTTACCAGTTTAATTACAGTAGCACCATAATAAACATTTTTACGGATTGCTTTCTTTATCTCATCCGGGTTATCTGCATCTATATATTCAAAATCCCAAAAATGTTCGTGTTCAATATTAATACCTCTAGATTGACCACCATAAGGGCCAATGATTTTTCCAGAATAGATTATTGTTGGTCCCTGTATCCATTCTTTATTTATAGCTTTAATTACATCTGCTGTTGCATAGTTTCCATCATTGCCTATGTCTTTTATTGTTGTAAATCCATTGTCTAAAAATTGTTTAGCAACTACTGAACCTCTTATTCCTCGAAGTGCATTACTTTCAATTGCATAGAGTTCGTTCCAATTTCTGCTTCGATAAGAAATGTTCGTTGTAATATGAACATGGCAGTCCATTAATCCTGGCAGCAGCCATGAATTAGATAGGTCAATGATTGTGTCTGCCGTATTAAATTTCAGGTTAGTTCCTACCTCTTTTATTTTACCATCTTTTATGATTATAATTTGATTTGCCAGCATTTTACCACTTCGGGCATCAAACATATGCCCTGCTTTGATCACAGTAGTTTGTGCATTTGCCGATAAGCTGATAAAAAGAAGTAGTGCTAATAATCTTAAGTTAAATGTCATTATATAATGTTTGAAAATGTTGCATATGTCTTGGCATTGTTTAAGTATTGGGGTATAATTACGTACAACGGAAAACAGCTTTCTGAAGCCAAGGAATTTGTTTTCATGCTGCTTGACTTCTGTTCTGTTGCTGAATAAAGATAATAGGTTGAAATAATATTGTAAAGCCTTGGATTTAGAAAGCTGATGTTGTGTGCAGCTTTACTCAGAAGTATTTTTGTGCCTTTATTTTAGTCTGGGATCGGAAAATGCTAATAA
>JAQBNG010000007.1 GCA_028288675.1 Flavisolibacter sp. | reverse complement strand
AAACTAACCTTACCATCTACGCTTTGCAAGCCACTGATAAACCCCGATTCAATTTGTCCTTTGAACTTGGCAACATCTTCTTCTGTTGCGCCACGCTTTTCAAATGAGTCTAATGAAGCATGCAATAAAGCTTCCATCTCTGCTAAAGATTTCCCTTGCATAGGCATGATTCGAAATGAAAATTCACCGGCCAACTCCGATAAGCTACTAAATGCACTGGCCTGCAAAGCGAGTTGCGGCTTTACCATGTTTTGATAAAGAATAGATGTTTTTCCTTGTCCAAGGATTTGCGCCAGGCATTCTAACGCAGCCATGTCTTTATGATAATCAGGTACCGTTGGGTAAGCCACCGTCAGCATAGGCGACTTTGCATAATTATCTACATAAGATGCGTAACGATTGGCAGTTAATTGTACAGGCGCAACAACAGCCGGTTTCACATCAGGGCCTTTTGGAATGGCACCAAAATACTTCTCCACCAACTTCATTACCTGCGCCGCATACACATCGCCACCAATAGTGAGTGTTGCATTATTAGGACCATACCAGCGAAGAAAAAAGTTCTTTAAATCATTCACATCGCTTCTATCAAGGTCTTCTAAATAACCAATCGTCATCCATGAATATGGGTGGCCATAAGGATATAAATTTTTGCTTATGGTTTCTGATGCCAGGCCATAGGGAGCGTTGTCATAACTCTGACCGCGTTCGTTTTTTACAGTGGCTCTTTGCACCTCAAACTTCTTCTGCGTTACCGCATCTACCAAAAAACCCATGCGATCAGCTTCCAGCCAAAGTATTGGTTCGAGTGCATTTTTTGGAACAGTCTCATAATAATTCGTACGGTCACGATTGGTGCTTCCATTGTTTGATCCACCGCTTCCTACGGTAATGTTATCGTGCAATTTTTCCGGCGCATTATCGGAACCCATAAACATCATGTGTTCAAAAAAATGGGCAAAGCCCGACTTGCCAATCTGTTCTCTTCCTGAACCTACATGATAGGTTACATCAACATGCACAACCGGATCGCTGTGGTCTTCATGAACAATTACGGTAAGGCCATTTGGCAGTAAGTATTTCTCGTAAGGAATAATTAGTTCGCTACCTTTTTTGGTTACTTTTTCTACCAGCTTTGCCTGGCTGAAAGCAGCTACAGATAAGAACAGCAGGGACAAAAGTCCAAACAGTTTAAGTTTCATTTTAATGAGGATTTGATGATGACAAGATAATGGAAAAGCCACTTTATTTTTCAATGGCTTTCGGGATTCTTATAATAAATCTGAGTGGTTCAGACTTGCTTTATAAGCCTGAAAAAATAATTTGTCCAAGGAATCGGGAAACACAAGACACTGCAAAAAGCAGCAAAAAAAGTCCCGCAATTTGCGGGACTAAAATTCTTAAAACGCCTGCTTTCCGGCAAGGTTGCCATCTGCATCCAATTCAACTATATCATAGCCTAACTTTCTTACTCCTTCCAAAATCTTTTGCTTATCACCAACCACTAATATGTTCAGCTTTTTAGGGTCTAAGTTTTTTATGGCCTGCTTCTTTAATTCAGCCACAGTCATACCCTGTAAAATCTTATTTTGCTGCGCTGTGTAATTTGCAGGCAGGTTATATTCAAGTATGCGGCTAATGAAAGCAGACTTCTGCCCTAGCGATTCATATGCAAGAGCCTCTCTTTGGCTGACAGCTTTTTTCATAAAAGAAACTTCGTCTTCGGTTGGGCCGCTTGCTACATATTCAGCCATTTCCCGCATAATTTCAGAAAGGGCACTGTCGGTTGCATTAGCCCTGATACCAGAACTAAAAGCAAAATCACCCGCATATTTGTTTCCTGAAAATCCGCTGCTTGCACCATAAGTCCAACCTTTATCTTCACGAAGGTTTAAGTTCAGCCTTGAATTAAATCCGCCACCTAATGCAAAATTCATCAGGTAGTTTTTATAGTACTCGCCGGTAGCATCATATTTAATTCCGGTTGGATAACCTACCCTGAATTCTGTTTGTGCTGCCTTGGGAACATCTACCAGGTAAACTTTTGTTTTATCAACTGTTGGCTGCGCATCTACTTTTGGCAACACTACTTTTTTGTTTGGCAACTTACTCAGGAAAGTGAGCTTCGCTAAAACCTCCGCTTCTTTTACATCGCCGGCTATAATTACTTTGGTATCCTGCGATGTGAGGTAATTAGTGTAGTATCCTTTAACATCATCCAAGGTAATATTAGCTACTGTTTGCTCTGTGCCACTTGGACTAATGCCTAAGATATGATTTGGTCCATAATTCACTTTAGCAAATACGGCCGAAGCTACAAAAGCTGGTCTGGCTTTTGCCAGTTTCAAACCTTCCAGCAACTGCTTTTTTATACGGTCAAAATCATCACTATTAAATGCCGGTTCAAAAATGCGTTCCTGCAAAAGCGCCAGGGTTTTATCTACATTTTTCTTTAACGATTGTACAGAATAAGTAACGCCATCCAAACCACTTGAAATATTTAGAGAGCTGCCTAACTTTTCAAGTTCAATAGCAATTTGTTCTGCCGTATGTTTCTTCGTGTCTTCATTCATCATTTGTGAAAACATGCTTGCCAGGCCGGCTTTGCTTAAATCTTTTGATGCTGCTAAATGTCCTCCGGGCATTGTAATACTGATTGCTACCATTGGAATTTCAGTGTTCTCTGTACCGATAGCTTTTATTCCGTTTGGCAGATCTTTTCTCCAGAACTTAGGGACAGTTACTACAGGTAACGCTGTATTACCGGGCATTTTTTTACGATCGAAAATATCTTTTGCTTTTACATACTTCAGCCCTGCATAGCCGTATTCAGGAGCAGCATAATTTGATGAGTCAATTTTAAAATTGTCGGCTTTCGTAATTAATGTTTCTTTTCCTTTTGGCAATACACTAAGAACTACTGCGCCTTTACCTTTTATGTATTTGTTGTACACAGCCATTACATCTTCTTTTGTTACCGATGTATAGGCTTTTAAGATGTCGGCCATTTTATTAGGATTCCCCGTGAAGGTTTGAAACTCTGCAAGCGTTGAAACTTTTCCTCTCACACTTTGCAATTGCCCGATAAGTGATGACTCGATCTGGCCTTTGAACTTAGCCATGTCGTCATCGGTTACACCACGCTTTTCAAATGAATCCAGTGATGCCTGTAGCAACGCTTCCATTTCTGCCAAAGACTTTCCTTGCTGTGGCATGATGCGGAACGAAAACTCTCCGGCCAATTCGGATAAACTGCTGAACGCAGAGGCTTGTAAAGCCAGTTGCTTTTTTACTAGATTCTGATATAAGATAGAAGTCTTACCCTGCCCGAGAACTTCCGCCAAAACATCAAGTGCAGCCATGTCTTTGTGATAATCCGGAACCGTTGGATATACCACGGTTAACATGGGAGATTTTGCATAATTATCTACATACGACGTATAACGGTTGGCTGTTATTTGCACCGGGCTGAATTGAGCCGCCTTTACTTCAGGACCTTTAGGCATTGAGCCAAAATATTTTTCGACCTGCTTAACAACTACTGCCGGTATTATATCGCCACCAATAGTTAGCGTTGCATTGTTTGGACCATACCAGCGCAGGAAAAAGTTTTTTAAATCAGCCGCATTGCTTCTGTCTAAATCTTCCAGGTAACCAATCGTCATCCATGAATAAGGATGGCCATATGGATATAAATTTCTGCTGACATTTTCCGATGCTAAGCCATATGGTGCATTATCATAACTCTGACCGCGTTCGTTTTTTACAGTAGACCGTTGGACCTCGAATTTCTTTTGCGTAACAGCGTCTAATAAAAAGCCCATACGGTCTGCTTCCAGCCAAAGCATCTTTTCTACCTGGTTGCTTGGTACTGTTTCAAAATAGTTGGTTCTGTCCCTGTTGGTAGTACCGTTTAACGTGCCGCCAGCTTCGGTAATAATTTTAAAATGTTGCTCATCACCAACGTTATCGCTTCCCTGGAACATCATGTGTTCAAAGAAGTGTGCAAAGCCCGATTTGCCAATTTCTTCTCTAGCCGAACCCACATGATAGGTTACATCAACATGCACAACCGGGTCGCTGTGGTCTTCGTGAAGAATAAGTGTAAGCCCGTTTGGCAACACATATTTTTCATATGGAATTACCAGTTCGGAACCTTTTTTTGTAACTTTTTCTACCAGTTTTGCCTGGCTGAATGCAGTAGAGGTTAGCAGTAACAGGGAAAGTAGTCCTGTAAGTTTTTGTTTCATTATGTGTGGTTTTTGAGAAGTACAAGATAATGTAATAGCTGCCGCTGACTTTACCATTTATCAAATTCCCAAACTTCGAAAAATAGGATAGATTGCTCCATTTGAATTCAACAGATTATACCATGCCGAGCAGAGTATACCATGCCGAGGAACTCCACAAAATTATTAAGGAACCTGTTTTCTGAAGAACATAAAAAAAGCCCCGCAAATTGCGGGGCTTTTACTTTAGAAGGCCTGCTTACCAGCCAGTTTTCCATCGGCGTCAAGTTCTATAATCTCGTATCCGAGTTTCTTAACTCCATCCAATATTTTCTTTTTATCTCCCACTAAAAGAATATTCATTTTATCGGGGTGTAAATATTTCTGCGCCATTGCTTTCATTTGTGCTTTGGTCATGCCCTGCAATATTTTGTTTTGCTGTTCTACAAAATTTGCCGGCAGGTTATAATCCAGAATGCGACCAATAAAGGCTGCTTTTTGTGGACCGGTTTCATACGCTAATGCATCACGCTGACCAACGGCATTCTTCATAAAATCAACTTCTTCATCGGTAGGTCCATTTGCTGAGTACGTTTTTAATTCGTTCATTACTTCTACCAAAGCGCTATCAGTGGCATCAGCTTTTATACCAGAGCTAAACTGGAAATCACCGGAGTATTCATCGGCACTGAAACCACTTCTTGCTCCATACGTCCAGCCTTTATCTTCCCGCAGGTTTAAATTAATACGGCTGTTAAAAGCGCCGCCAAGCGGGAAATTCATCAGGTAAGATTTATAGTAGTCACCAGTAGCATCATACTTTAAACCAGTAGCATAACCAACCCTGAATTCTGATTGCGCGGCTTTAGGCACATCAACCAAATACACTTTTGTTTTGTCTACCGCAGGTGTAGGATCTATTTTAGGCAAGGTGATCTTCTTCTTAGGCAGCTTGTCTAAAAAGGAAAGCTTTGGAAGAATTTCAGCTTGAGTAACATCACCAACTATCACCACTTTCATTCCCATTGTGGTCATGTTGTTGTTATAATAGTTCTGCACATCTTCCAGCTTAATGGTAGGAACCGTGATTTCTGTACCGCCTTCTGGAATACCCAGGATATGAGTAGGCCCATAATTTAATTTAGCAAACACTGAAGTAGCAACTGCTGCCGGTTGCGATTTCCCCTGCTTGAAGTTTTCCATTGTCTGCCTTTGCATACGCTTAAAAGCATCTTCAGAAAACTTAGGATTAAACAACCTTTCTTCTAAAAGCGCAAGTGTTTTATCCAAATTCTTTTTTAAGGATTGCACATTGAAAGTAATAGCATCGGTGCCACTTCCAACACTTACAGAGCTTCCTAGTTTTTGCAGTTCTTCTCCAAATTGTTCGGCCGTATAATTTTTTGTATCCTCATTCATCATGCGGGCAAAAAAGGACGAAACGCCTACTTTGGAAAGATCATTCGCATCTAATAAATGACCACCGGGCATAGAGATAGAAATGGTAACGACAGGTATTTCTTTGTTCTCTGTACCAATCATTTTAATGCCATTGGCTAAATCTTTTCTCCAGAATTCCGGAACCTTTACAACCGGGTTTGGACCGTTACCCGGAAGCTTTTTACGGTTAAAAACATCTTTTGCTTTTACATACTTTAAGCCGGCGTAACCATAATCAGGCGCCTTATAATTCGATTCATCTACTTTATAATTATCCGGTGCGGCTACCAATTCTTCCTGTCCTTTTGCAAGGGTACTTAGCACCACGTGGCTTTTGCCTTTGATGTACTGGTTATATACTCTCATCACATCTTCCTTCGTCAATTTGCTATACATATCAAGTAATTTTTTGATCATGTTAGCATTACCAGCAAAGGTTTGAAAAGCAGCCAGTGTACTTACTTTACCTGATACACTCGCCAGCCCATTTATCGTGCGGCCTTCGAAACCTGTTTTAAATTTTTCTACATCTTCAGCAGTGACACCGCGTTTTTCAAATTCAACAAAAGCATCGTTCACCAGCTTCTCCATTTCGCCTAAACTCATTTCAGGGTAAGGCGTTACAGAAACAGAAAACTCCCCGGCCAATTCAGATGCCTGGTTAGAAGCACTTGCCTGCAAGGCTTTCTGCGTTTTAATCATAGTTTGATAAAACACCGAGTTGCGGGCACCACCACCTCCGCCACCACCACGGCCTCCGCGACCGCCACCACCAAAACCACCACCGCCGCCAAGCACTTGTGCAAGCAGGGATAAGGCCGGACCATCAGGATGATAATCGGGAACAGTTGGATAAACCAACCGTAGTTGAGACGCTCTTGCATAGTTGTCAACATAACTTACATAGCGATTCTTCTCCAACACCACTGGTTCCAGCTTTACAGGCTCAACCTTTGGACCACGTGGGATAGAGCCAAAATATTTTTGAACCTGTTTCAGTACATCCGCTGTTTTTACATCGCCACCGATAGTTAATGTTGCATTGTTAGGGCCGTACCAGCGAAGGAAAAAATTCTTCAGGTCATTTACGTTGCTGCGGTTCAGATCTTCTAAATAACCAATGGTTAACCAGGAGTAAGGATGGCCATAAGGATAAAGCGCTTTTGACACTACTTCGCTTTGCAAACCGTAAGGACGGTTATCATAATTCTGGCCTCTTTCATTTTTTACAGTGGCCCTTTGTACTTCAAATTTCTTTTGCGTTACGGCATCTAATAAAAAGCCCATACGGTCAGCTTCCAGCCACAAAGCTTTCTCTAACTGGTTAGCAGGAACTGTTTCGTAATAATTGGTACGGTCGCGGTTAGTGCTACCGTTTAATGTGCCTCCTGCCTGTGTTACAATTTTAAAATGCTGTTCATCAGCAACGTTGTCGCTTCCCTGGAACATCATGTGTTCAAAGAAGTGCGCAAAGCCTGACTTGCCTATCTCTTCCCGTGCCGAACCCACGTGGTAAGTCACATCTACATGCACTACCGGGTCGCTATGATCTTCATGAACAAGTACAGTAAGTCCGTTAGGCAGCACATACTTTTCGTAAGGGATCACCAGTTCGGTCCCTTTTCTTGTCACTTTTTCTACCAGCTTAGCCTGGCTGAACGCAGCCGTAGTTAAGAATAGCATAGCAGAAAATCCAAACAATTTTATCTTCATTTTGAAATTGGTTTTGAGTTTGAAAAGGTAAGACATAACCCAATTCGGCGAAGCACACCGACCAAGTCATTCACGTTCATTAACATTGGAGGTCAGAAGGCAGATGTAGGAAGGCGGATGTCAGAACGATTTCCAATTTTCATAAAGTTTGTAAAGTTTTGCGCCAAGGGTATCGCACTTCGCAAACATCGTATCATAACCTCTTTCGAAAGATAGTTACAGTCTTTTGCGAACATCAGCCAAACCTTTGTTTCTTCTAATGAACCTGTTGCATAAATCAAATGCTTCTTAAATTCATTTTCATAAGCACGCCTGCCCCAGCCTTCAGCAATATTAGCGGCCACTGATCTTGAAGCCCTTACTATTTGATCGGTAAGTCAATACTTTTCTTCCTTTGGAAAATTTCGGCTGGAGGTGAAAATATTCATTGCTAAAGTGTACGACAGAGTAAAGACTTCCAACCAGAAACAGAATTAATCCTAACAGGTAGTTTAAGAAATTTAAGATACTCCATCTTGGCGTCCACCTTCCGTCTTCCTACCTCCGTCTTCCGTCTTCTCCTTACCTTCCACAAAAATTCAAAAGATGGAAAGATATAATAGAACTGCCCATGAAATTGACTACCGCATTTTTGGTGAGGAGATGCAATGTGTGGAAATTGAACTTGACCCGCAGGAAACCGCTATTGCCGAAAGCGGCGCCTTTATGATGATGGATGACGGCATACAAATGGAAACCATTTTCGGTGATGGCAGCCGGCAACAAGGCGGTGGTATCCTGGGAAAATTAATGTCCGCAGGTAAACGTTTACTTACCGGCGAAAGCTTATTTATGACAGCCTTCACTAACACTGGCGGCGGTAAGCGGAAAGTGTATTTCGCGGCGCCTTATGCAGGCAAGGTTATTACCCTTGACCTATCCCGGCATGCCGGAAAAATTATTTGCCAGAAGGATGCTTTTTTATGTGCAGCAAAAGGCGTAAGCATCGGTATTGAGTTTCAACGAAGGTTAGGCACTGGCCTGTTTGGTGGCGAAGGTTTCATCATGCAAAAACTGGAAGGCGATGGATTTGCTTTTTGTCATGCAGGCGGTTATGTGATTGAGAGAAATTTGCTACCCGGCGAAATGTTGAAGGTGGATACCGGTTGTATCGTGGCTTTTGAATCATCGGTTAATTACGACATTCAATTTGTTGGCGGCATTAAGAATACCATTTTCGGCGGTGAAGGTTTATTCTTTGCCACGCTACGCGGACCCGGAAGAGTATGGATTCAATCGTTACCCGTAAGCCGTCTTGCCAGCCGCATTTTACAATACGGAACAGTGAACAGAAAAGAAGAAGGAGGCATTTTAGGGCCACTGGGCAACTTGTTGGATGGAGATGGAAGGTGAGTTTAGTTTATTGGTTGATTAGTTGGTTAGTTAATCAGGTAATGCTGCTGGAAAAATCAGGCTTTCAACCAATCAAATAATCAACCAATAAACTAATTAACCAAAACAAATGGCGCGAAGCAAAATAAACCCCGGTTCTAAATCAAATAACGATACCGGCTTTGGAAATCAAACAAACATCGGTGGCAGGTTTGTAAATAAGGATGGCTCTTTCAACTTAAAAAAGGTAGGTTGGCCTTATTTAAAGCGGGTAAGCTTTTATTCCTGGTTATTAGAGCTGTCGTGGCTAAAGTTCCTTGGTATTATTTGTCTTTGTTATTTGGCCATCAATGCTATTTTCACTGGTTTTTATTTACTCATAGGCCATGATCAGTTAAATGGATTTCTTTCCACTACCAAATGGGGCCGCATTAAAGAAGTCTTTTACTTCAGCACACAAACTTTCACCACAGTTGGCTATGGGCGTATTAACCCGGTTGCCGATGGCGCCGATATTATAGCCTCCATCGAAACATTATCGGGCTGGTTATTTTTTGCTATTGTAACGGGTTTACTATACGGACGGTTCACCCGGCCAAAAGCCTATATCGCGTTCAGCGAAAATGCTTTGATAAGTCCTTATCAAAACTCTACCGCTCTTATGTTTCGTTTGGTGCCGTACAAAAATATTCATCATCTAACCGATGTAAAAGTGGGAGTAAATGTTTCGTTCCAGGTTATAGAAGATGATAAGCCTGTGTTTAAGTTTTACCAACTGGATTTGGAAAGGTCTCGCATAGATATGTTCAATATGAATTGGACCGTGGTACATCCTATTAAAGGCGACAGTCCGTTATTAAACTTTACAAAAGAAGATTTAGAAATTTCCGACCTTGAATTGCTGGTACAGGTTTCGGGCTTCGACCCCATTTTTTCTAATATTGTTATGGCACGAACTTCTTATACATATAAAGAAGTTGTTTGGGGCGCTAAGTTCAGGCCTATGTATCACGAATCGGAAGATGGTAATACCACTATACTGGAACTAAATAAGTTACACGAGTTCGATGAAATTAAAGTAGCGTCACCTGCAACAGTAGTTTAATTCAACGCCTTAAAGTTTGATATGATGATAGAACATGAAGAGAAAGCTTTTACA
The DNA here is from genome assembly GCA_028288675.1 of Flavisolibacter sp. Classification (GTDB taxonomy): domain Bacteria; phylum Bacteroidota; class Bacteroidia; order Chitinophagales; family Chitinophagaceae; genus Flavisolibacter. Next base: position 449 of record JAQBNG010000007.1, on the reverse strand, counting down.
GAATTAAAGTTGTGGCAAAAAAAGATGCAGCGAAGCCCGTCGTTGCTCAATAAACTCTCGAAAAAAGTACAGGTAAAAATCAACAGCTATATACCAGAGAAAGTACACAAGGCCATAACGACCACGCTCCGGCAAATGATAAAAGGCGTATTGTTTGGAGCAAAATTCACTACAAGAAAACCGGTTAAGGTCGAATCACTTTACGCAACAGAAGAAGCGGTAGAAAATCTCATAAAGAACTATCGCACTACCGCTGCCGCGGAAGGCGGCATCACAGGTGCAGGCGGTATATTATTAGGGCTTGCCGACTTTCCTATCCTGCTTGGCATCAAGCTAAAAATGCTTTTTGATATTGCGGCTTTATATGGATTTGATGTGAAAGATTATAAAGAGAGAGTTTACTTATTGCACATATTTGAATTGGCTTTTAGCAGCCAGCAGCACCGCAG
>JAQBNG010000239.1 GCA_028288675.1 Flavisolibacter sp. | reverse complement strand
TTCATCAGGGTCTGAATAGTGGAATTGAAAATTTAAAGTCTGTATGGATCCTTACAGCAGAACCAGAGTGTCTCTGTGTAACCATTTATAGTGGACCATCATGCAGCCACCGAATTCTCTTCTGTTTTAAAACCCTGAACTGCATTATTCCGTTCAGCATGAGATCTATTTTCCCATCCATTTTTTAAAATCACTCACCTTCTCCCGGCTTACCAGCGCCTCTTTATCTACCGCAGGTTTTAATTGAAGTATCAACCGGTTGCCGAAGTAGTCATCTATTTTATCAATAGCCTCAATTGCCACATAAAATGAACGGGAAATGCGGAAGAATTTTTCAGCGTCAAGCATGTCTTCCAATTCATCCATGGTGTAATCAACTACGTACTTTTTATTATCGGATGTCTTAAAAAAATTCAATCGTCCATCGCTATAGAAATAGGCGATTTCATCCACATCAACCGATACCAGCTTTTGCGCATGCTTCACTAAAAAGCGCTTGCGGTATTCTTTGGGTTGTAACTGTTGTTGCAGTTGTTTTACAAGTGCCTCTATACTTATATCGCCGGCTTTAGCCGCCGATAGCTTTTTATATTTTGTCAGTGCAACCTGAAGGTCTTCAACTTGAATGGGCTTTAATAAATAATCAACGCTGTTTACCTTAAAAGCTTTCAATGCAAACTCATCATACGACGTGGTAAAGATCACCGGCGCCTTTACTTCCACCAGGTTAAATATTTCAAAGCTTTGCCCGTCGGCAAGTTCAATGTCCATTAAAATTAAATCAACCGGATTGTTGCTTTGTAGCCAGTCAACCGTGCTTTGAATACTATCCGTTATGCCCACTACTTTAGCCGACGGGTCAACGGATAATAGTGTCTTCTGTAATTTCTTTTGCGCTAATTCTTCGTCTTCAACAATAAGGATGTTCATATCAGTTGTTTTTATTTTCTTTTAGAAGAGGGTGGCCGTTTTCAGCAGAATTATTCCAGATAAGCGGTAGCACCACGGTAAAGTTTTTTCCATCTTCCATTATCTGGAACCCGGGCTGATTCAGCAGATCATACTTTGCTTTGATGTTCTCCAGGCCTACTTTATTACTGGGCGCTTTCACAGTGCGTCGCTGCAGGTTATTATTCACGACAAGCTTATTGCCGGCAGTGGTAAAAATTTCAATCACCAGCGGTTGCGATTTTGCTAGCTGGTTATGCTTTACTACGTTTTCTACCAGTAGCTGCAAGGTTAACGATGGAAGCAGGTAAGGGTTGTAGCGTTTATCAATTTCAATGGTCATCTGAACCGCATCTCCGTGTCTGGTTTTTAACAGGCCGTAATAAGAACGGATAAAACGGATTTCATTTTCCACTGTACTAACCCCATCTTCATTATTGCGCAACAGGTAACGATAGACCTTGCTTAACTCGTTTAAAAACACCTCCGCTTTTTCCTTGTCCTCGGTTATAAGCGACGATAACGTATTAAAGCAGTTAAATAAAAAGTGGGGGTTCACCTGGTTTTTTAATGAATCAAATTCGTGCTGCAAAGCCTGTTGTTTCAGGCTTTCTTTTTCAATCATGGTTTCTTTTAACCGCTCCACCACATAATCCACTTCGTACAGCGTAACAAAAATGAGGTTAACGCTAAAACCAACAAGCATACCATATTCTATATCGTTTGGTTTAAGGGTATAGCCAAGAAAATGCAGGTTATTATAAGTGAAAAAAATAAGCGCTACCGAAGCTGACATGAACGGGATGAGTGTTGTGGATAAAAGCAGCACCCTGGTACGGGTTTGCTTTACCGCCGGAAATTTATACTGTATAAAGTTCTGAATGCCCACCTGCGAACGCCACGAACCGATACCTATCAAAAAGATAAGGGGGAAAGAGTAAAGCCAGATGCTTTGTTTTTGAAACAAGCCTTCATCGTATAAGATATAGTTCAGTACAAAATCTATTACAGGCATTGAAGTAATAAAGCTGAACACCTGCAACCTTGTAGGCTTTAATTCGGTTTTCATTGCAGGCCTCCCTTGTTTTCAATAAGGGGAAGAAAAATACTGCGGCTTTTTTCATCGTCTTTAATTACAACTTTTGCAGCACTAAGCAGGCGGTACTTGGTTACGAGGTTATCTAAACCGGCTTCAAAATCAATAGCGTTGCTTACCAGTTTCGGTTTACGGTTATTACGAACTAAAACTTCGTTGTTCCCTTTTGAGCAAATTGTAATAAGTAAAGGTTCTGTTTTGCTCATGCTGTTTTGCGTAAAAGCATTTTCAATCAATACCTGCAAACTTAATGGCGGTAGTAATTTTTCTTTATCGTCACCGTTAATTTTGGTGGTTACCTGCAGGCTTTGGCCATAGCGTTTATTTAATAAGTGTATATAAGAGTAGATAAACTTCAGTTCGGTTTTCAGTGGCACCAATTGTTCATCATCGCCACGCAGCATGTAGCGATATACTTTGGTCATTTCATTTAAAAATGTTTCGGCTTCCTCTTCATCTTCTGCAATAAGACTGGAGAGGGTATTTAAACTGTTGAATAAAAAATGTGGATTGACCTGGCTTTTTAATCCTAACAACTGGCTTTGCGTAAACGCTTTTTTTATTTGTTCTGTTTCTTTCAGGTTATCCTGCCAATTGATGTAGCGGGCAATGCCTTCTATTACCAGCGTAAGAAAAATATTAATGATGGCCATGCCAACATAAGCCCAGATAAACCCCCTTTCATTAAATATATAATTGAAGGAACCAAATACTTCGTAGCCATTAAAAAGAGTAACTAAAAGAATTCCGCTAAGAGCTATAAAGCAGGCAATCATATAAAATAACCGCCGTGGTGTTTGCTCTTCAGCGGGCATGCGCTTTTTGAGCCACATCGCTATAAAGCCGCAGATTGTAAAATCAATACAAAAAAGAATGGCTGTAAAAATGGTAGCAGTGAAAAATATATTTCCCTGTGTAAAATAACGGCCGCCAAATATTATACTGTTTAAAGCAATGGTCAGGGGCAGGATAGTGATGGCCAGCACCATGTAATCTTTACCACTGTATTGAGGTAGCTTAATTTTCATGCTTCTTCAAATTACCGTGTTTTTTTGGAGTGACCGCTCTCGGTGTCGCCAACATCGTTATCCTTGTGTATGAACTGTTATAAACAATGTATGAATCGTATTAAATAAAACAACAAGCTTTCGTAAGATTCCCTTTTTGGATTTACGAAAGCCTGTACGATACTGTTGAAAATAGTTGAGCTTCTTCTTATTTTATATCGGCTACTTGCTTTGGCGCCGGAACCAGGTTAACTACCGGTGAAGTGGATTTCAGGTAAGCAAAAATGGATTTCAAATCTTCATCTGTCAGGTTTTTAAAATTAAACCAGGGCATAGGAGGCAACATGCTGCGGTTATTTTCCAATCCTTTCATTTTGCCTGTGCGCATCGCAGTTATAAAATTATGTTCTGTCCAGTTGCCTATCCCTGTTGCATCGGATGTGATGTTGGCTGAAAATGACATTCCCCACGGCCCGATGGCTAATGTCAGATCAGGCCCAAAAAGCATGTACCCGCCTTTCATTGCATTGCTGTCTGGCTTTTGAATGGGACGGTCGGCAGGATAACCCGAGAGCCGTAGTTCAGGGATGATTTCCGGCCCATGCTCCCCCATTCTTTTTGGCGAATGGCAATCATCACAGCCGATGGAAGACACTAAGTAATTGCCTCTTTCTATCATCTGCGTTTGTGTGAGAATAGGCGGTTTACTAATGTCTTTCACCTGGGAACTATTACAGGCATATAAAATGCCGCCGATGGTTAACACAGTTACTAGGGCGATAACAAGATTTACTTTAAGCATTGGTAGTGGTTTATGGTTTGATAAAATTTTCGGTCTGCTAAAATGATAAAAGGAAAAGAAGGTGAAGAGGATAAAGTATTTGTAAGAACCGTAGTGGAAAATGAAAGGTCTTCCTTGAAAATAGAACCTTTGTTTTCCTTTGCATCGAAACATTTAGTCACATGATAAATCACCGAGCCTGAAAGTAAAATCAAGATGGCAATTTTATTGATGCTGCCGGCG
>JAQBNG010000062.1 GCA_028288675.1 Flavisolibacter sp. | reverse complement strand
TGATGAGACACTTTTAATACAAAGTGGCAAACCGGTTGGTATTTTAAAAACACATAAGGATGCGCCCCGTGTTTTAATTTCTAATTACCAATTAGTTCCTAACTGGGCTAACTGGAAACATTTTGATGAGCTGGAAAAAAAAGGCCTGATGATGTATGGACAAATGACAGCGGGCAGTTGGATCTACATCGGCTCACAGGGCATTGTTCAGGGTACTTACGAAACCTATTCGGCTATTGCTAACAAGCATTTTAACGGCACATTAAAAGGTACATTAAATGTGACTGCAGGCTTAGGCGGAATGGGTGGTGCACAACCATTGGCGATAACCATGAACGAAGGCGTTGCTCTAATTGCTGAAGTTGAAGAATGGCGCATTGATAAACGAATTGAAACAAGGTACCTGGATGAAAAAATAGTTGATGTTGATGTGGCGATTGACAGGGCAATTGACGCAAAGAAAAGAGGTGAAATAGTTTCTATTGGCGTGTTATGCAACGCTGTTTATTTGCTGCAAAGGTTGGTTGAAAGAAATGTGATCCCTGATACCGTAACCGATCAGACATCAGCTCACGATCCCTTGATAGGATACTGGCCTCACCAAATCACTTATGAGCAGGCAAAAATCTTGCGTGAACAAAATCCTGAACAATACACTGAATATGATTATGATTCCATGTATCGTCATGTAGAACTGATGCTGCAGCTACAAGAACTTGGGGCTGTTGCTTTTGATTATGGTAATAATATTCGTGCAAGAGCAAAGGAAAGAGGACTGCAAAACGCTTTTGATTTTCCGGGCTTTGTTCCTGCTTATATCCGCCCGCTTTTTTGCGAAGGCAAAGGGCCTTTTCGCTGGGCAGCTTTAAGCGGCGACCCTGCAGATATTGCCGTAACAGATGGCGTCATCGCTAACATGTTCCCTCAAAACGAATCCTTACAACGCTGGCTAAAACTTGCCAAGGAAAAAATCGCTTTCCAGGGTTTGCCTGCACGCATTTGCTGGCTCGGCCAAGGTGAACGTGAAAAAGCGGGTTTAGCTTTTAATGAACTGGTAAGAACCGGAAAAGTAAAAGCGCCGATCGTTATTGGAAGAGATCATTTAGATACAGGTTCAGTTGCTTCTCCAAACCGGGAAACCGAAGCGATGCTGGATGGCAGTGATGCGGTTGCTGACTGGCCAATTTTAAATGCCCTGGTAAATACGGCTGGCGGTGCAAGCTGGGTAAGCCTTCACCATGGTGGTGGGGTAGGCATGGGGTATAGCATTCATGCGGGAATGGTGATTGTTGCTGATGGAACAACGGATGCAGAAGAAAGGTTGAAAAGGGTATTGAGAAATGATCCAGGGATTGGAGTAATACGACATGCGGATGCAGGCTATGAAGTGGCAAAGGAAACAGAGAAGAAATACAATTTGGATATTGATGACAGGTTAAACGGAATAGTTCATTCACAAACAAATTAATACCTTTTCTTTTTAGGGTTTATTCTTGTATCATACAGATTAAGTATAATGACTTTATTATTCTTAATCTGGTAGTACATTTTGTTATGGCGGGTAATTAGCACCCCACGTACATCTTTTACTTTTAGAGATGGAGCGCCTATTTCAGGCTGAGTTACAAGTAGACTAATTCTGTGGTCAATCTTCAAAAGAAACTCTGAAGCTACTTTTGACGACCATTCTTTTTCAAGATAAGTAAGGACTTTTTGTACTTTATAGGTAAATCTCTTTTTAATAACTATTTCATACGCCATTGGCTGGTTGCTGCTTTAAATTCATCAAGGCCCATGGTCTCTTTTGTTTCGTCTTCTTCAGCTAAAATTTTCAAATCATTTAATTGTTCATCACTCAATTCATCGGTAACGTCCGATTCCTTTGTTTTACCATAAAATATAAAATCTTCTTTTAATAATGAAAGCAACTTTTCATTATCCGTGTTTTCAATTAAGGAAACTAATTCTTTTTTCAGATCATGTAGGCTCATAAATTACTTTAATAGATACGATAAATTTATCTAACTATAGTGAGGTGACAAAACATCGTTTTCAAAAGTTTGCATCCTAAAATTTTTGCTATTATCATTGCTTCAATAAAATCTAATCCGTTAAACCTGTCTATTGTGTCCTGTCGATGGCAAATTGACAACTAAAACAAATCCTATGCGATTAACCTTCCGCCTCCTGCCGGTTGTAACACTGGCTGTTTTCACCACATTTACGGCCTGTCAAAAAGAATCTGCCTCACTGGAAATGGATAACACTGCTGAAGTGCAGACCCAGGCAGATGACCAGAACAATATATCAGCACAATTAGATGAAGTGGCTACCGAAGCCAATGTTGCTTTTGAAGCTAATGCGTCTTTTAGCGGTCGTTTCTCAGGCAGTCAAAATACACTCAGTGTTTGCGGTGCCACGGCTGTTGCCGATACAACTGGCAATCTGAGAACCATCACTATCACTTACGATGGAAACAACTGTGCTGGAACACATTTGCGCACAGGGTCTGTTGTTCTTTCCATGCCTTCAGGTATGCGATGGAAGAACGCCGGTGCAGCAATAACTATTAGTTTTCAAAATTTCAAAATTAAACGCCTGAGAGACAACAAAAGCATTACTATCAATGGCGCCCAGGCGCTTACAAATGTTAGTGGTGGTTTAGTAAGTCAATTGTCTGCGCCTACAAACATCACACACACTATTACCAGCAATAACATGTCCTTTACATTTGAAGATAATACCCAGCGTACATGGCACGTTGCCCGCCAAAGAACTTTTACATACAGCAATGGTGTCGTGCTAAGTATCTCAGGCATTGGAGCGGCAGGGTCACTAACCAATGTGGCAGAGTGGGGCAGTAATCGTTTTGGTCATGCGTTCACAACTTCTATTACTGAACCTTTAGTTGTTCGCCAGGATTGTAACTTTCGCCTTACTGCAGGAAAAGTAAAACATGAAGGCTTTACAACATCCACAGCAAGCTTTGGCTTAAATGCAACCGGCGCTGCCACAGCTTGCCCTGGTACCGGCACTTACTATTATACGCTAACATGGACGGGTCAAGGTGGCTATACACGTACAGTAACATTGCCCTATTAAGTTATTTTCGAGCTCTATTTTTTTGCCGCAAGTTTACAGCTTGCGGTTTTTTATGCTGAATAGAATTACAAAGCGTACAAGGGAGTAACACAACAGACGATGCTATGAAATACTATTGCCGGGTACAAAAAACGATGAATAATTTCATACGATAAATTCAACATAATTGCGCTAAGCAACCCCTAACCCCTAACTACTAACGCCAAACGGCTCTTCTGCTGGTCTGATTTTTGGATAAAGTGGGCCAAACATCTCCCCTTCATGAGCCGCTTACTTATTATTTCGAACCGTTTACCTTTTGCAGTAGATAAGAGTGACGACGGCCTTGCTATCCGGCAAAGCTCAGGTGGGCTGGTGTCGGCTATTAAAAGTTATTTTGAACGTTCCGATAAGCAAGCAGATGAATTTGCTGAGAAGATTTGGGTAGGCAGTATGGATTGTTCCGAAGAAGACTGGAATAGCGCAGTAGAACAAAATGGATTATCCTCGGACTTTACCATTGAACCGGTTTTCCCGGATAAAGAAGTGTATGAAAATTATTACAATGGTTTCTCAAACTCAACCTTATGGCCAATTTTCCATTATTTTCCTACACTGGCTAACTACAAAAAAGAATATTTTGAAGCTTATAGAAATATCAACCAGGAATTTGCAGAAAAAGTAAAAAATATTTACAGGCCCGGTGATGTGGTCTGGGTGCACGACTACCAGTTACTGCTTCTGCCGCAAATGCTTAGGGAGAGTTTTCCCACTTCTGTTATCGGCTTCTTTTTGCACATTCCTTTTCCTTCCTATGAAATATTCAGGCTGTTGCCTACCCGGTGGAAAAGGGCTTTGCTGCAAGGTATGTTGGGTGCCGACCTTGTAGGATTTCACACACATGATTATGTGCAGCATTTTATTCAATCGTGTAAGATGATTCTGCAGGCAGATAACCAGTTCACTAATATTTTATTTAAAGACCGCCAGATAAAAGCCGACCTTTTTCCGATTGGTATCGACTATCAAAAATTCCGCGATGCGATTGTCGATAATAGGGTAGTCAACCTTGCAACGGGGCTTGAAGAAAAGTTTACTTCTCAAAAAATAATTTTTTCTGTTGACCGTCTTGATTATACAAAAGGGTTAGAATACCGGTTAGATGGGTACGAAGAATTTTTAAACAACTATCCTGAATGGATGGGTAAAGTTGTTTTTATTTTAAACATAATTCCTTCCCGTGATTTTATTGATGCTTATATACAACGTAAAAGCAGCATTGAAGAAAAAGTAAGCACAATAAACGGTAAGTTTTCAAGCCTGCACTGGCAGCCCATCCTTTACCGTTATAATCATTTATCGTTTGATGAATTGTGCGCTTTATACCAGGTTGGTGATGTTGCTTTAATCACACCATTGCGTGACGGGATGAACCTTGTTGCCAAAGAATATGTTGCGAGTTGCATTGACAAAGGGGTATTGATTTTGAGCGAACTAACCGGTGCTGCCAGTGAGTTAAGCGAAGCTGTATTGGTAAATCCAACTGATGTAAATGAAGTGGCAGATGCTATAGACACGGCTTTAAATATGCATGCAATCGAACAGCGTTCACGACTTTCAAACATGCAAAGGCGCATTGCCGCATATGATGTTTTTAAATGGATGAGTGACTTTTTAAGTTGCCTGCAAGAATCAAAAGCCAGCCAGGAAAATTTAAAGAACAATCTTCTCACAGAAGAAATTACCCGAACAATAATAGAAGATTATATAACGGCCGAAAGGCGCTGTATTCTTTTAGATTATGATGGCACCCTGTCTCCCCTGCAAAAGATTCCTTCTATGGCCTCTCCGTCTGGTGAACTGCTGCAACTATTAAAAAGTTTAACCGACGATAAGCGCAATGAGGTAGTAATTATAAGTGGCCGGGACGCTGAAACGCTTGAACAATGGTTGGGTAGCCTGCTGCTTACCCTTGTTGCTGAACATGGCGCTGCAGTAAAACAAAGAGGTGGCGAATGGCAGGTACAGGCTACAATGGCCTCGGAATGGAAGGATAAATTAAAACCCCTTATGCAATTATTTGTTAACCGGTGTGCCGGTTCTTTTATTGAAGAAAAGAAAAGCACCCTGGCTTGGCACTACCGTAATACTCACGCTGAGCTTGGTTTTAGCCGTTCGCGGGAACTGCGTAACAGTTTGCTGCAGCTTACCGGCAACACCCCGCTTCAGGTAATTGATGGGAATAAAGTTTTAGAAGTGCGCCTTGTAGGTGTTGATAAAGGAACTACAGCCTTGAACATAATTAAGAACCTTGAACCTGATTTTATTCTATGTCTTGGTGATGATACAACTGACGAAGATATGTTTCGGTCATTAGCTGGTAAAGGCTATACAATTAAAGTAGGCCGGGGCAACACGGCTGCAAAATTTACTATGTCGGCGCAGCAGGAAGTTTTCCCTTTTCTTAAAAAATTGGTACGGCAAATAAAAGAACCGCAGTTGTAAAAACGTGTCTTGCCTTTTTCTTTAAATGAAATTCTTTGGTAGATTAGCCGCTGTTATGGCTACACTTATTTCCAACATTAAGCAATTAGTAAATGTGCGTTCATCATGGAGCTTACTGCGGCGAGCTGAATTGGCTAAACTGCCTTGTATCAACAATGCTTATTTAATTGTCGAGGGGGAAACAATTGCTTCTTACGGTAAGATGGAAGAATTGAAATTTAATCCGTCAACATTTCAAGATCATCTTGACGCAACCGGAAAATTAGTGTTGCCTTCCTGGTGCGATAGTCATACGCATCTTGTATTTGCTGGCAGCAGGGAACACGAGTTCAGAGATAAAATTCAAGGTGTAAGCTATGCAGATATTGCTGCAAAAGGCGGCGGCATACTGAACTCCGTGAAGAAGTTAAACGATACTTCGGAAGATGAATTATTCAATCAATCTTATAAACGATTGGAAGAAGTTATCCGTTTAGGGACCGGCGCTATCGAAATAAAAAGCGGCTATGGATTAACGATTGAAGGCGAGATCAAAATGTTGCGGGTTATAAAGAGATTGAAGGCGACTTCAAAGATTTCTATTAAAGCAACCTTTCTCGGGGCTCATGCTTTTCCGGCTGAATATAAAGCTGATCATGATGCGTATATTGATTTAATTATTAATAAAATGCTGCCCCAAATTGGTGCCGAAGGTCTTGCTGATTACATTGATGTTTTTTGTGAAAGTGGTTTTTTTTCTCCCAAGCAAATGGAACAAGTTTGTTTGGCAGGAAGACGTTATGGATTGAAGCCAAAGCTGCACGTAAATCAATTGAACAGCATTGGCGGCATACAAAAAGGCATCGAATTAGATGCCGTTTCTTTAGATCATTTAGAAACTATGACTGATGAAGATGTACAGGCATTAGCAGGTTCTCCAAACACTATTGGTACCTTATTGCCAACAGCAGCTTTCTTTTTACGCATGGATTATCAGCCGGCCCGAAAACTAATTGACGCTGGCTGTGCTATTGCTTTAGCGTCGGATTTTAATCCGGGGTCTTCACCCTCAGGCAATATGAATTTTGTAGCTGCGCTAAGTTGTATTCAAATGCGAATGTTGCCGGAAGAAGCCATCAATGCAGCAACCATCAATGGCGCTTATGCTATGGAATTGCAGGATGAAATTGGCAGTATCTCCATAGGTAAAAAAGCGAATCTTATTGTTACAAAGGAAGTTCCTTCACTTACGTTTTTGCCTTACTCTTTTGGAAGTAATTTAATTGAACGGGTAATGCTGTCGGGAGAATGGGTTAGCTAAACTTTCTTTTTTTTCATTTTGTTATTGGGTCTTATCTTGTTGTTGGTAACTACGATTGCATTTTATTTAACAACCACTTAATATGAACCTCACACATTTTAAGCAGTATACAAAAAGCGATATTCTTTCTCTCACCAACCTGCGCCGTTTTGAAACAAAAATGGGAGAAAGGGTAGCTATTTTAGACGAAACCGTAAGCATAGTAGAAGCCGTAAAAAGGTTGCAGGCACAGTATGTTGTAATTGGTATTCCTGAAGACATTGGCGTACAGGCCAACTATGGTGTAGGTGGCACCAGTTCGGTATGGCTTTCATTTTTGCAATCATTCTTAAATAGCCAGAGCAATGATTTTTTAACGGGTGAAGATGTAGCGGTTATAGGTCATTTTGATTTTGGGGACCTGCAATTTTTAATTGATAAAAATGCATATGGACCTGATGAAAAAGTGCAGGCTTATCGTCATGCTGTGAACGCTATAGATGATGAAGTAGAGAGCCTGATAAAACTGATTGTGTCCGAAGAAAAAACCCCGGTAGTTATCGGAGGCGGTCATAACAATGCGTACCCCATTTTAAAAGGAAGTGCCAAAGGTTTACATGCCGCACAAATGATTCCGCTACCGCAGATCAACTGCATTAATCTAGATGCCCATACTGATTACCGGCCTTTGGAAGGAAGGCATAGCGGTAATGCTTTTCGATATGCGGATGAAGATGGCTTTTTACAAAAGTATTGCGCCATTGGAATTCATGAAGCCTTTCTGCCGCAGAACGTTTGGATCGATATTGTAAACAATCCTTTTCTTGACATCATTACTTACGAAGACATTTTCATCCATGAAAAACGAGACTTCCGCCAGGCAGTTACGCATGCAATAGAATTTACACAAGACAATTTTTGCGGCATTGAGTTGGACCTTGACTGTGTACAAAATATCTTAAGCAGCGCCAGTACGCCTAGTGGTGTGCAAGCAGTTCATGCAAGGCAATATGTAAACCTTTGCGCGGCGCATGCAAAAGCGGTTTACCTGCACATCTGCGAAGGCGCCACCCAACTGGCAAATGGAGCAAGCAATAACCTTACAGGTAAATTTATTAACTACCTGGTAACAGATTTTATAAAGATGCACGAAGGAGAGGAAGTAGCTGAATGATTTAAAAGCATGCAAAACGAAAAAAGCGCCTGAAGAAGGCGCTTTTTTCGTTTAATCCATGTGGTCATGCAAGGGGCGAAAGATATTGCGCATGTGCATAACCTTCCTCACCATCTTTTGAGCGTACCAGCCACCACTGGTCGTTGGTTTGATTAACAACGGTAACTTTTTCGCCTTTAGCCGCTTTGCCAACAATAGGTTGGTCGGTGCCTGGGCCGCGACGGATATTTAAATTTGATTCTTTCGTATTTACCGTAGCCTGGGAACCAGAAGTAACCGTCGTGTTTACATTCATTATTACATCGCCACTCTTAAAGTTTGGGTCAATTTGCCCATACACATTCCAAAGCTGATCTTTTATGGTTGCCGTTGGGGCATGTCCATCAATATATAAAACACCACCTTGCTCCCGCACCTGCAGGTTGGTTACACCTGCTTGTTGGGCGGTGGTTATTAACTGCCTGTATTTATCTTGTAATGCCATTGTTTACCTCCTGTTGTTTATTGAACATTTAAATTAGTGCGGTCAATTCTTTTGGGTTGCAGGGAATTTAAAGTTTGTGTAATGCGCATATTATCTTCTTTGCTGATAGTTCCTGATAAAATGATTACGCCATTTTCAACTCTGGATGTCAGGCCCTTTATATCTTTTGTAGCATCAGTTACACCCTGACGAAGGGTTGCATCGCCGGCAATTTCTACCGGAGCAGGAGGGTTAGTGGGAGCTACCTCCGGAGAGGCAGTGTTGGTTGTAGTTGTTGTGGTAGATTTATCCTTGTCTTTGCCTTTACACGAAAAACCGGTAACCAATAAGGCAACCAGGCTTAGTTGAAGAATCTGCTTTTTCATTGTCTGCTTTTTTGTATAAAAAATTGTTTGCCCTTAGACAACTACAACTCTTATACCACGGCTGGGGTAAAACCAGACGCTGGTTAGCTTAGCAATTCTTCATCGAGGGTGATCATCTTTTCAAAAACCACTTCGTACTCGTTATTGGCTGCTGTAAGTCTTGAAAGAAGCTGCTTATATACAGTTTCCGTTTTTTTAAATTCCTCAGTATTACCATAAGCATCCGGGTGAGCCAATTTTGCTTCCAGTTCCTCTTTTTGGGTATTTAAGGCGGCTATATCCTGTTCTAATTTTTGAAATGCCTTTTGCTGCTTTTGCAATTCTTTCTGAACCCCGGACTTATCTGGTTGATGATTAGATTTAGAAGGATTATTTACTGGAAAAACTTCTTTTTTTTTTGACTGATCAGGACTTTGAACTTTTGATTTTGAGCTTTTACCTCCTTTGCCCTCTTTCACTTCTCTTTCAGCCATTCGTTCCTTCCATTCCATCCACTCTTCATAGCCACCCTTAAATTCTTTTATTTCATGGTCTACAATTTCCCAGATCTTATTCGCTGTTTTTGAAATGAAGTAACGATCATGGCTTACTAATATCATGCTTCCACCGTACTTGTTCAATGCATCAATAAGCAGGTCGCAACTGTGCATGTCAAGGTGGTTGGTAGGTTCATCCAGCATGAGGAAGTTGGCTTTACTTACGATAGTTTTTGCCAGTGCTACCCTTGCTTTTTCGCCCCCGCTTAATATCTTGATTTTTTTATCAGAATCATCGCCGCTAAAAAGGAAACATCCCAGCAAGCCTCTTAATTCCAGCTCATTCATCTGGCTGCCGCATTCCTTCATTTCATCAAGTATGGTATGATTCATATTCAGCGCTTCTAACTGGTGCTGCGCATAAAAGCTTTCCTCTACATTGTGGCCCCATTTTCTTTCGCCTTCAAAAGGTTCAACACCTGCAATAATCCGTAACAGGGTAGATTTTCCTTTGCCGTTAGCGCCAATCAAAGCAATCTTATCACCCCGGTCAATTTCCGCAGAGGCATGATCCACAATGGTATTATCGCCAAATGTTTTTTTGATGTCTTTCAATTCCACCAACACCCTTCCCGGCACTTTATCAACCCTGAAATTGATTTTAATATTAGGCCGTTCCAATTCCGAATCTTCTATCCTGTCTAACTTATCCAGCTTCTTCATGATGCTTTGCGCCATCGCTGCTTTACTGGCTTTCGCCCTGAACCTTTCAACCAAACGTTCATTCTGCCTTATATAATCCTGCTGATTTTCGTATGCCTTTTGCTGCATCTCAATACGAATGGCTTTCTCCTTTTCATAATAATCGAAATTGCCATTGTATATGTGTAGTTGTTGCTGGTAAACCTCGACGATTTTTGTAACCATGCGGTTTAAAAAATATTTGTCGTGACTTACAATTACAACGGCGCCTTTATAATGAATCAGGTATTTCTCCAACCATTCAATAGAAGGTAAGTCAAGGTGATTCGTCGGTTCATCCAACAGCAGCAGATCAGGCGCCTGTAAGATCATCTTTGCCAACAAAACCCGCATACGCCATCCCCCGCTATATTCACGGTAGGGGCGGGATAAATCAGCATTGGTAAAGCCAAGTCCCTGCAATACTTCTTCTGTTTTGTGTTCTATCTCGTAACCTCCGGCTTCTTCAAAATCGTGAAGCTTATGACTGTACTCCAAAAGAAGTTCTTCCGAAGAATCAGTCTCTAATTGCTTTATTAATTCATCTAATTCATGTTGCACTTTTTTTGCTTTATCAAAAGCATGAAGCGCCACCTGTAAAATTGATTCAGAAGTTTCGAAGCTTAAAAGATCCTGGTGCAGGTACCCGATAGAGGTGCTGCGGCTGCGTTCTACTGTACCTTTTGATGGAAGGTATTCGCCAACAAGCACTTTAAGCAAAGTGGATTTGCCGGTACCATTATAACCAATTAAGCCAATTCTTTCATTTGGGTGAATATGCCAGGTGGCATCTTCAACAATTGTTCTTGCACCAAATTCAAACGTTACGTTTTGTAAACCAGCGAGCATAATTTATTTCGAGTTTCAGATTTATAATTTCGGATTTGATTCAAAACATAGAAGGTCTTTGCGGGTCACTTCTGTTATGCAGCCTTTGACAAAGACCTTCTATGTTTAACCTTTGCCGCGCAAATTTGCTGAAGAATTTTTTAAACATAGCCAAAAGCGTTTTAAATCTCTGAAATCGCATTAAAAATCTTTTAATCTGCGGTTAGCTTTGCCCAAATTTTTTACATGCGTCCGATACTCATTTTCCTTGTAATAGCTGGTGCAGGAATCATTGCCTGGCTGGTGGCTGCCCGTCCAGATCCGGCTAAAAAAGGAGATTCATCTAAAGCACAGGCAATCACGGTTAGTAAACACAGTCAACCTTTCAACGAGCAAATTTCAGTCACCCTTGATAATTATAATACACTTACCGAGCATTTTGTTAACTGGGATTCTGCAGGGGCTGCTATTGCAACCGATGCCTTAATAAAGGATTTAGATAAAACGGTGCTGGATGAACTGAATGATGACTCCACTATTTACCTGACGGCCCAGAGCTTTATTGAAAATGCAAAAGGGGATGCCCAAACAATTGTATCTGAAAAAGGAATTCGTCAACAACGGGAAGCATTTAATTCCTTAACTGATAATCTGCGTCAATTTTTAAATACGGTAAAATACGATAAGGAGAAACTGTATTTACAGGAATGCCCAATGGCTTTTGATGATACAAAACCGGGGCAGTGGTTAAGCAGGAGCGACTCTATACGTAATCCTTATTTAGGTTTACACGATCCACAATATGGCCGTGGGATGCTGCACTGCGGCGAAACAAAAGCTACTATCAATCACACAGGGATTAAGTAATGAAAAGTTTAGTAAGGCTTTGCTTTTTTATCGGCGCAGGCTTATGCTCGTTGTCAACATTCGCACAAGCAAAATTTACCATCAATGGCTATGTAAAAGATAGCGTTAGTGGCGAGACAATTATAGGCGCTACGGTTACAGTTAGCGGAAGGGCCGTAGGCAGTAACCAGTATGGATTTTATTCCATCACACTTGATTCGGGTGAATATGATTTTAGCGTATCGCATGTTTCTTATCTTACCCAAACTGTACGTATTTCACTTATTCAAAATATCCAGCAAACCATTTTTCTTATACCTAAATCAGCCGCTTTAAATGAAGTAGTAATTTATAACCGAAGGCGAGATGTAAATGTGCGCAATGCACAAATGGGACAAATTGATCTATCAATTGGCCAGATAAAAAGTATTCCTGCATTTTTAGGCGAAGTGGATATTTTAAAAGCGATCCAATTGCTACCTGGTGTTCGCAATGCCGGCGAAGGCAATGCAGGCTTTTATGTTAGGGGAGGAGGGCCCGATCAAAACCTGATTTTATTAGATGATGCCGTGGTTTACAACACAGGGCACTTATTTGGTTTCTTTTCCATCTTTAACTCTGATGCCATCAAAAATACATCGCTCATAAAAGGGGGGATGCCTGCACAATATGGCGGACGTCTTTCCTCGGTGCTTGATGTGCAAATGAAAGATGGAAACAGCAATAAGTTTGTTACGGAAGGCGGTATTGGGTTGATAGCTTCGCGATTTTCGGTACAAGGCCCTATAAAAAAAGATAAGGCTTCTTTTATGGTATCAGCACGAAGAACTTATGTTGATGCACTGGTAAAGCCCTTCATAAAAAAAGAAAGTAATTTTTATGGTTCGGGCTATTATTTCTATGATCTGAATGCAAAGATCAACTACCGTTTTTCTGATAAAGACAAGCTTTTCTTAAGTGGTTATTTTGGCCGTGATGTATTTGCCTTCAGCAATGCAAAGCTTTCTTTCAGGGCCGATATTCCCTGGGGGAACTCAACGGGTACCTTGCGTTGGAACCACGTTTTCAACCGGAAGCTTTTTGCCAATACAACGGTTGTTTATAACGATTATAATTTTTCTTTTGGTGCTGCCCAGGAAAGCTTCAATATAAAATTAGCCTCTGGTATTCGTGATGGTTCGGTAAAGATGGATTTTGATTATTATCCCTCCGGTTCGCATAAAATAAAATATGGGGGAATTCTTACCTATCACAAGTTTACGCCTAACGTTACGTCGGGCCGGCAGGATAGCGTGATGTTTACCCCAAATAACAACGGTTTAAAAAGAGCGGTTGAAAGTGGGCTATACCTGCAGGACGATTGGGATGTAACCGAAAAGCTAAAGCTGAATTATGGCCTGCGCTGGAGTGGCTTTACACAAGTGGGAGCCTATACAAAATATGAAAGAGACTTAAATCAAAACAAATTAGACAGCACTGTTTATGGTGCCCTTGAAAAAGTAAAAGCATACGGCGGAATTGAACCCAGGGTGACGGCCAGGTATGCTTTGAATGAGTCAACTTCCTTGAAAGCTTCTGTAACCCGCAACCTGCAATATATTCACCTGGTTAGCAATGCCGGCACTACACTGCCCACCGACCTTTGGGTGCCCAGCACATTTAGAGTAGAGCCACAAAAAAGCTGGCTGTATGCAGGTGGCTTATTCAAAAATTTTAAGGACAATACATACGAAACTTCAATTGAGGCTTACTATAAATCAATGCAAAACCAGATTGAATACAAAGAAGGTTACACACCTTCTTTGTCGGACCCCGAAGAACAATTTGTTTTTGGAAAAGGCTGGAGTTATGGTACCGAGTTTTTTGTAAATAAAGTAAGAGGAAGGTTAACAGGTTGGGTCGGTTACACGCTTTCGTGGACGTGGCGGCAATTTCCTGAACTGAACGACGGCAAAAAATTTCCTGCAAAATATGACCGAAGGCATGACATTTCGATAGTTGCAACTTACGAGCAAAACAAGAAATGGAAGTTCGGGGCTGTGTTTGTATATGCCACCGGTAACGCTACTTCATTGCCGCAACGTTTTTATATTATCAATGGTGTTCTAACGCAGGAATACAGTAAGATCAACCAGTATCGTTTAGCTCCTTATCACCGTCTGGATTTATCGGCTACCTATACGCCGCAACCAAAAAAAGTCCGGCGAATTCAAAGCTATTGGGTGTTTAGTATCTACAATACGTATAGTAGAATGAATCCTTATTTTATTTATTTCAACCAGGAAGGAAGCCCATATAATGGTACCTTGAAAGTAAGTGCAAAGCAAGTGTCCTTGTTTCCTGTGCTGCCTTCGGTTACATGGAATTTTAGGTTTTAAAAGTATATGTAACCCACTTGGCCGGCAGGCAGAGGGCATCTGCGCACAAAGTCTTATTTGAAATAATAACCTAACCAGGGATATGATTGCGTTTTGCTTTTTTTTACCCAACATTTGTTTTTCATAGCATCGCCTGTTGCGTCGCACTCTTGTACGATAACAATTCTATGCGGCATCTACAATCATAGTAGTTTGTGTTCTGAGTCTCCCCCTTACGGCAGGCGTGCTGCTCGCAGGGGATGAGGTACTACCTTTAACAACAAACTACTGAACACATGAAAAAACTTTTCCTCCTTACTGCCTGCCAATTTTCCTTGGCAGTTTTATTCGCCCAAAAAGAGGGTGATGAAGCCTTCATTAATAAACTAAAAGAAGACGGCCTCAAAAACTCGCAGGTGATGGACCATGCCTTTTATCTTACAGATGTAAGCGGGCCAAGGCTTACTGCTTCACCCGGATTTATGAACGCTGCCAAGTGGGCAAAAAGCAAACTGGAAAGCTGGGGATTAAAAAATGCAACCATAGAATCATGGGGTGATTTTGGAAAAGGCTGGCAACAGGAACGCTGCTACGTAGCTATGACAAAACCTTATTATGTTCCGCTTATTGCACAATCAAAAGCATGGACAGGAAGTACACCCGGCAAAAAAATAATGTCGGCTGAAATTGTATTGATCAAAGCAAAGGACTCAGCCGAACTGCAGCAATACTCCGGTAAACTAAAAGATAAGATTGTGATGCTTTGGAGCGGCGATACATTGAAACCCGGTTTCAAGGCTGATGCAGCAAGGTTTACAGATGAAGCGCTAAATAAGATGGCGAAAGCGGAACCTACACCGCCAAGACAAGGTGGTCGTCAGCAAGGCAACCCGCAAATGGCGCAAACTTTTGCAACCCGACAGGCATTTACAAGAGCTTTAAATGCAATGTATTTGCAGGAAAAACCAGCGCTGGTGCTAAGTACAAGTCGCGGTAATGAAGGAACCATTTTTGTGCAAGGTGGCGGACAATACACAAAAGATGCACCCGAACTGCCAGCGAATGTTGTATTGTCAAGCGACGATTATTTGAGGCTGCAACGCCTGGCAAACGCAGGCATTCCGGTAGAACTGGAAGCTGATGTAAGAACAAAATTCTTTGATAAGGACTTGAAAGGCTATAACGTGATTGCAGAAATTCCTGGTACTGACCCAAAATTAAAAGATGAAGTTGTGATGATTGGTGGTCACCTTGATTCATGGCATGGTGCCACCGGCGCAACAGATAATGCAGCAGGATGTTCAGTTATGATGGAGGCCATGCGCCTTTTAAAAGCTTCTAATTTTCAACCCCGCCGCACTATCCGTATCGCTTTATGGGGTGGCGAAGAGCAAGGTTTACATGGCTCCCGTAATTATGTAAAAATGCACGTAGCTGATCCCGCAACAATGCAATTGCAGCCTGCACAAAGCAAGATTACTGCCTACTATAATTTGGATAATGGTACGGGAAAAATCCGGGGTGTTTACTTGCAGGGAAATGAAAAGGCTAAGCCTGTTTTTACCAAATGGCTCGAATCGTTTAAAGACTTAGGCGCTTCTACAGTAACCATTTCTAATACGGGTGGCACCGATCATTTGTCTTTTGATGCAGTGGGTGTTCCGGGTTTTCAGTTTATACAGGATGAAATTGAATATGATACAAGAACGCATCATAGCAATATGGATACTTATGATCATTTAGTGCCCGAAGATTTAAAGCAGGCTGCTACCATAGTTGCTGCCTTTGTTTTTAATACAGCACAGCGTGATGAAATGATTCCACGTAAAGAATTGCCAAAGCCAAGAGTTGAAGGAGCAAGAGGATTCTAAGAGGTGAAGTGTGAATCGCCAATCGCAAATCAAATGAAGACAATTTATTTTGCGATTGGCAATTTTTATTTAAATACCTAAGAGTTAATGAGAAGTATGTAACGATAGAAGCAGCAAATTTTGTTCGTATGAAAGTTGCAATTGCTGGTTCAATTTTTATTGTTTGCCTCCAAACCGGAACCGCACCATTGCGTTCTTTTGTTCCGTTGATGTAATGCTGACCTGGTAACGTTTATCGCCGTCCTGTATGATCATTAACGAAGTGTTCGGCGGAATGCGTCCGAAATTTTCCGCTACCATTATGAGGGTATGTTCTGGTGATGTTTCATCAATTTTAAGCTTGTAATTAATAGGTTTATTCGACAACCGTTTATTAGCAATCACCAGGATTCCATCAAGGTAAACCGATATAGAGTCATCGTCAATTTCACCATTATCGTACAAGCTTATATTAATTTCAGTATTCACTACATCAATCGTTTTTGTCAGCTCATTTCTACGTTCGCGGATGATTGCCGGCACTGTTATTTTTTGTATAGGCTTCGTATTAATAACTACCGGGTTAATAGTGGCTTTTTTTGCCGTATCAGTCACAATAGGTATAATAACAGGAGGTCTTTTTGTTAGTGTAGTATTATTTTTCGGTGCTGTTTTTTTTACAATAGGTTTATTAACCGTTGTTTTCGTGAGTGGCTTTTTTACTGTTGGTGCGGGTATCATCGGGGTTGCCGTGGGCCTTTTGCTACGTAAAAATGGCTCTACATAAAAATCTGAGGTGATTACTTTTCTAAGATAGACCTTACCGCCACCACAGTTACCACCCTTCCTTACGCCATTGAGCAAATCCGATTTTTCGTAAGAGCTTGTGTATGTTCCTTCTAAAAATTCTTCGTTACCAGAACGTACATATTCCATTCGGCACTTCATGATGCAAGCCACCGAGCCACCATCCATTTTTAGCTCTACGGTTTTAATTTCCTGTACTAATGCTGCTTTTGAACCCTTTGTATAAAAACCTGTAAAAGTTGCCTTGCCATAAAAACGGGTATCCAGGTATGAGTAGGTTACTCCAGTCAGGGAAGATTTCTTTGACTGGCCTAACTGTACTTCATACTTATATTGTTCGCCGCCTTCTGTAATAAAATAGCCGCGCCAGATGCCGGTCAATTCTTGTCCGAAAGACGTTGAAGAAGCGCTTAAAAAAAAGGAGAATAGAATAAGCGTTCGCACCAATTTATTCATAGCAATGTGAAAATAGTAATAACCTCTTTTTCAAATTCATTGCGCTCTGACTGATTTTGTTAATTTTGCCGCTCTTTATGAATGAACAATTAACTATCACATTACCCGACGGGGCCGTACGCCATTACCCAAAAGGCAGTACAGGTCTTGATATAGCAAAGTCTATATCAGAAGGATTAGCAAGAAAGGTTTTGGCAGCAGAAGTGAATGGCGAAGTTTGGGATGCTAGCCGGCCTATAGAAACGGATGCGGCTTTTAAACTCTTAACCTGGGACGATGCAAGTGGAAAAAATACTTTTTGGCATTCTACGGCGCACCTGATGGCGGAAGCTATTGAAAGTTTGTTTCCAGGTGTAAAATTTTGGGTAGGGCCACCGCTCGATAATGGCTTTTATTACGATGTTGATTTAGGCAATTACACTATCAACGAAGAAGATTTACGTAAGCTGGAAGTGAAGATGGCTGAACTGGCCAAACAAAACAATAGCTATGTACGCAAGCCAATATCTAAAGCCGATGCTGTAGCTTATTTTACCGAAAAAGGTGATGAGTATAAACTTGATTTGCTGGGAGGTCTGGAGGACGGCAATATTACCTTATATACGCAAGGTGGTTTTACCGATTTATGCCGAGGCCCGCATATACCGGCAACTGGTTTTATAAAAGCAATTAAGCTTACAAATATTGCCGGCGCCTACTGGAAAGGTGATGAAAGAAACAAGCAGTTGACCCGCATTTACGGCGTTAGTTTTCCATCGGCAAAACAGTTGGATGAATACCTTTTATTGGTAGAAGAAGCGAAAAAACGTGACCATCGGAAATTGGGCAAAGAACTTGGTATTTTCACTATGGATGATGATGTTGGACCGGGCCTTATTTTATGGATGCCTAATGGAACAATTATCATTGAAGAATTAGAAAGGCTGGCCAAAGAAACCGAGCAGGAAGCTGGTTATAAAAGAGTGGTTACTCCGCACATTGCAAAGGAAAGCTTGTATATAACGAGTGGTCACCTGCCGTACTACCAGGATAGCATGTACCCGCCTATGGAGTTGGAAGGAGTTAAGTATTATCTGAAGGCAATGAATTGTCCGCACCACCATAAGATTTTTGCGGCTGAACAGCATAGCTATAAAGACCTTCCTCTTCGCTTAGCTGAATATGGAACCTGCTATCGCTACGAACAAAGCGGTGAATTATTTGGTTTGATGCGGGTGCGGTGTCTTCATATGAACGATGCCCATATCTATTGTACAAGGGAACAATTTGCACAGGAGTTCAGGGCTGTGAATGACATGTACATAAAATACTTTAAAATTTTTGGTATTGAGAAATATGTCATGCGATTGAGTCTTCACGACCCGGCAAAACTGGGGAAGAAATACGTTAATGAACCAGAACTTTGGTTAGAGACCGAAGCAATGGTTCGGGAGGTAATGACGGAGGCAAATATTCCTTTTGTAGAAGTACAAGATGAAGGGGCTTTTTACGGGCCAAAGATTGATGTGCAGATTTACAGTACCATTGGCCGTGAATTTACTTTGGCTACTAACCAGGTTGATTTTGCGCAGGGCCGCAGTTTTAAATTGAGTTACACTACACAGGATAATTCAACCGATACGCCCCTGATTATTCACCGGGCGCCATTGGGTACGCATGAGCGTTTTATAGGATTTTTGCTGGAACATTACGCAGGTAAATTCCCGGTATGGCTGGCGCCTTTGCAGGTGAAGATTTTGCCTATATCGGATAAGTTTATGGATTATGCAAAAGATGTTTTACAAAGATTAAAAAAAGCTGATATTCGTGCCGAAATAGATGACAGGCAGGAAAAGATTGGAAGGAAGATCAGGGATACGGAAATGATGAAAGTTCCTTACATGCTGGT